>NZ_JARWNW010000054.1 GCF_029868325.1 Nocardia carnea
CCCCCCCCGGGCGGGGTGTAGGCACCTTTGTCGTTCCCGGGTAGCGCCGAGTCCGCCGCGATTATGGAATATCGTGCCGGTCATGACCACGGATGACTGGTTGGCCGACACCCGAACCTCTTATGACACGGTCGCGGCCAGCTATGCCGACCAAGTGCGCGGCGCCCTCGCCGGACACCAGTACCTTCGCGCGGCTCTGGCGTTGTTCGCCGACAGCGTGCGGACCGCTGGCGGCGGACCGGTCGCGGACGTCGGCTGCGGCCCCGGTGAAGTCACCGCCCACCTGCATGAGCTCGGTGTCGATGCCTTCGGTATCGACCTCTCCCCGGCGATGATCGACGTGGCCCGGCGCGACCACCCCGGCCTGCGGTTCGAGGTGGGCTCGATGACGGAGCTGAACCTGCCCGTCGCTTCGGTGGCCGGCCTGCTCGCCTGGCAGTCGTTGATCCACATCCCCGACGACGAGGTGCCGACTGTGTTCGGGCGCTTCCACCGAGCGTTGCGTCCCGGCGGACCGTTGCAACTCCTGTTTCACGTCGGCGACGAGTCGCTGTTGAAGACGGAGGGCTACGGCGGTCACCCGATGAAGGTCCATGTCCACCGCCGTCAGCCGAACCAGGTGGCAGCCTGGCTGCACGATGCCGGATTCGTGGTCGAGGCCCAGATGCTGCTCGACCCGGATGCGAAAGCTCAGCAAGCGATTCTTTTCGCACGCAGTAAGTCCTGACCTCTGCATATGTCGGGCTCGCCACTGGTCCGGGTGTGGCGGGTAATCATCTGGCACACCGGGATGCCAGTGGGCGGGCATCACCGCCGACAAGCTGCGGATCGGAGTCGAGGGCACCCCTACTCCTTCGGCTACGTCGCCGGACCGCACTACCCGCGAGCCTGGGACCACGACTGAACCCAGGACGAACGATCCTGCGCGGACCTGATCCCCGATATGACGACCACCGAATGGCTCGGCCGCGAGCACACGAACCGGGCCCTGGGGTAGCGCCGGGGCCGGTCAGAACAGGGTGTCACGCACCCGCAGCGGCCGGTAGCCCGTCGGGCCGAGCGCGGCGAGTTCGGCGTCGATGTCGACTTCGATCGCGCCGAGATCAGATACTCACACCCCAACCGGAACAACCGGGTCGGCGAATCGTGCTCCATCGCCCGCGCCAGCAGGAACACGTCGAGTTCCTCGAGTTCGAGCGCACCGGCGGTCCGCCACCCCAGATACTGCGCGACCAGGCGCAAATGGTCGGTGCGGGGTCTGGGCGCGGCGGCCGTAGGAACGGATCTCGGTACCGTCGACACGCAGCTGCTCGGCCAACCGGGCTACCGCGACCGGCGGGGCGGTCACCACCCGATCAGGCACGAACCCCAACCACGGCAACGTGCACAACGCGATCGCGATACTGAGCCGATCGGCCGGACCACGACCGCGACCGGGATCGACGAACGCCAGATCCGCCGGTGAGAGCGTGAAGAACCGGAACAGCTCCTCGCGGCCGATCTCCGGGAATTCCCGCAGACGAGCCAACTCCTCATCCGCGAACACCCGCGTCGCCACGAAACCGCCCTCCCACACCAACCAATAGCGTTGGGAGCCAAGCCAAACAGCAACCGGCCATCGCCGCAGACCGAACCACGGCCTCACCGGCAGTCAGCTGCGGCTACGCCATATCCGTTGGTTCTTCGGCGGTTACTACCGGAACCCCGATATCCGATAACGAACGTCGTGGCAGAAATCCGAAGAACCGTACGGTACTCGGCTATCCGCTTCTGTAGGCCCTCAGGGGTGGCCGACCCTCATCGGCGCCGAGCTCCCCGCTTTCCCGGAGAACCCGCAGCGGAGCGTGGTTGGCCCAGCCCTCGCCCGGCCAGTTGAACCAGCCGGCGGAGGCCGAGGTTCCGCCGTCCGGGTGCAGGGTGGTGCCGGTGAGGTAGGACGAGAGCTGGGAGGCCAGGAAGACCGCGCAGTGGGAGATATCGGTGAGGCGTCCGGCGCGGCCCATGGGGATGGCGACCTTCACCCCCTCCGGGTCCATCATTGCGTTGTCACCGGTACCGATACGTTCCAGGTTCGGTGTGGGGACGAAATCCGGGGCGATGTTGTTGACCCGGATCCCCTCCGGCGCCACCTCGATCGCGAGCGTGCGCGCGAACTGTTCCACCGCAGCCTTCGCCGCCGCATACACCGCGAAACCCGGTGCCGCGCGGTGGGCTTCGATGGTGGTGATATTGATGATGCTGCCGCCGCGGCCGCCCGCCCGCATCAGCGGGACCGCCTGGTGGCAGGCGTGTAGCACATGGGTCAGGTTGGTGCGCAGCAGCGCGTCCCAGCCCTTGGGGCGAGTTTCGGTGAAGGGGGCACGGAAGGTGCCGCCCACCACATTCACCAGGGTGTCGAGCCGGCCCCACCTGGTCTGGGCGGCCTCGAACAGGGCGGTGAGTTCGGCGGGATCGCGGGCGTCGCCGTGCGCTACGAGGGCTTCGTGGCCGCGGTCGGCCAGAACGGAGCGTAGTTCGCCGGCGGCTGCGGGGTCGATATCGAGGACGGCGACGCGCACGCCGTTGTCCGCCAGGTCCGCGACGATCGCACCGCCCAATCCGCCCGCACCACCGGTCACCACGGCCACTGTGCCCGCGAGACCGGCACGTTCCTCGAACCAGCCCATCTGATCGTCCTATCCGTCGATGTAGGTGGCGCCGAACTCGGCCAGGAAGTCGAAGGTGATTCCCGGATCGAGGGTTTCGTGCACACCGGCCCGGGTGGAGACCACGATCCAGTCCACCCCGGCGCGGGCCAGTTCACCGAACGCCTCCCGATGTGGGCCCGGGTCGGCGCCGGGGCCGGTGAGCCCGGGATGGCTGTAGGAGTACACGAGGTCGATATGTTCGGTGCGTCCCGTGCTCGCAGCGGTTTCGCGTATTTCGGCGATCTTGCGGGACAGCTCCTCGATCCCGCCGAGTTCGGGAGTCCGGGCGGTGCTGCTGAGTTCGGCACCGCCGGACATCGGAATCCACCCGTGCGCGGCCCGGGCCACCCGCCGCCGGCTCAATGCCGAATTCCCGCCGATCCAGATCGGGATAGGCTGCTGCACCGGCGCCGGGCGGGCCTGCACATCGCGGGCGCTGAAATGTTTGCCCGCGTAGCTGAACGGCTCGCCCTTCCAATGCAGCGGGAGGACGTCGAGCGCTTCGTCGAACAGGGTGTTGCGTTCGTCGAAATCGACCCCGACGGCATGGAATTCACCCTTCAAGTAGCCGGTGCCGATCCCCAGGATCGCCCGGCCGCCGGATAGTTTGTCCAGCGTCGCGGCCGCTTTCGCGAGCAGCATGGGATTGCGGTAGGGCGCCACGGACAGGTAGGTGATCAGCCTGATCCGTTCGGTCAGCGCGGCCGCGTAGCCCAGGGATACGAACGGGTCCAGGGTCTGATGGCCGCCCGCGCCCAGCCAGCGCGCGCCGGGCGCGGGATGCTCGCTCAACGAGAACCCGCCGAATCCGGCCCGTTCGGCCGCCCCCGCGACCGCCCCCAGCGGCCCGGCGTCGAGGACATCGCCGTCCACACCGCCGGTTTCCGGATAATGGAAGATGAACCGCATCACTGCCTCCGAATCTGCGGATCCGCCCTAGCGGCCCCGTTTCACCTCGTTGAACGGCACGTCGCGGTCGGCGGCGTACTCGCGGGGCATACCGAGAACACGTTCGCCGATCACATTGCGGGCCATTTCGGTACTCCCGCCGGCCAGGCTCCAGGCGGCGCGGAACAGGTAGTCGGTGCCGATCCTGGCGGTATCGAGCGGGTCGCCGGGCGCGTGGGTCGCGGCCTCCGCGCCCGCGACCTTCACTGCCATATCGGTTTGCAGCCAGGAGTTCTCGGCACTGAACAACCGGGTGATCGAACCGGCCGCCGGTGGTAGTTCACCGGCCGTGATGCTGCGGGTGATGTGGTCGATCAGCTGGTCGCGCACCACCATCATCGCGCGGGCTTCGCCGATATCCTCCCGTACCCGGACGTCGTCGAGTCTGCCGAGCCGGCGGGCTATGTCGAGGATCGGGGACTCCTCGCCGCCGATGTGCGGGCGGGCGCCGCTCAGAAACGGCGAGGTTCCGCCGATCGCGGCCCGCTCGTGATGCAGCAGCCGCGACGCCGCCTCCCAGCCGCTGTCGACCTGACCGAGCACCGCATCGTCGCCGAGCGCGACATCGTCGAAGAATTCCTGGCAGAACTCGGTGGACCCGGTGACCTGTTTGATCCGCTGCACGGTCACCCCCGGCGCCCCGATCGGGACCAGGAACATGGTGAGTCCGCGATGTTTGGGCACGTCCCAGTTGGTGCGGGCCAGGCACAGGCCGTAGTCGGCGGCGTAGGCGCCGGAACTCCAGATCTTGGATCCGTTGAGGATCCACCGGTCGCCGTCCCGGTCGGCGCGGGTGGTGAGCCCCGCCAGATCGGAGCCGCCGCGCGGTTCGGACAGCAGTTGCACCAGCAGTTCGTCACCGCGCAGCACCGCGGGCAGATGCTCGCGTTTCTGTTCCTCGGTGCCGAGGTCGAGCAGGGTCGCGGCGCAGATGGACAGTGTGGGAACGTTCAGGATGACCGGCATCTCGTAGGGATAGGACTCGGTGGTGAACGCCGCCTGATGCGCCGGGGTGAGACCCAGTCCGCCGTATTCCTTCGGGAAACAGATACCGGCGAATCCGGCGTCGTACAACGTGCGCTGCAGTTCCCGGGCCCGGTCCCATTCCTCTTTGCTGTCCGGCGGCGCCTGTTCCGGGAGAGCGGGAGGAAGGTTGTCGCGCAACCAGTTCCGGGCGCGTTCACGGAATTCGGCGACTGGTTCCACATCGGTGGTCATGAGGGTGTGCCTTCCAGGAGGTGCGGCGCGCTAGGCGGCGGCGACGAGCAGATCGGTGATCCGGCGGCGGTGTTCCTCGGGTGTGCCGTACAGCGCCCGGCCGAGCCCGATCCGCCGCAGATACAGATGCAGATCGTGCTCCCAGGTGACCCCGATCCCACCGTGCAGCTGGACACAGTCCTGCCCGATCACCGGCGCCTTGGCGCCCACATACGATTTCGCGACACTCACCGCTTCGTCCGCGGTATCCGGATCGTCGTCGCAGGCCGCCGCCGCGGCGGTCGCGGTGGCCCGGCAGGCCTCCAGCCAGGTCTTGTTGTCGGCCATGCGATGTTTGAGCGCCTGATACGAGGCGAGCGGCCGGCCGAAGGTGTAGCGGTCGTTCAACCATCCGAGGGTGGATTCCAGGGCTACCTCGGTGGCGCCCACGGTTTCGGCGGCGGTGAGCACAGCGGCAGTGTGCAATTGGGCGCGTACCGCCGCGGTGGCGGCCGGCCCCGTGTGCGTGACCGCGGTGGCCGGCACCACGACCCCGGCGAACTCGATACGGGCGGTGCGCCGGACCAGGTCCAGGGTCCAGGTGGGGGTCACGGTGACTCCGGGGGCATCGGCGGCGACCAGTAGCTGCATCGGCCCGTCGGGGCCGTTCGCGGTCACCAGGAAGAGATCGGCCTGATCACCGGCTTCGACCCGGTCCTTGATCCCGTTCAGGCGGTACCCGTCGCCTTCGGGCGTCGCACTCACCCGCGCGCTCCCTTCTGCGCCCGGCGCGACCATCACCTCCATACCGCGGCCGGGTTCGTAAGCGGCCCAGGTGATGACCTGCTCCCCCGCCGCGACCGCGGCGATCGTGTCACCGAATCCGGTCTCCGCACTCGCCAGCCCGGCCAGCACCGCGTTGGTGGTGACGAACGGACCCGGCGCGCAGGCACGACCCAGTTCACCTGCAACCAAGGTCAATTCGGTGAGCGGCCGTCCGGAGATGGAGCCGCCCCCGTGTTCCTCGGCGACCAGCATGGCGGTCCAGCCGAGTTCGGTGGCCGAACGCCACCATTCGCGGTCGAATCCGGTTCCTGCCTCGCCCAGGGCGCGTACTGTCGCCACCGGGACGGTCTCCGCCAGGAATTCCCGGGCAGTCTGCTGGAAGAGCCGCTGGTCAGCGGTGAGATCGAGGGTCATGTTCTCCGGTCCTCCGGTTGACGCACGGCACGCCGTGTGGAAATCTCATACTCACAGATGAGAGTTATATTCTCAAATGCGGAAGTCAACCGGCGGAGCTGCTCGTGGCGGTGGGAGCCGGCGGAGCGAAGGGAACCGTCACGTGAAAAACTTCCAGGATCTGGACTTCTTCCTCGGGCAGGAGCTGGTTGCCGATCCGTACCCGTATTTCGACGCTCTTCGCGAGCAGTGCCCGGTAACCCGGGAAAAGCACCACAACGTCATGATGGTGACGGGTTACGACGAGGCCCTGGAGGTTCTCAACGACACCGAACGGTTCTCCTCCTGCATCTCGGTCACCGGACCCTTCCCCGGTTTTCCCGTCCCCATCGACGAGAACTCCGATGTCGACGCCCTGATCGCAGAACACCGGGATTCACTGCCCTTCAGCGATCAGCTCCCGGCCCTCGACCCGCCGACCCATACCGCCCACCGCGGGCTGCTCATGCGCCTGATCACCCCGAAACGCCTCAAAGAAAACGAAGAGACGATGTGGGATCTGGCCGACTCGATGCTCGACGAATACCTGGCCCCGGGAAAAGGCGAACTCATCCGCGATTTCGCGGGGCCCTTCACGCTCTACGTGATCGCGGATCTGCTCGGGGTACCCCAGGAGGACCAGGAAGAGTTCCTCAACGCCTTGCAGCGTGACCCGCGCCGTACCGGAACGGTCGGCAGCACCAGCTCCGATCACGCGATGGAGCACAATCCCATCGAGTTCCTCTACGAGAAGTTCTCCGGCTATATCGAGGACCGGCGGAAGAATCCGCGCGGTGACGTGCTGACCAGCCTGGCGGAGGCCACCTTTCCCGACGGGAGCCGGCCGGAGGTGATCGATGTCGTCCGCGTCGCCGCCAACCTCTTCTCCGCCGGGCAGGAAACCACGGTCCGGCTGCTGTCGTCGGGGCTGAAATTGATCGCCGAGGATCCGGAACTGCAGTCCTGGCTCCGCGGCGACCGCGACCGCATCAACAATTTCATCGAAGAGATGCTGCGGATGGAAAGCCCGGTGAAGGGCGATTTCCGGCTCGCCAAAACCACCACGACGGTCGGCGGGGTCGAGGTTGCGGCCGGAACGGTTCTGATGCTCGCCAACGGCGGCGCCAACCGCGATCCACGGCGCTTCGAGAATCCGAGCGTATTCGATCCGAAACGGGCCAACGCCCGCTCCCATATCGCCTTCGGCCGCGGTGTCCACACCTGCCCCGGCGCTCCCCTGGCACGCACCGAGGCAAAGGTGGCGTTCACCCGCCTGCTGGAACGCACCACCGATATCCGGATCGACGAAAGCGTGCACGGCCCGGCAGACGCCCGCGAATACACCTACCTGCCGACCTTCATCCTGCGCGGAATCACCGCCCTGCACCTCGAATTCGACCGTACGGAAGGGTAGTTCCATGAAGGTCATCGTCGACGCCGACTCCTGCAAGGGCCACGGGATCTGCACCACCCTGTGCGCAGAAGTCTTCACACTCAACGACTACGGCTACGCCGAAGCGGTCGACACCGAGATCCCCGAGGACCTCACCGAAGCGGTACAGACTGCCAAGGACGCCTGTCCGGAGTGGGCGATCAAGATCGTCGACGACGCCTAGCCGCGCGCAGTCACCCGGAAGGCGCTGCTCCCGCAGCGGGACGCCGCCCAGCAGGATGACGCGGGCTCCAGTAGCGCCGCCGATGGGCTGAACGCAACGAATGGTTGCCCAACCCCGGGCTCGAGTAGTTTTCCCGATTCGCGCTTCGTCGCGACAATCCATACTCGGACCATGCATTCCCTACGCGCGGCAGTCCGGGACCTGATGGATCGTTCGATCGAGATCGGCGGCAGCACCGGGCACGGCACGGTGGTGATCAGCGCAGGTCCCGGCACCGTCCAATGGCTCGCCGAGACCCGAGGCGTTTTCCATATCGAAGTCGTCGATCCCGCGGGGCCGCTGCGCCGAACGCTGTACCAGCGGTTGCGCCGCCGTAACCCCGCCGAGCAGACCGGGTTCACCGAGCGGGAACTGGCCCTGCTGGCCGAACTGGGGTTCGTCGCGGGCACAGTGGCCTACGAATTGCGCCCGGACGAGGCCGGACTCGATCACGAGCAGATCCTGCACGTCCTCATCACAGTGCTGCACGATGTTTTCCGGGTCCGCGACGCCGCGGGCTTCACGTCCGAGATCTTCTGATCCTCAGCCGCTGAAACCGGTCAGCGCCCCGCGCGCGTCGAATCGTGCACCCGGCGCCCAGGCGATCTCCCAGCGGTTCCCTTCCGGATCCGCGATATAGCCGGAACGACCGCCCCACGGGCGGTCCACCGGTTCGGCGACGACCTCGGCACCCGCCCGCACCGCCGCGGCGAATGCACTGTCCACCTGCTCGGGGCTGTCCACATTGCAGGCAAGGGTTACCCCTGACCAACCCACGGCGGCGCCGGCGGCTGCCTCCGCGGCCAGTTCCGTATCGGGATAGAGAGCGAGCAGGACACCGCCGAGGAGAAAGCCGGTCCACTGATCGTCCCCGCCCGGCACTTCCTCCCACTGGAGGGCACGATAGAAACGGCGGAGTGCCGGCAGATCGCGAGCGCCGAGCGTCACCACGGTCAAACGAGCCGGTAGATCGGACATGGCCACAGAGTACGTGGGTCCTCATACATCATCGGGGCCGGTAGGAGGCGTCCGATCTCATGATCGGTCCCGGACGCGACGACGTTCGGCGCGGCGACCATTCGTGGTCGGCGGACGGCGCAGCCGCTAGCCGCCGAAGCTCCCGGTGGCGGGTGCGGCGCCGGGGACGGTGACCGTCACGAATTCGCCCAGCACGTAACCACCGGCCGGACTGGTGTCTGCGCATCCACCGCGTGCGGTGATCGTCGATCCGGGCTCCAAGCCGGTCAGCGAGGTCTCCACGGTCTGACCGGGATTCGCCAGCGACTCCGGCTTGGATTCACCGAAGAAGACATGGTTGTTCTCCGGGCCCACACCTGCCTCGGCCCAGCACTGGCCGCGGTCGTTGGGGTTGTGCAGGGTCGCGGTCACCGTTCCCGGTGCCGTGCCGGCGAAGGTCACCTCCGGGGCGACGAACGACGCATCGGCCACCGCCGGTGCAAGGGCGAAGGGGGTGAATGCAGCGGCGGTGACGGCGGTCAGCAGGACTGTTCGGCGGATTCGTCTGTTCGTCATGCATCGGATACTGATCGAAAAGAAGCACGCACACAATGGGATTCACCGGAATGGGGTCATTCCGGTATTCACGACCCCGTCCAACGGGGCGGCCGCTTCTGCGCGAATGCGGCCGGGCCTTCTTGTGCGTCCGCACTGCGGTAGGCGCGCGATGCTGCGTGGCGCGCAGCTTCCAGAGCAGCCGAGCGCCCCATCTCGGTCGCCAGCATGACGGTTTCGCGGGCCGCGCGCACCGACAGTGGTGCACCGGCCAGGATCCGGCCCGCCAGGTCGAGGGCGGTGTCGAGTAGTTCGCCGGGTTCGGCGAGCCGGTTGACCAGCCCGATCTCGTAGGCGCGCTGGGCGGTGATCGGGTCGCCGGTGAGCAGGATTTCCATCATGATCCGCTGCGGGATCATATGGATCAGCGGGGCCGCCCAGGGTGAGCTGCGGCCCACCTTCACCTCGGTGACCGCGAAGGTGGCGGTGGTGCTGGCCACGCACAGATCGCAGGCCTGGGCGATCATCCAGCCGCCCGCGAAGGCGGCGCCGTTGACGGCGGCGATGGTCGGTTTGGACAGTTCGATCGTGTCGTAGGGCAGTGGGAACATATCGCGGGGTGGTTCACCCATCCGGGTTTCCACCATCTCCGTGAGGTCTCCGCCCGCGCAGAAGGCTTTGCGGCCGGCGCCGGTGAGGATCGCGATTCGCAGGGACGGGTCGTGTTCGAAGCGTTCCCAGGCGTCGAACAGGCCGGCCCGGATATCTTTGTCCAGGCAGTTGCGGCGGTCCGGGCGGTTCAGGGTGATGACTGCGATCCCGTCGGGCCGGGCGTCGAAGAGTACGGGGTCGGTCATCAGAATCCTCTGCGCTGGATTTCGAAAGCGGCTCGGTCCAGCTCTTCCCGGAAATCCGGATGGGCGATGGCGATCAGCCGGCGGGTGCGTTCGGGCAGCGGGCAGCCGGTGAGTTCGGCGGCACCGAATTCGGTGACGATCACATCCACATCGCTGCGCGCGGTGGTCACCGGGCCGGACAGCCGGCCGGTGATCCGGCTGACCGTGCCACCTTTCGCGGTGGCGGGCAGCGCGATCACGGCGTGCCCGCCGCGGGAGCGGGCCCCGGCGCGGACGAAATCGACCTGGCCGCCGGTGCCGCCCAGGTAGGCCGATCCGCTCTGTTCGGCGTTCACCTGACCGGTGAGATCGACTTCCATCGCGGAGTTCAGGGTGACCAGTCCGTCGAGCTGAGCGAGGATCGCCGCGTCGTGGGTGTAGGAAGTGGGACATAACCGCAGTCCCGGATTACGGTCGGCGAAGCGGTACAGCCGGTCGGTGCCGATGAGGGCGCCGGTAACCGTCACACCCGGATCGATCGGCTTGCGCGCGTTGGTGACGGCACCGGCTTCGATCAGGTCGACCACACCGTCACCGATCATTCCGGAATGGACACCCAGGTCACGGCGGTCGGTCAGTAGGCGCAGGACTGCGTCGGGGACGGCGCCGACGCCCACCTGCAAGACGGCACCGTCCGCGATGTAGGAGGCGACGTTTTTCGCGATCTTTTCATCGGTGGGGCCGATCTCGGCCGGCCGAACCTGTACCGGGCTGCGCGAAACCCGGACTGCGCAGTCGATCTCCTCGGCCCACAGCCCTTCACCGAGCGTGTACGGCACGTGCTCGTTGACCTCGGCGATCACCACCCGCGCCCGATCCACCGCGGCCCGGGTGTGATCGCCGATCAGCCCGAAACTGTGCCGCCCGTTCTCGTCGGCGGGACTGACCTGCACGAAAGCCACATCGCAGCCGAGGGTTCCGGCCTCGATCATCGGGCCCACCCGGCCGACATGGCACGGGATGATGCCGAGCCGGTGCGACCTGGTGAGGGTGCGCAGCGAACCGATGGCCCCCACACTCGACAGCGCGAACGATTCGGTGGATTCCGGGGTGAAGATGCCGGAGAAACTGGTGGCGACGAAGGCCGACAGTCCCCCGAGCTCGCGTCCCTGCGCTATCAGTGCCTCGATCAGGGCGCTCGGTTCCCCACAGGCCTGACCGATCACGATCCGGTCGCCCGGCCGCAGGTATCGGCGCAGATCCAGCTCACCCGCCTCGACCGCGTTCACCGGCGCTCCCCGCGGTCCGCAGGAACGGTGTGTGCCTCGGTCGGCGCGTGTGCGCCCTCCTCCTTTTCCCCGGTTCTGCCAAGGGACAGCGACGATCCCACGGAGCCGAGGTTCGGGGTTTTTCCCGGATCACCGGTCTCGGCAGAACCCGCCGGCGCCGGAGGCTCCGCAGTCCGCGCGGGATCGGGCGATCCCGCCGGCCCGGCGCACACAGCGGCTGCGGACAGCTCCGGAGCCCCGGCGACAGCCGGCGAAGCGGGGGTTTGCCCGGGCTCCGCTGCGCGGCCTGGAGGCGAGTATGAGCCGGTCCGGTCGGCGCGTGCCGGCCATGCGGCCCGCACCGATTCGGCCGGCGTCGGAGACCCGTCCTCGCCGCACAGGATTTCCGGGGTGTGCTCGCCGAGGCGTGGCGCAGGTCCTGCCACCCGGCCCGGCGTGCGGGAGAACCAGGTGGGTGGGCCCGGGAAACGCACCGGGCCGGAAAGTGTTTCGACTGTTTCGAAGAAGCCGGTGGCGGTCAGTTGCGGGTTGTCGAGTAGTTCGTCGAGGGTGTTCACGGGGGCGGCCGGGATATCGAGGGAGTTCAGCAGGTCCAGCCATTGCGCGGTGGTGCGGCCGCGGAAGGTTTCGCGGAGGTGCGCGTAGACGGTGCCGATCCGGGCGGCGCGCTGTGCAAGAGTCGCGAATTACGGGCCCGCCCAGGGCGGGTCGACCGCGGCGATGAAGGCGTTCCACTGTTTGTCGTTGTAGACCAGTGCGGAGATATAGCCGTCGGCGGTGCGGTAGGGGGTGCGCTCACTCGTGACCGCGCGCGGGTAGGCGGCGGTGCCGAGCGGCGGGTCGAACAGGGCGCCGTTGGCGTGCTCCACCAGCATGAACGCGGCCATGGTCTCGAACATGGCCACTTCGACCTCCTGCCCTTCGCCGGTGCGTTCGCGGTGGAACAGCGCCATCATCGTCGCGTAGAGAGCGGTCATTCCGGCGATCTTGTCGGCCATGATCGTGCCGACGTACCCCGGTTCCCCGGTGAGCATCTGCTGCACGTACGGCAAACCGCATTCGGCCTGGATGGTGTCGTCGTAGGCGGTGCGGTCGGCGTCGGGGCCGCGGCGGCCGTAGCCGTAGCAGTTGGTGTAGACGATGCCCGGGTTCACCGCCGCCACCTGTTCGTAGCCGAAGCCCAGTGCGGTGACGGCTTTTCCGCGCATGGAGTGGATGAACACGTCGGCGTCGGCGATCAGTTCGCGTAGCGCCGCCTTGTTCGATTCCGCACGCAGATCGAGGACCACGCTGCGTTTGCCACGATTCACGTTCACGAAGACTCCGCCCATTCCCTCCTCGGGGCCCACCGAGATGTAGCGGGTGTTGTCGCCGGCCGGGGGTTCCACTTTGATCACATCGGCACCCATATCGGCCATGATCTGGGTGCAGTAGGGACCCATCACCATGGCGGTCAGATCGATGACCCGGACCCCGGCCAGCGGCCCTGTGTGCTGCATATGCCCTACCTTCACCGGGCCGCGCGAAGAAATCGACGGCTATCTGATGAATCTTTGTAAGGATAGTGATATCAAGTACAAGTGCCGATTTTCAATGGCGAGAACGACGTTTCCGGCAACGGAGGTTCCGTGACCCGCGGCGCGGTCCCACTACCGGCGTCCATCGCGGCGGTGCTGCGACCGGCTCTGGCCGCGAATCCGGACGCCCCCGCGATCGAGGCGGCGTCGGGCATCTGGACCTACCGTGAACTCGACGAACACGCCGATGCCGCCGCGGCCGCACTGTGGTCACTCGGCGTGCGACCCGGCGACCGGGTGGCGGCCTGCCTGCCCAACGATCTCGATATCGTCGCCGCGTTCCACGGCACCCAGCGGATCGGCGCGATCTGGGCGGGGATCGGGGAGGCCATGGCGGCTGCCGAACAGCAGTACCTGCACGACCTGATCGAACCGCGGGTCGTCCTGGCGGGCCCCCGCTGCCTGCTCGACACATCTGCCCGGGTGAATCCCGGCCGGTGGGCGGCAGCTCAGCGCGCGCCCGCCGCGCCCGCTGTCGACACCGCGCTCGACGCAGCCGCCGGTATCGCATTCACCAGCGGAACGTCCGGGCGACCGAAGGCGGTGGTGCACAGTCAGCGCAATATGCTGCTGCCCGGCGCGGTGCTGGTCGCGACCCGGGAATGGGGCCCGGATCTGCGTAAGGGCGACAGCTTCCCGCTGACGATCCTCAACATGATCGTGTTGTCGACGCTGCTCACCGCCCAGGCGGGCGGCTGCGCGGTGATCATGGATCGCCGGGATCCGGCCGGGGTCGCCGAGTGGATCGCCACCCGGAAGGTGACGGTCTGGAACGGGGCACCCGCACAGCTGCACGATCTGGCCGCCCACCCGGAACTGGATCTGAGTTCGCTGCGCGAGGTGTGGAGCGGCGGCAGCGATACCCCGGACCGGCTCCGCGAGGCATTCGCCGCCGCGCACGGGCTGGTCCCGCGGGTGACCTACGGGCTCACCGAGGCGCCGACCGTGGTCTCGATCGACCCACCCGGCGCGGACTGGGTTCCACGAACGAGCGGCACGGTGCTGCCGCACTATGACGTTGCAGCCTACGACGACAGCGGCAACCGGCTTCCGCCGGGCGAAATCGGCGAACTCCGGCTGTCCGCACGAACCGGAGGACCGTGGGCGAACATGTGGCGCCCACTGCTCGGTCACTGGACCGGCGGCGGAATCGAACCACCGCCCGACGGGCCCGTCGCCACCGGCGATATCGGTACGGTCGATTCGGACGGCCGGCTCACCCTGCTGGACCGTAAGAAGATGGTGATCATCCGCGGGAGTGCCAATATCTATCCACTCGAGGTGGAGCGGGTCCTGGACACACATCCCGCGGTGGGCAGATCCGCGGTCTGCGGGATACCGCACGAAAGACTCGGCCAGCAGGTCGCGGCAGTGATCCAGACGAACGGAGCGGCCGTGGATTTCACCGAACTCGCCGAATACTGCCGGCGCGAACTCGCCGGTTACAAGGTGCCCGAGGTATGGACCGCGGTCGAAGCGCTACCGACCAACGCCATGGGCAAGGTCGTGCGCACACAACTGCCCGAACTGATCTCCCGTGCGGGGACCGCATGAGCACGCCGGGGCCGGACGCATCAGCCCAGCCGCACCATCCAGGGTCCCCGCACCCGCCTCGGCAACACGGTACGAGCGAGCCCGACGCGACGACGCCGCAGCATCCACCAGCGCTTTCGCCCAGCTCTCGCACAGCCGAAATGAGCGAAGCAGGTCGGGGGTCGACGGCGCGGCGGCGCGATGCACGGCCCTCACGCAGGCCGGTAGTACCCGGGCAGCGGAAGTCGGGTCCGGAACCAGCCGGGTCCGGTGACCGACCAGAGCACGCACCGATATCCGGTGAACACACTGCTGTCGACGCGTATACGGCGGCATTGCCGTCGTTCGAGTTGGGTGGGCGGGTCGCTATCGTGACCGGCGCTTCGTCCGGACTCGGGGCGGCGGTGAGCCGGGCGCTGGCCGGGCTCGGCGCACGGGTCGCGGTGGTGGCACGGCGGCGGGATCGGCTCGAGGCACTGGCCGGGGAAATCGGGGGATTCGCGCGCAGCGGCGATCTTTCGGATCCAGCGGCGAGCGCGCAGCTCATCCCGGACATCGCCGAGCGGCTGGGGCCACCGGAGATCCTGATCAATGCCGCGGGAAACCGTTTCGGCACCGCACGCGCCGAATCCGAACCACTCGACGATATCCGGCGCACCCTCGACCTCAACCTGGTGGCGCCACTGCTGCTGGCCCAGCAGGTTTTCCCATATATGCGTGAACTCGGCCGCGGATCGATCGTGAATATCTCCTCGATCAGCGGGCGAGTGGGTGTGCCGGGTATTCCGCAGGCGTCCTACGCCGCGAGCAAAGCGGGATTATCCGGGCTCACCACGGAACTCGCCGTTCAATGGGCCCGGCATTCGATCCGGGTGAACACGGTGGCGCCGGGGTTCTTCCGCAGCGAGATCACCGGCAGCCTGTACGACAGCGACCGGGGCGCCGAATACCTGCGGCGCAATATTCCGTTGCCCACCGAAGGGAGCGCCGAGGACATGGTCGGCGCGGTGGTCTGGCTGGCCGGCGATGCGGGTCGCTATGTCACCGGGCAGACCATCGTCGTCGACGGCGGGTGGACGGCGCACTGACCACCGGGTCGGGTGTTGACAGCGATAACCGCGACTGGAAATATAATTCTTATATTCGGAGAATTAAATTCTCCGAACGGACCGGCACCCGTCCACCGAACCGTTGCCGTTCGAGATGCCGGCACGGCACATATCCCGAACGGATCGAGGAAGGACCACATCACCGATGTTCTCCGCAATTGTCATCAACAAGGGCGAAGCCGGCTCCCAGGTCGAACTCACCAGTGTGGACGACGACCGGTTGCCCGAGGGCAACGTCGAAATACAGGTGGCCTACTCCACCCTCAACTACAAGGACGCGCTCGCCCTCACCGGCGCCTCCCCCGTGGTACGCAAGTTCCCGATGGTTCCCGGTATCGACCTCGCCGGCACGGTGACCGCGAGCAGCCACTCCCGGTGGTCCGCCGGGGACAAGGTCGTCCTGAACGGCTGGGGCGTCGGCGAAACCCATTGGGGTGGCCTCGCCCAGCGGGCCCGGCTCGACGGCGACTGGCTGATTCCGCTGCCCGGCGAATTCACCGAGCGGCAGGCCATGGCGATCGGCACCGCGGGCTACACCGCCGCGCTGTGCGTGGACGCACTGCTGAACCACGGCCTCACTCCGGACTCGGGCGAAATCCTGGTGACCGGCGCGACCGGCGGGGTCGGCAGTGTCGCCATCGCCCTGCTCACCAAGGCCGGCTTCACCGTCGCCGCCACCACCGGCAAGGCCGGCGAGCACGCCTACCTGAAGCAGCTCGGTGCGACCACGGTGGTGGACCGCGCCGACTTCGCCGAGAAGGGCAAACCGCTGCAGAAGGAACGCTGGGCCGGTGTCGTCGACACCGCCGGCAGTCACACTCTCGCCAATGCCACCGCGCAAACCCGCTACGGCGGTGCGGTGGCCGCCTGCGGCCTCGCCCAGGGCATGGATTTCCCGGCGTCGGTTGCCCCGTTCATCCTGCGCGGCGTTTCGCTGCTGGGTGTGGACAGTGTGATGGCGCCCCTCCAGAAACGACTCGACGCCTGGGCCCGCCTGGCCCGCGATCTGGACCCCGCCGTGCTCGATTCGATCGCCCGGGAGATCTCCCTCGACGAATCGATCGAGGCGGCCGGTGGTTTCATCGCGGGCACCGTCCGCGGCCGCATAGTCGTCGATGTGAACCGCTGAGCAGGAGTTTTTCGTGACCGAGAAGACGACCGAACCGACTGTCGAACTCGACCTGAGCGATGTCGACCATCGCGTCGGCAAACCCATCGGCGGCGGCCAGCTGTGGGATCCGTGCAGTACCTCCGATATCCGCCGCTGGGTGATGGCGATGGACTACCCGAACCCGCTGCACTGGGATCAGGAGTTCGCCCGCGAATCCCGTTACGGCGGACTCGTCGCGCCGCAGTCGATCGCGGTCGCCCTCGATTACGGTCACGGTGCGGCACCGGCCTGCGTGGGGCGTATTCCCAACAGCCATCTCATCTTCGGCGGCGAGGAGTGGTGGTTCTACGGTTGCCCCGTGCGGCCCGGTGATCAGCTGTTCCAGGACCGGCGGTTCCACGACTACAAGGTGGCCGAGACGAAATTCGCCGGGCCCACCATGTTCTCCCGCGGCGATACCGTCCACCGCAACCAGCACGGGGTACTCGTCGCCAAGGAACGGTCGACGGCGATCCGCTACCTCGCCGAGGAAGCGAACAAACGCGGAATGTACGAGAACCAGCTCGGCGAGATCAAGAAATGGACGGCCGCCGAACTCGCCGAGGTCGACGCGCTGCGCACGGAATGGCTGATGTCGAACCGGCTCGGAGTCTCCCCGCATTTCGACGAGGTGAAGGTCGGTGACAAACTGCCGCGCCGGGTGATCGGCCCGCACAGTATCGCCAGCTTCACCACCGAATACCGGGCCTTCCTGTTCAACATCTGGGGCACCTTCCGCTGGACGGCGCCCGCAGGTATCGAGGATCCGTGGGTCTACCAGGATCCCGGCTGGACCGAGGGTTTCGGCTTCGACGAAGAAGGCGCGAAGATCGATCCGCGATTGCGCGACGGGCTGTACGTCGGGCCCTCGCGCGGCCATATCGACGCCGAAAAAGCCGGTGATGTGGGCATGGCGCGCGCCTACGGATATGGGGCCACCATGGGCGCCTGGTGCACGGACTATCTGGCCTACTGGGCGGGTAACGACGGCATGGTCCGGCACACCAGAGCCGATTTCCGGGGACCGGCGTTCGAAGGCGATGTCACCTATTTCGACGCCGAAATCGTGGACAAGACACCGGAATCGACCTGGGGTGTGCCACTGGTCCAGGTGAAGCTGAAACTCACCAACCAGGACGGCGGTGTACTGGTCTCCTGCACCGCCGAGGTCGAGCTACCGCTGTAACACGGCCACTGCGGGGCGCGCCGCCCCAGCGCGCACTGCCGGACAACAGCACGTCGGGCCGGCGCGCTCCGGGCGGCGGTCCACCCAGCACCACCCGTGCGCCGCGTGCGGAGCACCGTCAGAGAGGACACCGGATGAGCACCGGGACCCAGCACACTCCTGCCCCGGCGATCGTCGCGGGACCACCCCTCGCGGAAGAACCCGGCCTGGGCACGCTCACTCTCCCGGGATTCCTCCGGGAGGTCACCGGCTCCTACACCGATCGCACCGCGCTGATCTCCCCCGCCGACGGTGTCGAATGGACCTACACCGACCTGTGGGACCGGGCGAACGAGGTCGCGCGGGCGCTGCGGGCGTGCGGGGTCGGGAGGGACAGCCGCGTCGGTGTGCTCATGACCAACCGCGCCGAATGGCTCGCGGCGGTTTTCGGTACCTCGCTGGCGGGCGGGGTCGCGGTGGCGCTGAGCACGTTCTCCACACCACCCGAGCTCGATCATCTGCTCCGGATCTCCGGAGTATCGGTGCTGCTGTTCGAACGCCGCGTCGCGAAAACGGATTTCGGCGAGGTACTCACCGGTCTCGAACCAGGGCTCGGCACCACCGGTCCCGGTGCGGTCGCCTCGACGGAATATCCCTTCCTGCGCTATCTGGCGGCGGTCGGGGAACCGGTGCCGGCGACAGCGATCGAGAGCTGGGACGATTTCCTCGCACGAGGTGCGGACACCGATCCCGCGCTGATCGCCGCGACCGCTGCGACCGTGCAGCCCAGTGATACCGCGGTACTGTTCTTCTCCTCCGGCACCACCAGCAAACCGAAAGGTATCCGCAGCGCCCACCGCGGGGTCACGATCCAGCTGTGGCGGTTCCGGCGGATGTTCGGTTTCGGCCCGGACGACGAGGTGCGCTGCTGGACCGCCAACGGTTTCTTCTGGTCCGGTAACTTCGGCCAGGCGCTGGGCGCGACCCTCGCCGCCGGCGGCACCCTGGTCCTGCAGTCGCTGTTCGATGCCGAGGAAGCCCTCGAATTGATGCAGGCGCAGCGGGTGACGTTCCCGGTTTCCTGGCCGCACCAGCACGCCCAGCTCCAGGGCGCCCCCAACTGGAACACCGTGGACCTGAGCAGCCTGCGGTTCGTCGACCGCGACCTCCCGTTGGCGACCCACCCCACCATCGACAGCGACTGGACCGAACCCGGGCACGCCTACGGCAATACCGAAACCTTCACCATCACCACGTGTTTCCCGGCCTGCACCCCCGAGGAAACGATCGCCGGCAGCAGCGGTATGCCGTTACCCGGCGTGACGGTGAAGATCACCGACCCCCTCACCGGCACGATCCTGAACAGGGGCGAGCACGGCGAGATCTGCGTCAAAGGCCCCACCCTCATGCTCGGCTACGTGGGCACATCCCTCGACGAAACTCTGGACGACGAAGGCTATTTCCACACCGGTGACGGCGGGTACCTCGACGACGAAGGCCGCCTCTACTGGAAAGGCCGGCTCACCGACATCATCAAGACCGGCGGCGCGAACGTCTCCCCACTCGAAGTAGACGAGGTACTCGCCCGATATCCCGGCGTGAAGATCGGCCGCACGGTTGGCGTCCCCCACGAAACCCTGGGCGAAATGGTCGTAGCCTGCGTCGTCCCGCACACCGGCCACACCCTCGACGCCGCCGCGATCCGCGACCACTTGCGTGTCCAACTCGCCAGCTACAAGGTCCCCCGCGAAATCCTGTTCTTCACCGAAGCCGACCTCTCGCTCAGCTCCAGTGCCAAGATCAAATCCAGCGATCTCCGCCAACTCGCGGCCCAGCGACTCACCGCGGAGTAACCACCTCCGAGGCTTCGGCGCCCGGAAGCCGCCGGTCGGCGAACAACTGTGGCGTAACCTGGCTCGTCGTGGCGGCGGACAAGGGAGCGGAGCCGGTGACGAGCGCGCGGGCGCTGGCCACCGCCTGCCGGAGCGAGATACCCGCACTCACGCAGCGGCTGCTGGCGGCGGTTTTCACGGACAATCCCGAATGGACCGACTATTCGGCGGTGACCCGCGCAGATCTGCTCGACGGCTGTCAGCGATTTCTGACGCGGGTCCTGGACCTCTTGGGCGGCCGGGCCGAGGGCACCGAGCAGGACGATGTCGCGGCCGCTATCGGCAGGCAACGTGCCGAGCAGGGCGTGCCCCTGGAGGCGATGCTGCGCACATTCAGGCTGGGTGGACGCATCGTCTGGGAGGCATTGCTCGACAAGGCGGGTGATGTGCCGGCGGCCGAATTCCGCGAGGCCGGCACCGCGATGTGGGCGGTGATCGACAGGATGTCGTCGGCTTTGGTCACGTCGTACCGCAACACCGAGTTGGAGCGCGTGCGGCGGGATGAGCGCCGCCGGCACGGCCTGATCGAGGACGTGCTCGCGGGCCGGGCGCGTGATGCGATGTTCGCGGCCCGCGCCGCCCGCGAGCTGGACCTGCCCGTCCACGGCGATTACCTGGTGGTTGTCGCGCGCGGGGATTCACCGCCGTGGCACACCGGGGCGGAAACGGCTCTGTCGTCGCTCGGATATCGCTCCGCCTGGCAGGAGCGGGCGGATTCGACCGTCGGCATCGTGGCGCTCGAGGATCGCGCCGTCGAGCCCGTGCTTCGGCAACTCCGGCCGAAAGTTCGCGGACGGGCGGCCGCCTCCCCCGTAGTCGCCGGAATGGCCGCGATCGGCACCGCTCACGGCCTGGCATTGCTGGCGCTCGACACCATCGCGTACGACGCTGCGGGGGTGTTGGTTTCGCTGGACGACCGTTACCCCGAAGCGCTGTTGCTGCGGGCACCCGATCTGACCGAGTTGCTGATCACGCGCTGTCTCGGACCGATCCTCGGATTACCGGAGAAAGAACAGGCGGTCTTGCTTCGCACCCTGTCCACCTGGCTCGCGGCGGGCTGCTCCGCCGCCAATGCCGCGCCACGGTTGCACTGCCACCGGAACACCGTGATCAACCGGTTGCAGCGCATCAGCACGCTGCTGGGGCGCCCCCTGGAAGGGCAGCGCGCGCATCTGGAATTCTCGCTCGCCCTGGCGGCCCTCGAGATCGGTGCACACCGGGGCGACCAGAGCTCCACCCGGTAGCCATATTGGGCGCAGCGCCCAATTCGAGGGGCCAATTTCTGAACATCGAGGGCATTGTTTGTGCATCCGGTGACCACAAGACTCGAGGGACGACCCAGCCCCACCTGGATGTGGGTCGCCTGTTCGAGGATGAGGAGCACCACAAGTGCCGGATTTCGATCTACTCGTGATCGGTGGCGGCCCCGGCGGATACGTCGCGGCGATCCGCGCCGCCCAGCGCGGCCTGCGCGTCGGCTTGGTGGAAAAGGAGCGCCCAGGGGGTGTCTGCCTGAACTGGGGATGTATTCCCACAAAAGCCATGCTGCGCTCCGCCGAGGTCCTCCAGACGATCCGCAATGGAGTCGAGTTCGGTGTGCACACCGAGGACGTTCGCGTCGACTTCGCCGCCGTGTGCGGGCGCAAGGACGCGATCGTGAAGGAGCTCACCGACGGGGTCGCGGGGCTTCTGAAGGCCAACGGGGTCACCGTTGTCGAGGGCCACGCGCGATTCACCGGGCCGGCGACCGTCGAGGTGTTCGAGACCGGCCGGTCACCGGCCTTTCCCGGCGGTCCTCGTTATGCCGCCGACCCCGTCGCGGCCCGGGGCGCGGCGGGCGGGGGCGCCCGGGTTCTCGTGGGCCCCGGGTCCGGGTGCGGGGGGCGCCTCGACCCCGGGGGCCCCCGCGCGCCGCGCCCGGCGCCCCGACGGGGTCGGCGGCATAACGAGGACCGCCGGGAAAGGCCGGTGACCGGCCGGTCTCGAAC
>NZ_JARWNW010000055.1 GCF_029868325.1 Nocardia carnea
CCCCCCCCCCCCCCCCCCCCCCCGGGCCCCCCCCCCCCCGCCCCCCCCCCCCCCCCCCCGCGTTCGGTGCCGCTGTCAGCTCACCCTGGTGCCCTCGACGAACTCGGCCCGGACCCGCTCGACCAGCTCCGGACGCGCGAAGAGTTGCGCCGCGGTCATCGCCAGCACCAGCGCGCCGTCGGTCACCGCACGGTCGCCCTCGGGGCCACCCGCATATGCCGCGGCCTCCCGGGTATGCATCGACAGCCCCGGCACGAATTCGATATTCGGATGGATGGAGGGGATCAGCTGACTGATATTTCCCATATCGGTCGACCCGGGGAATACCTCGGTGCGCGGCGGTTCGGTCACCCGCCCGACCCGCGCGAAGTTCGCGTCGACCAATTGCGCGAGCACCGGATTCGGTCGCAGACCGGCATAGGTCGGCGCCTGTTTCTCGATGTTCAACGACGCCCCGGTGGCCAGCGCCGCCCCCTGCGCGCACCGTTCGATCCGCGGCTGGAAATTGCCGACCAAGGCCTCGGTATCCGCCGCCCGGATGTAGGTGCGGATCACCGCACGTTCCGGGATCACATTGGGCACTTCCCCGCCGTCCCGTATCACGGCGTGTACCCGGACGTCGTCGGGAAGCTGTTGCCGCAGCAACCCGATGGCGTTCAGCGTCAGCACCGCGGCGTCGAGCGCGTTCACGCCGTCGTGCGGGGAGACGGCGGCGTGCGCGGCTTTCCCGGTGAACTCGAAGTCGAGCGCGACACGGCCCAGCGTCCGCATGGCGGCGAGGTTCTCCCCCGAGGGATGCATCATCATCGCCGCGTCGATTCCGTCGAGCCGGCCGCTATCGAGCAGGTACGTCTTGCCGCCACCGCCTTCTTCGGCGGGACTGCCGACAGCAATGATCCTGCCGCCGGTACCGGAATCGTCCAGCCAGCGCCGCACCGCGATCGCCGCGCCGAGACCGATTGTGGCGATCACATTGTGGCCGCAGGCGTGGCCGATCTCCTCCAGCGCATCGTATTCGAGGAATATGGCGACCGTCGGCCCGGTATCCGCCGAACCGAACTCCGCCAGGAAGGCTGTGGGGAGGCCCGCGACACCCGACTCGACTGTGAACCCTTCCGCTGCCAGCGTATCCGCGAGCAGTGCGCTGGCGTGGTGTTCGGTGAACCGGACCTCCGGGTTCCGGTGGATATCGTGGCTCACCGACAGCAGTTTCTCCCGCAATCCGGCGATATCGTCGCGCAACACCTTTTCCACCTGTTCGTCCAGTGCGATGTCCAGCGGCTCCGAGATATCGGTCATTCACATACTTCTTTCGATTGTTCTGTGCACTAGGAGATTTCGTGAAGCGTCTGGCCCGGGCCGATCGGTATACCCAGCAGAACCCATACCACGAAGAGAACGATCCAGATCGCGTAGAAGACGACCGCATACGGGATCATCAATGCGAACACCGTGCCGATTCCTGCCTTCTTGTCGTAACGCTGGATATAGCCGAGCGCAACGGCCAGGATCGGGCTGAGCGGTACCAGCATATTGGTCGACGAATCCGCGATCCGGTACGCGAGCTGCGCATACGCGGGGTTGATATCGTTCAGCATCATCATCGGCACGAAGACCGGTGCCATGATCGACCACAGCGCTGAACCGCTGGAGATCACCAGACTGAGAATCAGCGTAACGATACTCAGAATGACCAGGGCGACCACACCGTGCAATTCGAGATTCTGGAGCACCTCCGCGCCCTGTACCGCGATCCACAACCCGATATTGGTCCATTCGAAGTAGGCGAGCGCCTGCGCCACCGCAAATACCAGCACCAGGATTCCGGCCAATTCTCGTGCCGATTCGATCATCAATTTCGGCACATCGCTGCTGGACCGTATGGCACCGGTCGCCGCACCGTAGACCACCCCCACCGTGACGAAGAAGAGGAAAATAATCGGCACCAGCGAATCCATGAACGGCGAATCGATGATGCCACCGTCGTCGCCGCGCAGCAGACCGTTCGGCGGCACGACCAGCACACCGGCGGCCACGACATAGACAATCGCCGCCAGCGACGCCCGGCGCAGCCCGCGCCGCTGTTCCACCGAGATCGTGAACTCCGCTGTCTCGACCTGACCCGAACGCTCGTACGGCCCCAGCCGCGGCTCGACGATCTTCTCGGTCACGAAAACACCCACCAGAGTGAGCACCACCGTCGACGCCGACATGAAAAACCAGTTCGCGACGGGCGTCACGACGGTTTCGCTGTCGACGATTCCCGCCGCAGACGTGGTGAGCCCGGACAGCAGCACATCGGTGCCGGCGATCAGGAAGTTCGCCGAGAACCCTGCCCCCACCGCCCCGAACCCGGCGGCGAGGCCGGCGATCGGATGCCGCCCCACCGCGAGGAAAAGCATAGCGGCCAGCGGCGGGATCACGATGGCGGCCGATTCCGAAGCCACATTGCTCACGATGCCGACGAAGATCACCACGAAGGTGAGCATTCGCGACGACGCTCGCGCCACGATCGCCTTGAACGCAACCTCCAGCAGGCCCACCTGATTGGCCAGGCCCACGCCGAGCAGCATCACGATTACGAGACCCAGCGGCGGGAACGACAGGAAGTTGTCGATCATCGAGGTGAGCGCGAACTGCAGTCCCTCCCCCGAGACCAGGCTCTGGATCGCGACCGGCGTGTTCTCCTTCGGATCGATCACCGTCGCCCCGGCCAACGAGGCGAGCAGCGAGGCGACCGCGATCACGGCGGCGATCAGCAGAAAGAGAATGAAGGGATGGGGCAGCCGATTCCCTACCCGCTCGACCCCGTTGAGAAAGTTACGCGGAATCCTGCGCGCATGTGTACGAATCGCATTCACCGAATCGTGTACCCATCTGATTATTTGACGCCATAGCGCGCAAGGAACTTGGTGGAGGACAGACGCAGGATGCGATCGAAGAGGAAACCCATGATGCCGAGCACGATGATGCCGACGAAGGTCCAATCGATGCGGCCATAGTTGCGGGCCTGCCAGATCATCGAGCCCAGACCGTGCTCGGAGGCGACGATCTCCGCGGAGACGATGGTCAGGAAGCTGTTGCCCATCGCCAGCCGGGCGCCGGTGACGATACCGGGTACCGCGGACGGCAACACCACCGTCTGCATGATCTGCAGCCGGCCCGCACCCAGATTCGTCGCAGCCTGCAGCTTGTTTTCGCTGATCGATACGGTGGCGGCGATCGTGCTCACGGTGACGATGAACACCGAGGTGTAGAAAATCAGCACCACCTTGGAGGTCTCACCGATACCGAACCACACCACGGCCAGTGTCACGAAAGCGATGGGTGGGATGAACCGGAAGAACTCGATATAGGGGTCGAGCAGCTGCCGGACCAGGTTGAATCGGCCCATCAGGATGCCGATCGGGGCGCCGACGATCACGCCGAGGCTCCAGCCGAGCAGGATGCGCTGCCCCGAGGCGACCACCGAGGTCCACAGGACACCGCTCTCGGACAGTTCACCCGCCGCCCGCCACACTTCGGCGGGCGAGGCGATCGTTGTCGGGCCGTACCACCACGCCAGGAACGACCAGACTGCCAGCCCGAGGAGCGCCGAGCCGAGCCACAGCGTCCCGGTGCGCAGTACCTGGTTCCCGATTCGCATTCCGGCGTTACGCGCCGAGACCGTGCCACGTGGTGCACGGATTTCCGCTACGGCGGTCATACCTTTTCCTCCTCGCCCCGGACACCCGCGAGGTCCGGTTCGCCTTCGAACCCCTGATTGCGCAGGGCGGCGACGACTTCGGCCCGGATATCGTCACGCAGCTGCTCGTACAGTCCGATCACCTCGGGATTCGCCCGGTCGCGGGGGCGCGGCGCGGAAACGTCGTAGATGCTCTTGATCCGGGCTTTGGGGCCGGCTGTCATCACCACGACACGATCGGCGAGGGTCAGCGCCTCGTCGATATCGTGGGTGACGAAGACGACCGTGCAGCCGGTATGCCGCCAGATCTTGTCCAGTTCGGTCTGCAGAACCTGACGGGTCTGGGCATCCAGCGCACCGAACGGTTCGTCCATCAGGACCAGCGAGGGCTGGTTGGCCAGTACTCGGGCGATCTGTACCCGCTGGCGCATCCCGCCGGACAGCTGGGCCGGGAATTTTGCGCCGGCATGCGGAAGGCCGACCATCCCCAGGTATTCGGCCGCTATCCGCGCCTGTTCGGCCTTCTTCGCGCCGTGCATCCGCGGCCCGTAGGCGACGTTCTGCGCGACGGTCATCCAGTCGAACAACGCCTCCGAGCTCTGGAAAACCATGCCGGCATGACGGTTACTGCCGTCGATTTTCTCGTCGTCGCAGCTGATGCCGCCGGCCGTGGGCCGGACGAACCCGGCCATGGCGGAGAGCAGAGTCGATTTACCGCAACCGCTGGGCCCGAGCAGGCAGACGAATTCGCCCGGCCGTACCGCGAGGTCGATGCCCGCGACGATTTCGGCAGTTCCGAAATCGATATCCAGATCCCGGATCTGAACCGAGACGCCTTTGTCGGTAGCGCCCGCGATTGCGATATCAGGTGTGGTCACGGTCATTTCTTCTCCTCTTTGTACCAATCGAGCAGCATCGCCGACCTCAGGTCGGGCTGCTCGGAGAGGACGCCGATGTCCTGGTAGAAATCGACGATCTGCTGCGCCGAGTCCACGTCCTTCTCGGTCAGGTTCGTGACCCTGAAATCGATTTCGCGGATCGCGACGAGGGTCTGCTCGTCGGCCACATTGACCGCGTTCCGGGTGGCCGCCGCGGCCCCGGCAGGATCCTGTTCGACTCGCTCGCCCGCCGCCGCGAGCACCTGCGCGAACCGCTGGGCCTCCGCGGGGTTCTTCTCGAGCCACGAATCAGTGGATACCGCCCAGTGGTGATAGATCCAGTCGAAATCTCCGGTCACTCCGACCACCCGGCCGGTCCCCTGCGTTACCGCCGCACTCGGCCACGGCTCCCACAGCACATAACCGTCGATATCGCCGCGGGCGAGCAGTGCCGGCATATCGCTGGGGGTTGCCGAAATCATCTCGACGGAATCGGCAGCGATATCGTTTGCCCGCAGATACTTATCGGTCGACACCTGCCCGAGGCCGGGCACGAATCCGATCTTCTCGATATCGGCCGCGGTCTGTATACCGTTGCGCAGGACGACCTTGATGTAATCGCCCGACGCTTCGTAGGCGAATATCGCCCGCATATCGGGGTTCTGCCGTAGCTGCGAAATGGTCGTGGTGTCCGAACTGCCGGCGAGCTGTACCTGACCACTGGCGAGCGCGTCGACCGCTTCCCCGCCGCTACCGAACTGCACGAGTTCGATATTCAGACCCGCGTCGCGAAACATTCCCTCCTGGTCCGCGAGGAAGAACGCCGCAAACGACGCGTCGATCCCCACCGCGACCCGGATCGTTCCGCCGGCACTCGCTTCCGCCTCCTGCGTCGCGGGCCTGGTGCAGGCGCCCAGCGTGATCGCCAGCGCCATCGCGAGTATCGCGAACGACACTCTCCTGTATCTAGATCGCCACGCCATTTCCACACCCTCACTCTGTGATCTGCACCGCAATCGCCGCGCCTTGGACAGGGAACCTATCCGCTCTCTGCCAGCTCGCGAACGAACGCGGTCCGGGGAGCGGACCCGCATATCGGCACGGAGGTCGCGCGACCCGGATAACCTCGGATCAGCTGCAACCGGCCGAGTCATAGGATGAATACTGGTCTATTGGACGCTGATGACCAGCGCGTTTCCGGATTATTTCCTTGCCGTTGCCCAGATGCGCCAGTGGCCGGAACGACCACTGGCGGGCCCCCTACGTCCGGAAGGCGCGCGGCGTATCGACCCGCCGAAACACCGGGGCCGGTCGCGCCCGGGGCCAGGTGCCGGCCGAGCACCCCCGCGCGGGGGGCGCCCCAAGCGGGTTAGCCGCCCCCCCCCGGCGCGCCCCCCGGGCGGGACACGGGTGTTG
>NZ_JARWNW010000056.1 GCF_029868325.1 Nocardia carnea
GTCGGCAGCAACACGACGACCCCGGCACGTCCCCTTCCCACCCAAGGGAAATCACAGCGCGCATATTCACACACTCGTGTACCGTACCGTTAAACAGCGGTACATAGAACAACGGACCCACCAACGACGATTTGCCGGAGAAGTTCTATACCGCCCGAAGGAACGGAAGACGACCATGATCATCGCTCGCACCCACGGACTGGTAAAGAAAATCGCCGCGGCGGCCGCCCTGACCGGCGCCCTCATCCTGGCGCCCGCCACCCTGACAGCACAGACAGCCCAGGCCGATGTCGGCCACAGCACCCGCGGTGATTCACACCCCGGTAACGGCACATACAACGACACCCATGCAATTCCCACCGATACCAGCAACCGCAGCGAGCCCGTGCACGCGATTCCGGCGTACCGCAGCGAAACCTACGACGGCGACGGCGTCTTCCAGGACATCTGCGCGTACAAGCCCTACTTCTACGCCTGCCGGTGACCCCGCGACTGCGCTACCGTGTGCCCGGCCGTCGCCGGCCCCGGCGCCCCGAGGCAGCCCGTTCGGAATCGACGGTACGGGCCAGCTCATCCGGGACATGACCGGCGATCGCGCGGCGCGACCCGATCAGCAACTTCTGCCGGATACTCGCGACCTGCGCGTCCACGGTGCGCACCGAACTCCCCCGCCGCTCGGCGATCGCACTGTTCGTCCAGCCCGCGGCGGCCAGCACCGCGACCGCACGTTCGGCCGGTGACAGCACATCCCAGCGCTCGGCACCCGGTGCGGCGGGCGCGGCGACCGGGTCCCGGACGACCGGCCAGCTGCGCTGGAGATACTGCTGAACCATTGTGCTGCCCGGCCGGTACTGCCGGCCACGCCGTTCGGCCGCCGCGACCTCCGCGGGTCCGATGATCGCCGTAGCGACCGCCGTCGCCCGGCGCACCCCTTGCGCCATCATCGGGACTCGTTCCACGTTGATACCCATCGACCGATGGCAGGCGCGGAAAACTCCGGCCAGCCAGGCCAGTTCATCGGCGCGCGCGTGTACTGCGGCCGCCCCGCCCACGACTGCGGGATCGCCGGACAGCACGTGGGTGAGTACGACCATGCACACCGCGACCGACCATGAGGCCTTCCAGGTATCGCCGACGGCGAACCGCCCGGATACCGCCGCGTACGCCGGTCGTAGCGCTGCCGCCGGATCCGCCGACCGGGCCAGCGCCAGCGCGCGCGCCACCTGGGCCCAGTGCACCGAGAGCGCCGATTCCGCGGCCACCGAACGGTCCAGGTGCGCGCGGGTTTCCGCATCGGCCTGCGCCGGCTCCCCCAGCATCGCCGCAGCCAGTGCGGTGAACACCCCGGCGCGTTCGATTCCGATCCGGTCCCCCTGCTCGGTGAACCGGCGGTGCGCCCGGTCCAGCACCGTTACGGCGCGGGGATCCAGGTGGAACAGCATGAGTTCCAGGCCCCGGATCCATTCCACCGACGGGGGCAACCCGATATCGGTGACCGGATCCCGCCGCCACGGATCGTCGCCGTCCGGGGCGGGCAGCCACCCGGCCACACAGTCGTTCAGCAGCCGCCGTGCCCGCGCAGAGTCGCCCTCCCACAGGCTGAACCAGCCCAGTAGAGCGGTGGCGCGGGTCCGGTGCGGGTTGTCGGTCCGGTCGCGCGTGACCTCGAGCGCCGCGGCGGTCAGCCGGGACAGCGCACAGCTACCGCCGTTCACGAACGGCACCCAGACCGATAACAGCACCGAAGCCGTCTCCAGGCCGATCAAGGCTTCGCCGGGATCGGCCAGACCGGTTTCGATTCCGATGAGAATATCGTCCCACGAGGTACGCGCCCAGGTCAGCCACGTTTCTTCCGCGGGGCCGTACCAGCGCGAACGGGCCTCGGCCACCCGGTCCCGGTAATAACGCCGATGGCGGCCGGCCAGCCGCGCGGATTCGGCCGGGTCGCGCCGCAGCCGATCACCTGCGAACAGCCGCACACTTTCCACCAGATACCAGCGCACACTGTTCTCGGTGCGGAAGGTCGAGACGAGCGAGCGCTCGGCCAGCCGCTCCAGCAGTGGGGCGACCCGCTCGGGCGGTAACCGATCGTCGGCGCAGACCGCCGCGACCGCATCCGATTCGACTCCGTTGCGCTGTGGTTCCACCCCATCGGTTTCGTATCCGGCCGCGAATACCGACATCCGGCACAGCAGAAGTTGCTCGTCGGCGCTGCACAGGTCGAACGACCAGGCGATCACGTCGAAGACACCGCGGTGGCGGCGCTCGCTGCCGGATCGCACGCTCTGTGTCCAGCGCATCCGCTGATCGTCGGCGCCTCCGGTGAGTTCGGCCAGCACCATGGCCGGCGGCTGGTGCCGGAGCCGCGCCGCGGCCAGCCGGATGAGCAGCGGCGAATATTCGACCCGGCGGCAGATACGGCGCACGATCGCGAGCTGGCCGGGTTCGTCGGCAACCGGACGGCCGGTGAGTTCGGCACGCTGCCGGAACAGGTCCAGCGATTGCGCCGGGGACAGCGGGCCCACTGCGACGAGGTATTCGTCGGCCCAGCCGATGGGTTCGCGGCTGGTGGCCAGAATCGTCAGATCCGATGTCGCCGAGAGCAGGTCGATCACCACTCGACCCACCGCGGCCAGCACGTGCTCACAGTTGTCCAGGACCAGGATGGCGTTCTCGGCCCGCGCTCCGCCGCGACCGGGCACCCCCGGATCGAACGAGCACGGATCGCTGATATCGGTGCGCACCACCGACCGCAGCACGTTCTCGGCCGAATCGCCGCAGTCGCGGTCGAGTTCGGCCAGCCGGGCCCAGTACACGGGACGGCCCGGATCGATCCGCCGCAGCGCCTCGGCAGCCAGCCGCGTCTTACCGATACCACCGGGGCCGACGAGCGTGATCAGCCGCGCGCCCGGCGATACCAGCAGGTCGTGTAGGCGTGCGAGTTCCCGTTCCCGACCGAAGAACTCGGTCGCGGATGCGGCGAGTACCGCACCATCCGGGTAGATCACCACCATAGAGACGTAAATTAGTGCACGCGGACGTCGGCTGTGCGGCGAACCCGTTCATTTACGGTTACCCGAGGTTGCGCACAGGCGTAACGCTCAGCACAGCATTCGTTCCGGATGCCGGTAATGCATCTGCACCACCGCACTGTCGAAGGTCAGCACATCCACCAGGCACAGGCCGGTGGTGTCGACCGGTGAGCGGAACAGCGGTACCCCGTCACCGAGCAGCATCGGATGGACGAACAGGCGGTACTCGTCCACCAGATCGTGTTCGATGAACGTCGCGGCGGTTTCGGCACCGCCGAGCAGGGCGATGTTCTGCCCTGCGGCTTTACGGCGCCGCACCTCGGCGACGAAGCCGGTGCCGAGAACCTCGGTGTTCCAGGCCGGATCCCGCAGCGTCCGGCTGACCACGAGTTTGGGAGCCGCACGCCAGAACCGCGCGAATTCCACATAGAACGGCGAGACGGGGGTGAGGTCGGCGGTGGGCCAGAATGCCGACATGATGTCGTAGGTCTTGCGCCCGTACAGCAGGACATCGGCCTGCCGCAGTTCACTCAGGTATTCAGTACAGAGTTCCTCGTCGACAACCGGCCAGTGGACCGCCTCGTCGGGCCCCTCGGCGAACCCGTCGAGAGATATCTGCATCCACAGCGTCACACTTCCCATGCCCATGCCTCATCTACCGCGTCGATACCAGGCAGCAGATTGTGCCCGTACCGCGGGAACCGCGCATCGGTATCGGCGGAAAACATACTTAGGTATATGGCCGGTGCAGCCGGAGAGCCGCCGCCGAATGTATCGTCATCCGGCGAAACATTGCGCTCGCAGGTTCCCAGCGCCGAGAAGACGAGCGCTGGACCGGAAGGTTCAGCTGTCGGTGGGCAGTTCGGACAACTCGCTGTCGCTTTCGATGTAGTGCGCGACGAACCGGTTGACCAGTTCCGCGGCCGCCCGTCCCGGTAGCGTCCGCGCCACTTGGAGCTGTCCGGTCAGCTCGGCCAGATCCGCATCGTTACGCTCCGATTCCCGGTACTTCTGCCAGGCGGTGCGATGGAAGAGATCGACGAAGCGCCGGGCCATCCGGTCACAATCTGCCCGCATCCGTTCCAGTTCGCCCAGAACCTCCGCATCGGGCACCCCCGCCGCCGTCAACTGCTCGGCCATCCGGATGAGCTGCCGGTCGGCGGGCCGATAAGTGGCGGCATCCACGGGCTCGTACAAACCGATCGCCACGATCCGTGCCAGCCCGTTGGGTACCGACGCGTACCGTTCCTGCAGCTCGGTCGCGGCAATGGTATCGACGGCCGGGGCCGGTTCCACGGCCGACGACTCGCCGCTTTCCGCACCGCCGAGGAGCGCGCCGACACCGAGGATATCGCCGAGATCGTCACCGCGGTCCCACGCCCTGAGCAGTTCCTTGATGCCGTTGAGCTTGATCCCCCTGTCCAGCAACCTGCTGATCGTGCGCACCCGATTGAGGTGATCGGGGCTGTAATAGCCTGTCCGCCCCTTGACCTGCGGTGGGGGAAGAACCCCTCGTTCGTGATAAACCCGCAGGCTGCGCACGGTCGTACCGGCGGCGCGCGCCAGCTCATCGATCGTGTACTCCACACCAGCAGCCATATAACAAGGAAACCACATCGAAACGGTAACGAGCCCGGCTGGACACGACCGAAACGTCCGCTTCAGCCGGCGTTGGTCAAGGATTCGTCAATTCGTCGCCCTCCGAGCGGCGGCACGTTGGGCATGGGTACGTCGTTCATCTTCCGACATTCCGCCCCAGACTCCGTACGGTTCCCCTACTGCCAGCGCGTAACTACGACAATTGTCCAGTACCGGACAGGCGTCGCAGATCTGCTTCGCGCGCCGCACCCGGGCGGCGCGAGCCCGGCCACGTTCGCCCTCCGGATGGAAGAACACCGTCGATTCCAGACCGCGGCAGGACCCGTGCAGCTGCCAGTCCCATACGTCGGCGGCTGGGCGCCGATACGGGATCACGGTGGCCATAAACAACTCCTTACCCGCAATTCTGTAGGCCAGCCTAATTACTCCCCACCTCTGGGAATCGACTTTCCGCGGGCGCCGCCCGGCTTCCCGGCAGTGGCGAACCGGGTTTCCGCCGGGCTCACCGGAACAGTCTTATTCTGCGGATATGAGTGAGCTACCGGGGGCACGGATATCCGTCGGGGAGCGCGAACGCGCCTTGCGGGAGCTCGCCGAACACCTCGGCGCGGGCCGGCTGACACTCGCCGACTACGAAGACCGAGCCGGCGCGGCGACGGCCGCGACCACCACAGCGGAGCTGGCGAGCCTGTTCACCGACCTTCCGGCCGCCCCGGCACCGTCGGCACCCCCGCCGCCCGCTGATCCCGCCACGGGCTTCGCGGTCATGGCCGGCTGCGCCGCCGCCTTCGCCTTCGCACTCGCCCTCATCTTCGGGGGGTGGCTGTGGCTGTTGCTGCTGGTCGTCGTCCTGGTATCGGCGCCGCTGCTGCCCACCGCGCTGCGCCGCCGCCGCGCGCCGGGACGCCCCTGAGCAGTTCACCACCGGGTACGCGGCCGGACACTGTTGGCCAGGTCCACCAGGCGGTACCGGTGCAGCCGCTCGGGGGCACTGCGGGCCAGTGCCCGCAGCCTCGACTCCAGACCACTGCGCAAACCGGCCACGGTGAGTGGATACCCGAGTAAAGCGGCGTCGGTGGTGGCGGGCCGCATCCGGGACCGCAGCCACTCCAGGGCCGCCCCCACCACCACGACCTGCAACTGCAACGCGCGCGGTTCGTCGGCAACCTCGAGCCGGGAGGCGGCCTCCAGCAGATCGATCTCGGTGATCTCGCGATGTGGCCGGGACACCAGCAACAGACTGCCGGTCATCCGAGCGGTGCGGTAGTGCCGTGAGGTATCGGGCACCTCGTCGAGCACCTGCACCGCCTGCAACGGTTCACCGTCGGCCGCCAGCCGCCGAGCCAGGCCGAAGGCCGCGCTGACCACACCGTGGTTGGTCTGCCAGACCAGACGGTAGAACTCGGTGGCGGCCCGGTGCCAGCGATCCGTGTCGCCGAGGTCGCCGGCCGTAGCAGCCGATTCCGATTGCAGCACCAATTCCGCGGTCGCGGCCAGCGCCAGCGCGGGTGCGATCTCACCGGGGAGCATGGTGTGCACCTCGTCGAAATGCAGGTAGGCACGCTGATACTGCCCCTCCAGCAGCGCCGCGACCCCGCTGAACCATTCCACCCGCCAGTCGGTGACCGCCCGCGGACGCAGCACCTCCAGCAGCGCCAGCGCCGAGGTCAGATCGCCCAGGTCGATATGGGCTCGGATCGCGGCCAGTGCCCCCTCGACCTCGAAGGTCTCCGGGGCGTCGATGGTGCCGGCCGCGATCCGCTCGGCGGTCTGGCGCAACGAGTCCAGCGTGCGGCGCGCATCCCCGTGCAGCAGCGGTGCGAGCAGTTCCACGCTGGGATCGTCGGCGTCGATCAGCGGAATCGGCAAGGCCGCCACCACCGATTCGGTGTCGAGAACACAGCTGCGGTGCGCGCCGTCGACCATCCCGTCGGTCTGACCGATCAACGTATCGATCCCGAAGTCACCGCGCAGCGACCCGAATTCGGCGGAGGCCTGCGGATGCTCGCGGCCGGTATCGGCGGCCAGCACCATCCGCAGCACGCCCGCCAGCTGGCAGTACATGGCGTAGGTAGACGGAAAGCGGCGGCTCGGGTCGGGATGGGTCGCCCGGACCAGCAGCCGGTGCAGGCACGGATACTTCCGCAGCAGCGGATACCCCTCCGGCGTGGGGATATCCGCGCAGTAATTGCCCTGGGCATCCTTGCGCAGATCGAGGATGAGCGCCGCCAGCGTTCGGCCGGCCGCGTAGATATCCGAGGCAACCGTCGGCCCGGTTTCGATGATCTCCGGCGCCTGATAACCGGGCGTACCGTAGATACTGCCGTAGGACTCCATGGCCGCCACCGCGCCGAGATCGATGAGTTTGACCTCGTCGTCGGTGACCATGATGTTGTCCGGTTTCAGGTCGTTGTAGGCGAGGCCGAACGAGTGCAGGTAGTCGAGTGCGGGCAGCACCTCCATCGTGTATGCCAGGGTCTCGGCCACCGGAATACGGTCCGGACCGGCCAGATCCAGCATCTTCTTCAACGACCGACCGCCGACGTACTCCATGACGATATAGCCGTCGGCCTGTTCCCGGTGGGAGCGGTGCTTGACGAAGTTGTAGATCTTGACCACGCCGGGATGGGTGATCTCGGAAAGGAACTGGCGTTCGGCCAGCGCCACCACATGCGCTTCGAAATCCTGTGGATTCTGCAGGCCCTTGAGCACGACCCAGCGATCACTGACGTTCGTATCGACCGCCAGATAGATCCAGCCGAGGCCACCGTGGGCCAGACATCCCTTGACCACGTACTGCTCGGCGACCACCTCACCGGCGGACAGCGCGGGCAGGAAATTGTAGGCGGAACCGCATTGCGCGCATTCCCCCGCGACCGCGCCGGGACCGTCCGGCCCGGATCGCCCGTTGGGCGCCTGGCATTTCCAGCAGAAGCGTTTGTTCTCGGGGACCACCGGGTCGGCGAGGACCGCGGTGGCGGGGTCGACCGGGTCCACCCGCGGTAAGGCCACCAGCCCCGCGCCCAGCCGGCGCACACTGGGCCGGGAGCGGGCATTACGGCCGGAGGGGGATTCGTCGTCGAATCCGGCGAAGGGATCGAACTCGGCGTCGAGGTCCTCGTCGTCCTCCAGCAGCAGGGCCTCGAGATCGTCGTCGTCCGGGTCGCCGAGGCTGTTGAGCCGCGCGATATCGTCACCGGTGAGCGCGGCGATGGCTCGGTCGAAATCGGAGAGACCGGACAGATCACCGGAATCGTCCGGCCGTTCTCCCGCGGCCTCGCCGCTGTCTGTTCCGATTCCGCGGTCCGGCGCGAGGGCACTGCCGGAGTCCGATTCCGTACCTGTACCGGTACCCGGTCCGGCGACGGCCTGCGGAGGTGCCCCGATCACCGGAGCCGAACCCACGGTCACCGGAACGAACACCCCGGACCCGCTCGGTGGCGTCGCGGCATCGGTAGGGCTGCGCGGACCACTCGCACCCGATTCGGCGAGCAGTTCCTCCGCAGCGCGCGTGAGGTCCGATTCCGCGGCCGATCCCCGGTGCACACTTCCGCTGCTGGTGGTGCGCCGGGTCGACCAGGTGTGCGCCGCCCGTCGCGGCATCGCCGCGCCGCGGACCCGGCGCGGCGACCAAGGCGGCGACAGCGGGTGCTCGGACGGGCTGGAATGCTCTGGCATGCACGACCTCTCAAACCCACAGGGTGAACCGAGAGTCCATTGTGATCCTGCACCTCGAGGGCCGATAGACCGGCGTTCCCTTTCCTGGGAATGCGTACTTCCCCGGAGGCCTGCCTCCGGGGAAGTACGCGGTCGCGGTGGGGGCTACTGCTTGTCTTCGGGCTCGTCCAGGACACGGACCGTGGCGGCCGGGTCCGCGGCGGCGGCCACCGGGGCCGGCTCGGCGCGCTGAGCAACGAGTTCACCGACCCCCTTGCGGGCGAGGAACCAGCCGCCCACCAGGGCCGGAACACCGACCAGCACCATCGCGATGACCGCTGCCCGCTGTTCGATTTCATCGCTGAACAGCATCAGCAGGACGACAACTGCCAGGAAGCCCAAGGTCGCGTAGTTGGTGTAAGGAGCACCGGGCAACCGGAACTTCGGCCGCGTGGCCTTACCCTCCTGGGACCAGCGGTACAGCTTCTGCTGGCACAGCAGGATCGCCGCCCACGAGAAGATGGTGCCCAGCGCGGAGACGTTCAGCACGATCTCGAACGCCTGCTCGGGCACCAGCGCGTTGAGTCCCACACCGACCAACGCGATGGCACCGGTCGCAAGGATGCCGACGTAGGGCACGCCGTTCTTCGACATCCGGCCGGCGATCTTCGGTGCACTGCCGTTCATCGACATCGAGCGCAGGATGCGACCGGTCGAGTACAGGCCGGCGTTCAGGCTGGAGAAGGCGGCGGTCAGCACCACCAGGTTCATGATCGAACCGGCGCCGTCGATACCGATCTTGGAGAAGAAGGTGACGAACGGGCTCTCCCCGGCAGTGAAGACGGTGTAGGGCAGCAGCAGAGCGAGCAGAATCAGCGAGCCGACGTAGAACACCGCGATCCGGGCGATCACCGAGTTGATGGCGCGCGGCATGATCTTCTCGGGATTCTCCGTTTCACCGGCCGCGGTGCCCACGAGCTCCACCGCGGCGTAGGCGAAGACCACACCGGTGGTGACGACGATCAGCGGCAGGAAACCGGTCGGGAACCAACCGCCGTTATCGCTGATGATGCTGAATCCGGTGGCCTGGCCGTCGATCTCGAACCGTCCGGCCAGGAAGATCGTGCCGAGAATCAGGAAGCCCACCAGGGCCACGACCTTGATCAGTGCCGCCCAGAACTCCAGCTCACCGAACCATTTCACCGAAATCATATTGATCGCGACGACGATCGCCAGGGCGATCAGGGCGATCGTCCATTGCGGTATCACCTCGAACGCGCCCCAGAAGTGGACATAGGTGGCGATCGCGGTGATATCCACGATGCCGGTCATGCACCAGTGGAAGAAGTACATCCAGCCGACCGAGAAAGCCAGCTTCTCCCCGTGGAATTCGCGAGCGTAGGAGACGAACGAACCCGAGGACGGGCGGTGCAGGACCAGTTCGCCCAGTGCGCGCAGAATGAAGAATACGAAGATTCCGCAGACCGCGAAGACCAGGAACAGCCCCGGTCCGGCCTCGCGGAGCCGGCCCGCGGCACCGAGGAACAGCCCGGTGCCGATGGCGCCACCGATGGCGATCATCTGGAGCTGCCGCGGGCGCAGCGACTTGTGGTAGCCCGCGTCTTCGGCGTGCAGGCCCTCCGCCGGCGCCGCCTGTTCCCGAGGCTCTTGAACAGTTGTCATCGTCTTGCCTTTCGAGTGGCGCAGATCATGTCTGCGAGCAATGTACCGCTAGTTAGCGGCACGATCAATAGGTGGACGCAACTGTAATTCCGTAGGAATCCCAAACTTTCGTGGGGAAACAGGTTTAGTCGCAGGTCGACTACCGGATTGATCGAGCCGCTGTCCGGCGTTACGCTGAGCAAGTCAGCTGCAGAGGAGTGCCCGATGGCCTGGTTCGAACGCGAGTTCATCGCCGTCCCGGAGACCGGCAAGAAACAACTCGTCTACAAGTGGCCGGATATGAACATCCGGCGCTACTCCCGCGCCATCGTCAACGCCGACCAGACGGCGCTGTTCATGAAATCCGGCCACGTGCTGGGCATGCTGGGACCGGGCCGGCACCGAATAGACGCCGACGAGCTCCCCGTTCTCGGCGCGCTGGTGGATACCCTGTCCGGCGGCAATTACTACCGGGCCGAACTCTATTTCGTCTCGACCCGCGAGTTCGCCGGTATCAAGTTCGGAGGCCGGCTGGCCGATATCGCCGACCCGGTCAGCGAACAGATCGTCACCTTGCGCGTGTTCGGCGAATTCGCCCTCACGGTGCGCGACGCCCAGCAGCTGATCACCTCATTGGCCGGCACCACCGATCTGCACGATCCGGCCGGAATCGAGTCGTGGAGCGCGGATCTGCTGCTCAAGTCCATGAAGGTCGCGGTGACACGAGAAGTGTCCCGCGGCGCATGGCCCGTACTCGGCCTGTCGGGCGAACTGCCCGCGATCGAGCGCGCCGTTCTGGAGCAGACCAACACCACACTCTACGAGTACGGTCTCCGGGTCCCCCGCCTCGGAAACTTCGATATCACACTGGCCCCCGAGGACGCCGATCGGCTCAAACGACTGGCGAAGGATGTCACCTATATCCGCTTGGCCGGCGATTTCCGGCAGTACGCGGCCGGCGAGATGGCACTGGGCGCCGGCCACGGACTGGCCACCGGACACGGCCACGACGGAGGAATCCTCGGCGCGGCCCTGGGAATCAACGCCCTGCAACAGTCGAATCCGCCGGCGCCCGGGGAGGGTTCGGCCGCAGCGGCGTCACCGTGGCAGCACCGAACGCCCCCGGAGCGGGCCCCGCAACCCGGCTTACCACCGGGTTCCGGATCCGCGGAACTCCCGGCCGGGACCACACCCGGAGGGGCACAGTCCTCCGGTACCGTCGCACCCGCATGCGCCGGATGCGCCACGGTCAACCCGGCGGGCGCCAACTTCTGCGTGAACTGTGGAATGCGGTTCGCCCCCACCCGGGTCCCGGATTGCCGGAAATGCGGAGCCCAGCTCCTCGCGACTGCCAAATTCTGCGGATCGTGTGGAACTCCGACCCTGCTCAGCTGACCCGCGTTCCCACGCCCGCCGCGGCACAGCCCGCACGTCTGCTGAGACGCAGTCGCACGCCTGCCGCGTCCGGTCCGCACGTCTGCTGAGGCGCGGTTCGTACACCTGCGCTGCTTGCCGGTCACGGAGCGCAGCGCTCCGCGACCGGCAAGCAGGGGGTTGTGTGCTCAGACGACAGTCGCCGACTCCGAGGTCCCGGCCAGGCTGCGGACCTGACGGGCCGCGACCGAAAGCGTGGCCAGATCGTGGCGGGTGACCCCGAAGATCTCGGTGAGCGTCGCGCGGGCTCGGGCCAGCCGCGAGCGGTTCGTCTGCTCCCAATAGTCCAGCTTCTCCGAGACCAGGTCCTCGGGGTCGGTGGCGGAGGCGATATCGAGCGTCAGCAGGCGCAGCGATTCGTAGAGATCGTCGCGCAGCGCCAGCCGGGCCAGACCGGCCCAGCGCCGGTCGTAATCGAGGTCCCCCACCGCACCGATCAGCCGGGTGATCTCCAGGTGGGCGTTGAGCGCGAAATACAGCTCGGCCACCTCGTGCGCGTCCCGTTCGGCGATATCGGCGATATCCAGCACGTCCAGCAGCGGGAACAGCTGGATGAGGTGATAGACCTCGGTGGCCAGTGCGAGGGGCGCACCGTCGTCCGCCGCGGTGGCGGCCTGTGCCGCGACTCGTTCGGACAGGGGCGCGGGCAGCCAGGCGGGGACCTGATCCGCCAGCGCCCGGACACCGTCGCGGTAGCGGGCGATATCGGCGCTGATGGCAATCGGCTGCGGCCGGTTCAGCAGCAACCAGCGCGCGCCGCGTTCCAGAACGCGGTTGGTTTCCTGTTCGAGGCGGTCCCGCACCGCTGTCGGCATGGGGGTCGTCCGGATCCGATGCCATAGATCCCGCAGCCGGAAGATGTCCACCGCGGCGGTGAACGCTCGCACGGCATCATCGGTCGTGGCACCGATCTCCTCGGCCAGCCGGAATGCGAAGGTCGCGCTGCCGAAATCGACCATCTCGTTGACCACGACGGTCGCCACGATCTCGCGGCGCAGTGGGTGTTTGGCGATGGCACCGGCGAAACGCTCGCGCAGCGGGGTCGGGAAGTACTGCGGCAGGACCGCGGTGAAGGTCGGGCTGTCGGGCAGATCCCCGGCCAGCAGATCGGCTTTCAGCGCGAGCTTGACATGGGCGATGGTGGTGGCCAGTTCCGGTGAAGTGAGCCCGGTTCCGGCCGCGATGCGCCGTTCCATCTCCGCGTCCGACGGCAGTGCCTCCAGCCGGCGGTCCACACCGCGGCGGGTTTCCAGTTCGGTGAGCAACCGCCGGTGGACGGCACCGCGCCGGTCGGCGACCGATCGGGAGAGCCCGATCCGGAAATTCTGCGAGATATTGTCCCGCAGAACGAGTTCGGCGACCTCGTCGGTCATTTCTGCGAGCAAGGGATTGCGGTCGGCGATATCCAGTTCTCCCGCCGATACCACGGCATCGAGCAGGACCTTGATATTCACTTCGCGATCGGAGCAATCGACCCCGGCGGAATTGTCCAGCGCATCGGTGTTCATCTTGCCGCCGTTGCGGCAGAATTCGATCCGTCCCAGCGCCGTGGCACCCAGGTTGCCGCCCTCACCGATCACTTTGACGCGCAGCCTGTCGGCATTCACGCGGACCGCGTCGTTGGATTTATCGCCGACATCGGCGTTGGTTTCGGTGCTCGCCTTGATATAGGTGCCGATACCGCCGTTCCACAGCAGATCCACGGGCGCCTCGAGAATCGCCCGGATCATTTCCGGCGGGGACAGCCGGGTGGTGGATTGCGGGAGCCGCAAGGCCGCACGGACCTGCGGTGTCACCGGAACCGCTTTGGCGGTGCGGTCGTAGATTCCGCCGCCCGCACTGATCAACGACCGATCATAATCAGCCCAACTCGACCGCGCCAACCCGAACAACCGCCGCCGCTCGGCAAACGACGACGCAGCCACCGGATCCGGATCCAGGAAAATATGCCGATGATCGAACGCCGCCACCAACCGAATATGCTCCGA
>NZ_JARWNW010000057.1 GCF_029868325.1 Nocardia carnea
CGCTGCACGACCTCGGACGGACCCCGGCCGACGTCCGCGCGGTACTGCTCACCCACGCGCACTTCGACCATGTCGGCTCCGCCCGGCGGTGCGGGGCGCTGCGGCGCACCGGGCTGGGCCGGGGTCGCGCCGGTGGAATGAGGTCCGGGCACATTCCCCGGCGGCGGACCGGGGGGGCGGCCGCCGGAGGGGGCCGATGGCCGCGTGGTTCGGCCGGTCGGCGGGCCGGTGGGCCCGGGAGCCTCCGGCCTGGGTCGCGGTTCGGCACCCTGGCGCGGCGGTGGACTCGCTGCCCGGTCCGGCGGTGGTTGCGCCGGACCCGGTGAGGCATGCCGGCCTGTTTCGCCCGGGCGGCGCCGGGCCGTACGTTCGCTGTCTACCCGATCGACCAGATCCTGCACCGTCAGTGGTGCCTGGTCTGCCGGCGGCTCGGGTTGCCGTTGCCGCCGAGCCCCTCGTGCGTCGTCCATTTCGGGGGGCTCTGCCGTGGGATAGCGCTCCCACGGTGCGCGACCTCCGGGCCGTGGTGAACGCCCGTTCCGATCGTCACCCACCAATGAACCTCGCTCTTTCGCAACTCGCTGCCGCCGCAGCCGTGCTCGAAAGGCTGAGGCGGGATTCCGCAATGATAACGATTTCGCCACTGAGAGCCACTCGGACATCTCGAGCGGGCGGGCGGTGCGGGTAATGCTGGAAAGTTGCCTGGAGCTATGTTTTCACGCGCCGAGCGGTGGTTTCGGCTACCCGCCGTTCGGCGTGTCGAGGTGTGTCGACTCGGTCAGCCACCGCTGTGCATCACATCGGCCGCGGTGGGCACGGTGCCGTCGTCCGGATCGTCGAGCCAGCCGTGCGGCAGCGCGACCTTGCCCGGTGAGCCCTGCCGGCCGCGCGGGCCTTCGGCGTCCGCGGGGAAGGGGACGGTGGGATCGAGCTGTGCGATCAGGCCGTCGAGTTCGGCGAGCGAGGAGACCGTGGCGAAACTGCGGCGCAGGTCGGCGCCGAGCGGGAAGCCCATGAAGTACCAGGCCATATGTTTGCGCAGATCGCGCATACCCTTGTCTTCGCCGTGATGTTCGGCGAGCAGCCCGGCGTGCCGGGCCAGGATCTTGCCCACTTCGCCCAGGTTCGGCGGGGTGGGGGCGGGTTCGCCGCGCAGAGCGGCGCTCAATTCGCCGAACAACCAGGGGCGCCCCAGGCAGCCGCGGCCGACCACAACCCCGTCGCAACCGGTCTGCGCCATCATCGTGACGGCGTCAGCGGCACTGAAAATATCCCCGTTACCCAGCACCGGGATGGTCGTCACCGCTTCTTTGAGCCGGGTGATGGCGGACCAGTCCGCGGTGCCGGAGTAGCGCTGGGCGGCGGTGCGGGCATGCAGCGCGACCGCCGCGGCACCTTCGGCCTCGGCGATCCGCCCGGTGTCGAGATAGGTGCGGTGGTCGTCGTCGATGCCGATCCGGAATTTCATGGTCACCGGGACACCGGCCGGTTCGGCCGCCCGGACCATCTCCCGGACGATCGAGGCGAACAGGTTCCGCTTGTACGGCAGGGCGGCGCCGCCGCCGAGCCGGGTCACCTTCGGGACCGGGCAGCCGAGGTTCATATCGATGTGGTCGGCCCAGCCTTCGCCGACGATGATGCGCACGGCCTCGCCGAGGGTGGCCGGGTCCACCCCGTACAACTGCATGGACCGCGGCGATTCGCCCTGGTCGAACGACATCATGTGCAGTGTTTTCTCGTTACGTTCCACCACGGCGCGGGCGGTGATCATCTCGCAGACATAGATCGCCGTGGGGCTGCCGAATTCCCGGCAGAGTTTCCGGAATGCCAGGTTCGTGATTCCCGCCATCGGGGCGAGCACCACCGGCGGGTCGACCGGGTAGGGGCCGATCCGCAAACCTGTCTCCTGTGTCAACTCTGCCTGCATGAGGATCCATTTTCCCTGCTGCGGGGTGCGGCGTCACTATCGGGTGCCTCACCGGCGCACGCCCCTGCCGGTCGATTGTGCCGGAGCCACCGTTAGCCTCTTGGAAAGTGAATCGCCCGGTGTTCCCGGCCCGACCCGGGCCTGTGACCACGATGGATAGGCGGTACGGCCTTACCCGCCGACCGTCGGGGGCGATCCGGCCGAACACCGCATCGCCCGAGACGGCGTCACCGAATACAACGGATGCGACCGGCGTGAACAGTTCCGGGTGGCGGCAACCCGATAACCGACCATTTCCTGCACAGCCCGGGTTCGACTCGACCGGGGCGAACGAAAGAGGACGACAAACCATGGCCGACCAGACCGAAGATCCCGGTAGCAAGCCGAGCGCCGGCACAGCCCCCACCACCGATTCTCCGGGAGACGAACCGGGCGAGCAGCGCGGTGCCGAACGGCGGGGCACCGTGTCGATCCGGGTATCCAGCTTGGTCCGCGGTGCATTGATCGCCGTGCTCGCGGTGGCGGCGGTTGTGTTCGCGGCGCTGTATTTCACCGCGCGCAGTGATCTGGCCGAACGCGACGAACGCGCCGCCGACGACCGCCATGCCGAACAGTTGGCCACCGAATACGCGGTGGGCGCGGCCACGGTGAACTTCCAGGATCTCGACGCCTGGATCACCGCGCTGAAGCAGAACACCACCCCGCAGCTGGCCGGGAAGTTCGACGAAACGGCGCCGAAGCTGGAGCAGATCCTGGTTCCGCTGCAATGGACGTCCACGGCCAGCCCCATCACGGCGAAGGTCATGTCCGAGCAGGACGGGGTCTTCAAGGTGAACGTTTTCGTCAACGTCACCTCGACCAACGCGCAGAACCCGGACGGCACCCAGACAACGGTCACCTACACCGTGACCCTGGACGAGAACGCCGGCTGGCAGATCACCGATGTGGGTGGAGTGGACGGCGCTCTACCCATGAACTGAGCTGTGTTTTATTGCGGCGCCTTCGGCGCCGCGGGTTTCGGCCCCTGAGGTCCCTGCTGTCCGCACTCGACACTCGCGCCTGCGGCGCATCGCATCGAGTGCGGACAGCAGGGA
>NZ_JARWNW010000058.1 GCF_029868325.1 Nocardia carnea
CCACCGTCCCCGTGACGACTTCCTTACGGTCGGTGACCTGCGGCCCGTTGTCCGGTGCGGGTGCCTGTTCCCGGGCCGGCGACTGCTGGATCCGGAACCCCGGGGTCGCGGGGGGGGGGCCCGCCGGCCCAGCATACCCCCCCGCCGCCGGGGGGGGGGGCACCCCCCCCCCCCCCCGGCCGCCCCATCCCAGCTATCCCGGCATTGCGATAATTTCTACTAGATTTTTCCTCGCAATGCGCCGTATCTGTCCCAGACTCTAGCGAACGGGATGCGCGCGGTCGCGCGGAAGAGGACAGGCGGAAGAGGACAGGCAAATGAGGCGCTCACCCTGGAGGCCGGGTGGCGCGGGTCGTGTGGTGGCGCTTTCGAAGGCAGAGCGGCGGGCCCGCCCCGGATCAACCGCCCCGCAAACTGTTCGCGATCGTCCGCAGCAGATCGAGTCCCGCGGCGTTGTCGGGAGTCTCCACCGGTGCGCGCACGATCAGCCGGCCGTCGTCGATCAGATCCCCGACCAAGACCTTGGTCAGCGCCAGCGGAACACCGAGTTGCGCCGAAACCTCCGCCACCGACTGCGGAGTCCGGCACAACCGGACTATTTCGGCATACTCGGGTTCCGGTCGCCGCAGCGCCAGCCCCGAACCGGCGTCGACCACCATCGAATCCAGCGTGAGCTCCGCGCGCTCGCTACGACCCCGGCCGCGGGTGAGCGCATAGAGACGTACAACCGGGCCGGCGTCCTCCTCGTCCCCCGAGGTGTTGTGTGGACCGCTCATGGCCGCGGCCGGCCGTTCGGTCCGGTATCCGGCAGCCTGCTCACCGGTTCCGCCGGCGGCCGGTTCGGGTCAGTGCGCGGGGGAGTGGTCATCGTCGCCTTCCTGTCGAGTTCTCTCGGATTCGGCCGGCTCCGGGAGCGCACTGCGTCCCGACCGGGTGCCGCCCTCGATGGCGGCCATCAGATTGCGTGCTTCCTCGGCGCTGTGGGGACGAGCTGGTTCGGCGGCCGGGGCGGTACCGGCGGGTTCGGGAGCGGGGGCGGGCGCGGCGGTCTGCCGGCGCCGGCGGGGCAGCGGGGGACGGGTTCCGGTATCCGGTTGCTGTGCCACGGTATCGGCGGGCGGGCCCCCCCCCCCCCCCGGGGCGCGCCGGGGCGGGCCGCCCCCCGGGGGGGGGGGTGGGCTCGCCGCCCGGGGCCGCCCCCCCCCCCGCGCCGCCCCCGTCCCCCCCCCCCAACACACGGGGTGCTCCTGCCTCCCCCGGCCGGCCCGCCGGCGGGGCGCCGCGACCGGTGGCAGCG
>NZ_JARWNW010000059.1 GCF_029868325.1 Nocardia carnea
ACCGAGACGGCGTTGTCACCCGAGATGACCTTGATGGACACGTCCTGACTCGCGAAATAGTCCAGGGTGTCGCGGGCATCGGGCCGGACCTTCTGCTCCAGCACCACCAGCGCCACGGGCGTGATCGTGCCGGGCGCATCGTGGCCCCCCCCCCCCGGGGGGGGGGGGGGCCCGGCAACTTTTCGTCTGGGCGCGGTGGTCGGCCGCCGGGCCGGCGTGGTGTCGGGCGGCCGCCGAGCCGGTGCGCTCTCGGGCCGTCATGTCACGTTCGGCCGCGGGCGGAGCAGTAGCCGGACTCCGCGGCGCTCAGGCGCGCGGTGCCGTTGCCCGGATACCGGCGAGCACCACGGCGACGATGCGCTCCGCATCCACGCGCGTGAACGGGCGCATACCGCGGTCGACGATGAGGTGCACCGGGCCGGAGATCATCTCGCCCAGGAAAGAACTGTCCACCTGCGGGAGTTCGCCGCGGTCGACGGCTGTGTCGATACGTCGCCGCAATGCCGCCACCCGCTGATCGAGGACTTTGGTGAGTGCTTCGACGGTGGAGTTCTGCCGGGCGGGCTGGACGGCCTGTGCGAGGGTTCGGCCGAACGGCGTTTCCAGGCCGCCGGCGAGGGCCAGCGCGAAATCCGCCAGATCGCGATCGATATCGCCGGTATCGGCGACCGAGGCGAGATTTTCGGCGTAACGCAGCAGGGCTTCGACGACCAGTTCCTCGCGGTCGGGCCAGTTGCGGTAGACGCTGGTCTTGTTCACACCGGCGAGTTCGGCGACCTCCTCGTACCGGAAGCCGGCGATACCGTCGCGCGCGACGAGCTCGGCGGTCGCGGCGAGGATCTGTGCGCGCACCCGGGCGTTGCGTCCGCCTGGGCGCCGCGCGGTCGGCCGGTCGGCGGTCGGTTCGGCCATCGCTCACCTCATGTCTCTGCTCGGGTGCCGATTGTCGCCAGGCGTGGCGTTGCGGTGCAAGCCGATCGTAGCTACTCTAAAAGCAACTGATTGTTTCTTTTAGCGGTGGTGCTGCGAGAGCAGCCCGCCGAACTGCCCTGCGGGCTCGCCCAGCGACCTGCGGTCGATTCGCTACTCACCTCAGCAAACCTGGAGTGCACCCGTGAAGATCCTTGTCTCCGGAGCCGGTATCGCCGGACTCGCCAGCGCACTCGAACTCGGCCGCCGCGGTCACGACATCACCGTCGTCGAGTACGCCCGCGACCTCCGGCGCACCGGCACGCCCATCGATATCCGCGGCGATGCGATCGAGGTCGCGGACACGATGGGTCTCCTCGCGCAGATCCGCGAGCGGCGGGTCCGGATGTCGGAGCTCACCCAGTTCGTCGACAGCCGGGGCGAGCCGATCGCCCGGATCCCGCTGGCGGAGATCAACGACTCCGCCGACGATATCGAGCTGCTCCGCGCCGACCTCGTCCGAATCCTCGCTGACGCGCTGCCGGATACCGCGACGATCCGGTTCGGCGAATCGATCGAAACGCTCACCACTGCGGAAGATGGCGTCGCGGTGGGTTTCGCCTCGGGCCGCACCGGACGGTACGACCTGGTGATCGGCGCCGACGGCCAGCATTCCGCGGTACGCGGTCTGGTGTTCGGGCCCGAGGACAACTATCTCCGTCACCTCGGCGTCTACTTCGCCCTCGCCGACCTCCCCGGGGAGGCGCACAGCGACAACACCAATTCGATCTACAACGTCCCCGGCCGGATGGCGGGAGTGTTCCGGTATCAGGGCAAGGCCGTGGCGAACTTCCAATTCCGCTCGGATCCGATCGACTACGACCACCACGACCCGGACGCTCAGAAGAAGATCCTGCTCGACGCGTTCGCGGGCCACCGGTCGTGGCGGATCCCGGAACTGCTCGACGCGGCACGCGCCGACCCCGCGTTCTACTTCACCGCGGCGAGCCAGATCCACCTGCCGTCCTGGCACCGCGGCCGCATCGTCCTCGTCGGTGATGCGGGGTACAGCCCGGCCTACCTGTCCGGCCGGGGTACCTCGCTCGCGCTCACCGGCGCCCGCTTCCTCGCCGAAGAACTCGATAGGTGCGGCGATCACACCACCGCGTTCGCGCGGTACGAAGCCCGGCAGCGTCCCTACGTCACCTTCGCGCAGGACCGTGTCGGGAGTGGTCGCGATCGTCTGGTGCCACCCACCTGGGAAGCCATCGCTGCCCGGAACAAGACGCTGCAGACACACGGCATCGGCTCGCAATGAACCCGGCCGTCGAGCCTTCGGAGATCGAGCCGGCCCACGACCCCGCGCGGCAGTAACACCGCTCGCCGGGATTTCACCCCAACGCGCTGAAAGATGCACAGTGGTAAACACTTTGGAAAGCGCCGTCCGCGGCGGGCGAGAGCACCGCTGGAGTAAGCGGCTCGTCCTCTGGGCGGCCGTGCTCACCCTGGCCAATGTCCTGGCCGATGTGGCCGTCGGCTCGCCGATGATGGTCCTGCCCCAGTTGCTCGAGCATTTCGACACCGGTCAGGCCGCGTGGCTGAATGCGAGCGCGATGCTCGCCGGCGCGATCTGGTCACCGCTGCTCGCGAAGAGTTCCGATATCTTCGGCAAACGCCGGGTGCTCATCGGCACGCTGCTCCTCGCCTGCGCCGGGGCGCTGATCTGCCTCGCCGCCCCGGACATCTGGATATTCCTCGTGGGGCGCTTCCTGCAGGGCGCCGCCTTCGCCGCGGTGTTCCTGACGGTGGCACTGACCCGCGAGATCTGCACCCCGCGGGTGGCGATGGCCGTGGTCGGGCTCGTGACCTCCGGTTCGTCGGTCGTCGGGATCCTCGAGCCGTTCCTGATGCAGCCGGTCATCGATGCGTTCGGTTTCCGGAGCGTATTCGTCACCGCGGCGCTGCTCGCCGCAGTCGCGGCACTGAGCGTGCGTACCTTCATCCCGGAATCGCCGATCCGGGGCACCGGCCGGATCGACCTGGCCGGCGCGCTCCTGCTCGGTGGCGGCCTCGGTGCGGTGCTCGCCTACATCAGCCTCGGGCGCGACCTCGGCTGGCTGTCCGTTGGCATGATCGCGCTGCTGGGTGCTGGTGCCGCCGCGTTGGCGGGGTGGGCGCACCTCGCGTTGCGGGCAGACGATCCGCTCATCGACCTCCGGGCACTCAGCCGGCCGATCCTGCTGACATTGCTGGCCGTGGTGCTGGCAGCCGGCTCCTTCCGGAGCATGCTGCAACTGACCAGCCTCATCGCCCAGATACCGCCCGGTCTGGGGCTCGGTTACGGGCTGGGCGACGGCGAGACGGTGGCAGTGCTGCTCGCCACCCCCAATATCGGGATCGTGATCGGCGGTATCGGCGCCGGATGGCTGGCGGGGCGGTTCGGCCCCGCGCTGCCCCTGGTCGGCGGTATCGCAGTCGGGGCACTGGCGACCTTCACGATGCTGGCGGGCGTATCGGTGCTTCCGCTGGCGATCGCCTGCGGAGCCATGGTCGGCCTCGCCGCCGGCGCGATCGGTGCCTCCGGATACAACCTCGCGACCGGTATCGCCGCGCCCGAGCGGCACGGCACGTTCGCCGGACTCGTATCGGTGATGATGGCGCTGGGCTCGGTCGTCTTCAGCTTCGCCGGGAACGCGGTGCTCGAGGCGACCCGAGTTCCCGGGGTCACTGCCGACGGCGCCCCGGTGAGCACGGCAACCGGCGTGCACCTCTACGTCGCGATGGCGGGCGGGCTCTTCGTCCTCGCCGCGGTACCCGCAATCATGCTGGTACGCAGCCGGACCGCCGCGCCGGTGATGGGACCCCCCATACAGAGCAGTCCCCGGTAGTCTCCATCGGATTCCCGAACCTCAGTCGTCGCTGACTGTTCCGGATTCCGATTGGCTTGCCGGGGGCCTGGCCGGACTTTCGAGGGATGTCACCGCAATTCTCCGAACGTCTTCGTCGAATCCGTCACATTCTTCGTTGTTCCGGTGTATCTCCAGTCTCCTCCGTATCGGCCGCTAGTCAAGACCTGCACCGCAGGTAGTGGCGATGTTTTGGCTCGGCCGGGGGAGGCTGTGCGATATGTCAGCGCAGTGCTGCGGTGGCTGCGCTGTACATGGTGGTTTTGATGGCGGCCAGCGTTGCGGGGTTCTTGCCGAGCAGGGGAGTGAGCCGGTCCACGGCGCTGGTGAGAACCTCGGCTTCGGCGGCGGTGGCGTCGACCAGTCCGGCGGCCAGGGCCTCCGGGCCGCCGAACCGGTGGCCGGTGGTCATGGCGGTCACCGCGGCCTGGGGGCTGAGTTTGGCCTGGATGAGTGCGGCCATACCGGGGGTGAAGGGGATATTGATATCGACCTCGGGGAAACAGTAATAGCCGCGGTCGTCGCGCATGACGCGGTAATCGTGGGCGATGGCCAGCATGGCGCCGGCGCCGAACGCGTGGCCGTTGACGGCGGCGACAGTGGGTAGCGGGAAGGTGAGGATCCGGGCGAACAGTTCCTGCACGCGGGCGACGTACCATTCGGTGCGGTCGCCGTTTGCGGTCAGCCAGTCGAGGTCCAGGCCGTTGGAGTAGAACTTCTGGCTGCCGGTGGTGATCAGGCCCTGGGCATCACGTTCGACGGTGTCGAGGTGGGCGTTGACGGTATCGAGCCAGTCGGGTGCGAACCGGTTCTCGTCGTCGCCGAGGGTCAGTACGGCGATCTTGTCCTGGTAGTGCAGGTCGGGGGCCATGGAGTTGCCTTTCACTTCGCTGTGGTCGGGGTGGTGTCGCGGCGGGGTGGCAGGGGTTCGGTAAGAATCGCGCGGACGGCGGCTGCGAGGCGTCGACGCACTGCGGGATCGGGCTCTCGCCGACCGCGTAGCAATAGTGCGGTGGGAAGTTCCACCACGCAGTCGCGGATAACTGTGACGGCCTCGCGGTCGGCCCGGTCGAATACGCCGCGTGCCAAGGCGGTGAACAGTTCGACCAGGGAGAGATCGAGCCGGCGCATCTCCCCGGCGGTATCGTCGGGGATCTCACCGGAGCCGAGCAATTCCTCCCGGGGTACGATCAGCAGGAAACGGCCCGAAACCGGTTGCTGCAGCAGGAATTCGGCCGGGCTGTCCGCGGCCGCGACGACCGCCTCGATGGCAGACTCGGAAGACGCCCCCGCAGTCAGAGCGTTGTCGACCGCTGCACGCTGCAAGTCGAGGAACCGCTGCGCGGCCCGCAGCCACACCCGGCCCATCAGTCCGGGGCGCGAGCCGAACGCGTGATAGATCGCCCCATTGGATACCGAGGTGGCCTCGGACAGCGCCCGGACGGTGACCGCGGCGGGGCCGGAATCCACGGCCATCCGTTCGGCGGCATCCAGTAGCTGCTCGAGGTCGTGTGTTCGGGGGCGAGGCATGATCGCAGCATAACAGAGCGTGTGCTCTGTAACCGGATCGAAGGCTGACCCACCAAGAGAATCGAGAAGACGATGACATGGTCGATACCCCAGATCACCACCGGTGCCGAACGGTACATGCTCGAGCACGTGCTCGACCGTAACCGGTCCGAGTTGATCAATGCGGTGCGCGGTCTTTCCGAAGAAGAGGCCCGCCGCCGACTGGTCGCGTCGCTGACCACGCCGATCGCATTGGTGAAACACGCCGCGGCCGCCGAGCGGATCTGGTTCCAGCGTGTGCTGGCGGGCGTACCCGAAAGTGAATGCGGGGGTGGAACAACGGGTGGCGACCCCAGCTTCGTGGTCGGCGACGAGGAAACCTTGGCCGATGTGATCGCCGAATTCGAATGCGCCAGTGCGCGTTCCCGTGTGATGGCCGCCCGCTACGATCTCGAAGACATCAAAACGCACCCGCACCTGGGTGATGTCAGCCTGCGGTTCATCTACCTGCTGTTGAGCGAGGATTTCGCGCGTCACGCCGGTCACGCCGATATCCTGCGCGAGCAGATCGTGCAGTCCAGGGCGGTCGATCGCACCGGACGGGCGCGCTGATCAACTCCCGCGCGCCCGTCCGGTTGCCGCTGTCCCGCCGGCGCTCGCCGGCCGGAAGCCGGTTTCTACTGTGGGATCAGGTCCGTGCGCGGGTCGACTCCGAAGTGCTCGGCCAGCGCGGTGATCGAGGCGTGTGCGCCCTGGATGCTCACGGAGAGAACGAACGGCTCGTCGTCGACATGGAGGACATCGCCCGACAGGCGCTGCCACAGCGGGTTGGCTTCATAGCGGGCCTGCTGATCGCGGCTGGAATCGCCTTCGTCACCCGGCGGGGTGTAGGCGGAAACCATGACGATACCGGCGTCCGCCTTCAGGATCTGCTCTGTCGACAGCGGCGTGAAAATGCTGTCCGTGCTGTCGGGTGCGCCGGCCGGGCGCGGGATGCCCATATCGGTCATGATCTCGCCGATGAACGAGTTGCTCGAATACAGCCGGGCGGTGTCCTCGCCGGCGAAGCGAACCAGCGAGTACGTGACATCGGGCTTCCGGGCCCGGATCTGCTCGCCCACCGCGGCCGCGCGTTCCTCGTAAGAGGTGATCAGTTCTTCGGCCCGGTCCTTACGGCCCAGCGCCTCGCCGAGCAGGACGATGTTCTGTTTCCAGGTCGGGCCGGTGGACTCGGAGAACACGGTGGGGGCGATTTTGGTCAGCTGATCGTAGAGGGACTCGTGTCGTACCTTGGCCGAAACGATGAGGTCGGGTTCGAGCTCCAGGATCTGCTCCAGGTTCGGCTCGGCCGTCGTTCCGACGTTGACGGAATCGGCAACCTTGTCGTCGATATCGCCCAGGTAGTCCGGGAACGGATTGCCCGGATCCGCCCGGTACTGGACGTAACCGACGAGGGGAACGCCGAGCAGCAACGCCGCGTCGGCATAGCTGGGGTCCAGCGCGACGACCCTTTCCGGCGGGCTGTCGATGTTCGTGACGCCCATAGCGTGTTCGACCGAAATCGCGGCGCCGCTACCGGCCGCGCCCGGTTCCGTTTCGCCGGAACCGCTACAGCCGCCCGCGAACACCAGGCCGCATGCCATGAGAGAGATCAGTGATCGCCGCGCGATCGATCGAGTGGACGTTCCTCTCATGAGGTGACCTTTCATCCGGGCCGGGCTGCAGGAAGTTGCCGAATAAGGATAGGCTGCCCAACGTAGGGCTGACCTTAGCAAGGAGTACCGAGATGTCGACACCGCATTCGCGAGCGCACCGGTGCTGAAGGACACCACCGCGGATCCGCCCGACTCCCCGAATATCGCAGCGCTCACGCCGGGAAACAGTCTCCGCTCCGCCCGTTCACCGCTGTTAATGATCGTCGTACCGGTCGCCGCCGTGCTGGCGGCCGTCCTGCTGAGTGTCTGCGTCGGCAGCAGTCCCTCGAATCTGGCCGAGGCGTGGCATGCGATCTTCACGCCCACCGGCACCGATATGGACGTGACCATCCGCGAGCTCCGCTGGCCCCGCACCCTCATCGGTATCGCCGCCGGAGCCTGCTTGGGGGTCGCCGGAATCCTGACCCAGGGGCATACGCGTAACGCTGTGGCCGAACCGGGGTTGCTCGGCATCAACCAGGGAGCGGCACTTGCGATCGTTGCCGCGACCTTCCTGTTCGGCGGCCTCCCCGTGCACGCCGAAGCCGGCCTGGCGTTCGCCGGAGCCCTGGCGGCGAGTGTGGTGGTATTCGCCGTCGGTACCGCCGCCCGGCACGGGGCGACACCGGTCACCCTGGTGCTGGCCGGTGCGGCCGTCGCCGCCCTCTGCGGTGGCCTGGTCACCGGACTGGCGCTGCTGGACAGCGCATCCCTGGACACCCTGCGTTTCTGGCAGGTCGGTTCGCTGGCGGCGCGCCCGCACACGATCGAAGCAATGTGGCCGTTCGTGGCCGCCGGGCTGCTGCTCGCCGTACTGAACATCGGTGCGCTCAATACGCTGGCGCTCGGCGAGGATACGGCGCGGTCGCTGGGCACCTCGATACCGCTCGCCCGGTGCGCCGGGATCGCCGCGATCACCCTGCTCGCCGGATCCGCCGTCACCATGGCGGGCCCGATCGCCTTCGCCGGACTACTGGTGCCGCATATCGCCAGGGCCCTCGTCGGCGCCGACTACCGGCGTTCGGTACCCGCGGCGGCCGCATTCGGGATCGTGCTGGTCCTGCTGGCCGATACCGCGGGCCGGGTCATCGCACGGCCGGGTGAGCTGTCGGTCGGGGTGGTGCTCGCGGTGATCGGAGCGCCGTTCTTCGTACTTCTCGCCCGCCGCCGCCGGCTGGTGACCGTATGAGCGGCGCAACCCCGAACCTCCTCGCCCCCACCCGCGTCGCCCGCTGGGGGCCGGTCTCCGTGCGTATCGCACCGCGCGCGCTGACGGTGGGGGTCTCGCTGTTGCTGCTCGTCCTGGCCGCCGCCGCGATCCATGTGGCCAACGGTGGTTCCGCGTTACCGCTCGACGAGGTCGTCCGGGCGCTGCTCGGCGACGATTCGAATACCCGGGTTCATCTCGCCGTGACGGAGTTCCGGGCACCGCGCACCGTCGGGGCGATTATCGCGGGCGCCTGCCTGGCAATGGCGGGCGCGATCACCCAGACCGTCGCCCGCAACCCCCTCGCCAGCCCCGATATCCTCGGCGTCACCGCCGGTGCGTCGCTCGGCGCCGTCTCCGTGCTGGTGCTGGCCGGTGGCGGGGCGGCGGGTTTGAGCGGTATCGCCGCGGAGGTCGGATTACCGGTTGCCGCCTTCACCGGCGGCGTGCTGGCCGGGGTGGTGGTGTACTTGCTCTCCTGGTCCGGGACTCTCGACAGTTACCGCCTGGTGCTCGTCGGCCTCGGCATCAACGGGCTGGCCGTGAGCCTGACGACGTGGCTGCTGACACTCGGCGATGTCACGAACGCGGCCCAGGCACTGACCTGGATGTCCGGTTCGCTCAACGGTACGGACTGGCTGCTGGTGCGGCCGATGGGCCTGCTGGCGCTCGCCCTGCTGGCCGGTGCGCTGCTGCTGGCGCCGCGGCTGGTACTGCTCACCATGGACGACGATGTGGCGATCGGCCTCGGCGTACGGATCGGCGGCCTCCGGCTGTCCGCCCTGATGCTGGCGACGCTCCTGGCCTCCGCCGGCGTCGTCATCGCCGGGCCGCTCGTATTCGTCGCGCTGGCGAGCCCGCAGATCGCGCGGCTGCTCACCGGTGCGGCCGTCCCGCCGCTGTTCCTGTCCGGCCTGGTGGGCATGGTGTTCGTCCTGGTCGCCGATACCGTCGCCGCGAACGCGCTGTCGGTATCGCTGCCGGTGGGTGTGGCCACCGCGGTACTGGGCGGGCCGTACCTCATCTATCTCGTCCTGCGGAACCAGAGGAGGCTTACGTGACCCAGTCCGTACTGCGCACGGAGAACCTCACCCTCGGCTACGGCGGCGCCGACGTCGTCACCGATATGACCTTCGACGTCCCCACCGGAGCGGTGACCTCGATCATCGGCCCCAACGGCTGCGGCAAATCGACCCTGCTGCGCGGTCTCGGCCGGCTCATCGCACCCCGTTCCGGCCGGGTCCTGCTCGACGGCGTGCCCATCGGCAGCCAACCCACCCGGCAGGTCGCCCGCCGCATCAGCATCCTGCCCCAATCACCTACCGCCCCACCCGGCCTCACCGTCGCCGACCTCGTCTCCCGCGGCCGCCACCCTCGGCAACGGTGGTACGAACAGTTCTCCGTCCTCGACGAGAAAACACTCCGGCACGCCCTGACCAGCACCGGAATCCTCGACCTGGCCGGTACCCGACTCGAAGAACTCTCCGGCGGACAACGCCAGCGCGCCTGGATATCGATGACCCTCGCCCAGGAAACCGGCATCATGCTGCTGGACGAGCCGACGACCTACCTGGACTTGGCGCATCAGGTGGAACTGCTGGAACTGATCGTGCGCATGAACCGCGAACACAACCGCACCGTCGTCATGGTCCTCCACGACATCTCCCTCGCCGCCCGCTACAGCGACCACCTCGTCGCAATGAAAGCCGGCGCCATCGTGACCCAGGGCCCGCCCGCAGAAGTCGTGCGCCCGGAGATTCTGCACGACGTATTCGGGCTCACCGCCCAAGTGATCACCGAACCCACCCATGGCCGCCCCCATGTCATTCCGCTCGGCTCGGTGCCGACCGGGGCGTGAGCAGTCCGCGAGGTACGGGAGGGTGGACCTGGTTACGGCGTGCACCGCCCGAGGAATCGGATCGCCGGAGCCGGGCCTCGAGGGTTTCGATGATGCGGGGCAGTGCCGGGTGGCAGATCGAGTGATGCACGGAATCAGTGCGCGCCGAGGGAGTCGATAGCGGCACGGAGTTTCGTCGCCGCCTCGGCGGCGACGGGATTCAGCGCGGGTTCGGCGGTGACCTCGACCATGATGTCGGGATTCATCGCCTCGACGATGACGGTATCGGCAGCGGTGGGGTCGCGGCGGACCACCACATTGCACGGCAACAGCAGTCCGATCTGCCGGTCCACGCCCACGGCTCGATGCGCCAGCGGTGGGTTGCAGGCGCCGAGGATCAGGTACTCCTCCATCTCCTCGCCGAGTTTGGCCTTCAGGGTGGCCTGCATATCGATCTCGGTGAGCACCCCGAAGCCCTGTTCGGACAGTGCGGTGCGGGTCCTTTCGACGGCCTCGTCGAAGCCGGTGCCGGGCAGGGTGGCCGACAATGCGATATCCATGGATTGTCCTTTCTGCGTTCGGTTTTCGGGTCGGCGGGTGGCGCAAGAGCGCGTACTGACTTTGATCGTGTGCACTGTCCACCATACGCCTGGGGGTATTCTCCGGGCATGCCCCACTTCAGGCATACTCTCCGCCTGGGGGTAGGCGCAGAGTAACCATCTTCGTGGCTCACCGAATGAATATCACCTGCCCGAGGACGAGGGCCGCCACCGCGAAGACCAGGTAGGCGAACCACCTCTGTAGTCGGCCTGTGTCGATTTTTCTCCCGTATCGGCCCGCGATGAGTGAGCCGACGACGGCAGTTGCCGTGAATGTCGCCACGATCCACCAGTCGAGGCCGGGATTGCCGAGGTATGCGACGAGGCCGGACCCGGAATTCGCGGTCACGATCACCAGGGAGGTCCCGACCGCGACGGACATTTCGATGCCCAGAAGCAGGACGAGGGCGGGGATGATGAGAAAGCCGCCGCCGACGCCGAAAAGTCCGGTGAGGAAGCCGACACCGAGACCGGACGGAATGGCGCGGGAGGTGCATCGGCGCCAGTTGATGGTCGAACCTTCCACTCGGCACGCAGTGCCGGTGCCCTCGGTGCTCCACAACATCCGGGCTCCCGCCGCAATCATGACAATGGCGAAGCCGGCAAGAGTGAGTGCCTCGGGGAGTAGCCGATTCACCGCGCTTCCGGCGAACGCGGCCGGGAATCCGGAGAGGGCGAATACCGCCGCAACACGCCATTGGACCAGGTCGGCACCTATTTTGGGGATGGCGCCGAACAGCGACGCGATACCCACCACCATCAGCGACATCGGAACTGCTTCGTGCAACGGAATCCCGAGGCCGTAGACCAGGGCGGGAACGGCAAGGATCGACCCGCCACCCCCGAGCAGGCCGAGGAGGACTCCGATGACGGAGCCCAGAAGGAGCGAGATCGGAATGGTCACGCGCTCTGCAGCTCAGCCGTGCGAGAAGGTGATGCGCGGCAGCGCCTTGCGCAGCCATGACGGGGACCACCATGCGGCGTGCTTGGTCAAGGTCAGCGCCACCGGCAACAGGATCAGTCGGACCAGCAGTGCGTCCAGCAGTACGGCAACACCGAGGATGATGCCCATCTCCTTCGGCGGTAGCGGCTCCGATAGAGCGAAGGTGAAGAACACCGCCACCATCACCGCCGCGGCGGCGAGAATCACCCGCCCGGAATGCGCAAGCCCCATGATGTGCGCGTCGCCCGGATCGCCGGAGCTCTCATAGTGTTCTTTGGCAGTCGAGAGCAGGAAGACGGTGTAGTCCATCGCGATCGCGAAGATCATCGCGAAGAAGAACACCGGTCCCCAGCCATCGAGGAAGCCCTGCGGTTCGAATCCGAGCAGGCCCGCACCGACACCGTCCTGGAAGATCAGCTTCGCGATACCGAACGCCGCCGCGGTCGACAGCAGGCTCACCAGGGTCCCGATGAATGCGATCAACGGTGCCTGCAGGGCGACAAGCAGCAGCAGGAAGCCGAGGACGAGGATGACTCCGATGATTACCGGCAGGTAGTCGTCGAGCGCCTGCTGTAGATCGAGGTTCTCCGCAGGCGCGCCGCCGACCATCGCGCCGTCGGGCAGATCGGCACGCAGCTGCGACAATATAGTGCCCATCTTCTCGTCCGAGGGGTCGACGTCCGGGAGTGCTTGCAGCATGGCGTAGCCGGCACCGTCCATGGCAGGCTGCGGCGGGGTGACCATGCTGATTCCCGGGGTTCCGGCGGCAGCCGTTGCGGTCGCGCCGGCATCGGCTGCGGGCGTAATGATCTGCAGCATGCCGGGTGCGCCCTCACCCATCTGAGCCTGGACGAGTTCGTACCCCTGGCGGACCGGGGCTTCTTCCGGAACTACCTCGATCGACGGCATGGCGACCTTCAGGCCCAGGACCGGTACGGCCATGGCGACCAGCACCAGCAGAGCACCGATCGCGAACGGCCACGGATGCTTGTGCAACAGCCTGCCCCATGCCTCGAACTTCGGGGAGCGAGGGTGCTGGTGCTTCGCGAAGGGCAGCGCGCCGGCATCGACCTTGCTGCCCAGCTTTGCCAAGACCGCTGGGAGCAGCGTCACGGAGGCGGCGAGAACGAAGACTACGGCGAGCATGATGCCCACGGCCATCGTGCGGACCGCGGGGGCGGGCACGAGTAGTACGGCGGACAGGCTCACCAGCACGGTGAGACCGGAGAGCACGATCGCCTTGCCGGCGGTGTCCATGGTCTCGGCGACTGCCTTCTGCCGGTCGGTGTTCTTGCGGAGGGCATCCCGGAAACGCGCCACGATGAACAGGGCGTAGTCGATGCCGAGGGCGAGGGCGAACATCATCGCGAAGTTCATCGCCCATACCGAGATCGGGGTCACCTCGTTGAGGAGTACGAGGCCACCGGCCGAGGCCACGAGCCCGGCCAGGGTCAGCAGTAGCGGCAATCCGGCTGCGACCAGGGAGCCGAAAGCGAGCACCATGATCGCCAGAGTCACCGGCCACGAGAACATCTCGGCCTTGATCATGGCATCGTGGTTTGCCTTGTTGAAGTCACTCCACAAAGCGGAGGACCCGGTCGGATAGACCTCGATCCCGTCCCCTGAGAGTGCGGTCAGTTCTTCTTTGAGTTCGTCGACCGCTTTCACCATGTCGTCGGTGCCGGCATTCGCTCCGGCAATCATGATGCCGGTGTGTCCGTCCGGGCTGATCGACAATCCCGGCTGCGGGGCGATGATCTCACCGAATCGAGGATCCGATGCGAAGACGGCGGTGGCTTCGGCCACCGTCTTCTGCATCGAGGCATCGCTGATCTGCTGTGTGTCGGAGTGCACCACCACCTGGACGGCAGCCGAAGAGTTGCCGCCGAAGTGTTCCTCCGCGAGTTCGCGGACCCGCACCGATTCCGAGCCGTTGGCCTGCCATCCCGCGCCGGCCAGTGAGCTGAAAACAGTCGGCGCCGCCGCGCCCAGAGCGATCAATACGATCACCCAGACGCCGAATACCCATGTGGCATTTACTGCCATGGCCGAACCCAGCCGCGCCATCGGGCCCCCGCGTGTCGCGGATGGTGCTTCACCCGCATGCTGCGCGGCCTGGTGCGGCTCGGCCGATTTCGTCCCTTCCAAGGTCATTTCGAGGCCTCCTCGATCTGCGCGTCGGCCCATGCGTTGTAGCCGCCGACCAGATCGGAGACCTGCGCAAAGCCCTGCGCACGCAGCAACGACGCCGCCACACTCGACCGCCACCCACCGGCGCAGTGCACCACGATCGGCCGGCCGGTGGGGACCTGCTCGAGTTGAACCCGCAGCTGTGCCAGCGGAATTGCGATCGCCCCGGGGATGATCCCGAGATCACGTTCGCCCGGGTTGCGGATATCGACCAGAGTGACCGCGTCGGCAGCCAGCAGGCGGTCCAGTTCCGGCACAGTGGTGCGCGGCGCGGCTTGCACCAGGTCGGCCAGTTCGGTAGGGAACACTCCGTCTGCGCCGATATTCGAATAGCCCACGGCATTGTCCGAGCCGATCCGGGACAGCCGCAGCGCCGCGTCCTGCTCCTCGCCGGGGTAGGTGATCAAAACAATGCGTTCGCCCACCTCGGCGACCATGCCGCCGGTTTCGGCGAACCTGCCATCGAAGCCCACGTTCACCGATCCCGCGAGGTGTCCGGCGGCGAAGTCCTCGACGCTACGGGCGTCGAGGACCCCCGTGCCCCCCCCCCGCTCGGCCCCCACCACATAGGGGGGCTGTTACGGAATTAGGCCGGATACATAGAACAAATGATTCGTAGTCTTTTTAAAACCCCCCTACCAAACGAAATAAACC
>NZ_JARWNW010000060.1 GCF_029868325.1 Nocardia carnea
GCAGCCACAATAGCCTCCCGACGCCGGCACTGTCCTGCCGCATCAAGGAGGCTCTCCGACGATGACAGTGCCTCGGCTGCGACGGGTATCAGGCCGGTCAACTCGGGCCCTTCGCAAACTGCGGCTCCTGGTCAGCGCTCGCCGTCGATCAGGCGGGCGACGTGGTCGAGGATGCACTGCAGGCCGTATTCGAAGTTGTGCTCGTCCGGTGCGCCCGATTTGCGGCCCTTCGACATCGCCTGGGACAGCAGCGGAGTCTTCTCCGGATCGATCCGGATCTCCTCGTAACAGGCGCGGGCCGAATCGCCCAGTTCGGAGTTCTTGTCGTACAGCCGTTGCAGGACCACCGAACCCCGGATGTGCAGGTTCACTGCCGAATAGGTGTCGAAAGCCTGATCGACGGTCAGCCCCGCCTGTACCAGCGCCGCCACCGCACGTTCCATCCCGCGGGCGCCGAGGCGGGCGGCGGGCGGGCTCAGTGCGGACCGGATGAGCACCAGATCGCACAGGATCGGGTTGCCGAGGAAGGCGTAGCGCATGGTGCGGGCGTGGTGGGTCAGCGAGTCGCGCCAGTCGGCCGGGTCGATGAATGGGGTGCCGAAGACGTGCCGGCTCAGTGCGCGGTCGGTCATGGCGTTGAGCAGATCGTCCTTCTTACGGAAATACCAGTAGATACTGGTGACTCCCACATCGAGGTGCTTACCGAGCATCGGCATGCTCAACCCGTCGATCGAGACCTGCTCGGCGAGTTCGAAGGCACCGTTGATGATATCCTCCGGGTTCAGCGAGCCACGCTCCCGCCGCCGGCGTTTCACACCGGTCGCTCTCCTGTTCACAGCGGCACCTCGTTTCTTACTTCCGGGTCACGCACCCGCACCGGGCGTGGTGGTGTACACCGGATCGCGTTTCTCGCTGAACGCCGCGAACGCCTCGAGGACATCGGGGCAGGTCAAGTTGATTCGCTGGGCGTGACCCTCGCCGAGCAGCGCTTCGCGCATGGTGCGGTCGGCGCCGCCGTTCAGCAGGGACTTGGTTTGGGCGAGGGCGGTGGGCGGGCCCGCTGCCAGACGTGCCGCTGTCTCGTCGACGAATTCGTCGATGGTGTCCTCGGGTCGTATCCAGGTGACCAGTCCGAGTGACCGGGCTTCCGTCGCATCGATGGTGTCGGCGAACATCGCGAGCCGCTTGGCCTGCTGGAGCCCGATCAGTTTGGGCAGCAGCCAGGAACCGCCGCAGTCCAGTGAGAGGGCGCGGCGGGTGAAGATCTGGCAGAACGTGGCTTCCGGTGTCGCGACAACGAAATCGCAGCCGAGTGCGAGGTTCCAACCGGCGCCGACCGCGACACCGCGCACCTTCGCGATCGTGGGCACCGGCAAATCGTGCAATTGCAGCACCGCCTCGTTGATCGCGCGGATCTCCGTGGCGGGATCGGGGAATTCGTCCATCCCGGAGGCATCCGCGATATCGGCGCCGGAACAGAAGGAGCCGCCGGCGCCGGTGAGAACGACGGCACCCACCTCACCGCCATAGGTGACGTCGCGGAGTTCGTCGCGCAGGGCCGACCACATCGCGCGAGAGATGGCGTTCTTGCGATGCGGCCGGTGGAACGTCAGCGTTCGCACGCGCCCGGTCTGTTGACTGAGCAGTACGGGATCATCGGTCACGATCTGGTCCTTTCCACTACCGCTGCGTGATTCACGCGACGACATCGAAGGTCACCGGGAGCGCATTCGGCGAGCGGAACGGCTGGCCGAAAATATGCGGATCACCCTCATCTTTCAGTTCGAAACCGGTCAGGCGGGTGAGCAGGCGGTCCAGTGCGACCCGGGTCTCCATCCGCGCCAGGTGCAGGCCGAGGCAGGTATGGGCGCCCGCGGTGAAACTGATGTGCGGGATGCGGCGGCGGTGGATATCGAATTCCTCCGGGCGGTCCCAGCGGTTCTCGTCCCGGTTGGCCGAGCCCAGGCACAGGTCGAGCACCGCGCCTCGGGGGATCGCGACGCCGTCGAGTTCGGTGTCCTCGGTGACATACCGTTGCACCAGGGTGAGCGGGGTTTCGTAGCGCAGCCCCTCTTCGATTGCCGGCGTGAGCAGTCGGCGATCGGCCTGGACGGCCGCGAATTGGTCCGGATGCTTCAGCAGCAGGTAGAGCAGATTGCCGGAAGACCGGTAGGTGGTTTCCAGGCCGGCCGGCAGCAACAGCCGCAGGAAGGAGTAGATCGCCTCATCGGAGAGTTTCTCGCCGTCGATCTCGGCGGTCACCAGATCGCTGATGATATCGCCGGTGGGATTGCTGCGGCGCTGTTCGATATGCCCGAGGAAATACTCCTGCAGGTCCTTCGACGCCTCCAGTGCGTGCCCCACGTTCCCGGCGTAGCTGATGATGGCCACCGCCGCCTTGCGGAAGAACGGCAGATCCTCTTCGGGCAGGCCGAGGAGCCGGGCGATCACGCGGGTCGGGAATTCGAAGGTGAACTCGCGGACCAGATCGGCATCACCGCGTTCGGCGAATTCGTCGATGAGCGCATCGCAGATCGGCCGGACGATTTCGGGCTCCCAGGTGAGCAGCGATTGCGGTTTGAACGCCGCCGAGACCAGGCCCCGGTGCGCTTTGTGCCGGGCGCCGTTCATCGCCAGAATGGTCGGCCCCATGAACACGCCGATCGTGGAATCGTAGAGCGCGGTGCTGAACACCTGACTGTTGCGCAGGGCGGCATTGACCGCGTCGTAGGAGAACGCCGAATAGCTGTCCTTGGGGCGCAGCGATTCCGGGGTTCTCGAATAGTCCATCACCGTCCCGTGCGAAACCCCGCTCTCGGCGCGCCGGGCGGCGAAGTACGGGTAGGGGTCACGTAGGTCGAGGGCGTCCCCGGCCGGTGTCCATTCGTCCTGAACAGGGCTGTTCACAGCTCCACCTCTAGCGTCGTCGGGACCTTGTGATATCTGCGATTCTTCACTTACTGTAATGCATACAGTAAACCGATTTATCAGTAACAGCAATCTTCGGCGGTGTGGTGGACATCCTCGGTGGCCCGTTGCGGAACCCGGAAACCGCCGATGTCGAATCGGTTCCGCGGCGGCGGATCCCGGGGGTGTATCAGAGTTGGATCGGCGCCCCCGCCGCCATCGGTGCCACGAAGCCGCCGTCCACGTGTACGTCCTGGCCGTTGATCCAGCGCGCGGCCGGTGAGGCCAGGAAGATGATCACAGGAACGATATCGTCGACGCTCGCGTGCCGGCCCACCGTGGCCTTGACCATGTCGAGTACATCTTTGCCCATGCTGGTCTCGAAATCGGTGAGGATCGGTGTCTCCGTGGGCTCGGGGCTCACTGTGTTGATTCGCACCGCGTACTTCTGCCATGCCGCCGGAGCCAGGCGCTTGGCGTGGATGATCGCGGCCTGTTTCGATGTGCTGTACACCGGATAGGCGGGATCCTGGGCGTCCTGCCAGGCGCGGACCGTCTCCGGATCCGTCGCATCGAGGAGGCCGGCGAGTTCCTCGACCCGCTGCTGCCAGCCCAGTGCGGCCACCGATGCCACGGTGACGATCGCGCCGCCCTCGCGCAGGCGCGGGAGCATTCCTTCCGTCGTCAGCCGCATGCCGAGGTAGTTCACCGCCAGTACATCGTGGGCCGGCGCGGTACCGGGCACGCCTGCGACGTAGGCAAGGACGTCCCAGCCGTGGCCGATTCGTTCCAGTAGCCCGTCGATCGCCGCGGCATCGCGCAGATCGCACTGTTCATGCCGGGAGGCCGGGGTGTCGTTCGGGCGGAGATCCACCGCCAGGACGAAATCGCCCTGTCGATGGTAGTGCTCGGCGGTCGCCGCGCCGATACCCGATCCGGCGCCGACGACGACGATCTTGCGTTGTTCAGAGGACATGACTACCACCGCTCCAATGCCCGGTACGACTTATAGAATGCTTGACAGTAAGCCGGACTATAAATCACTCTGGTGGGCGACACAACGCGCCGGGCCGGCCCCTGGGCGACGGGTCCGACCAGGAGTAACACGAAGATACGGAACGGAAGAACCGCATATGAGCATGCCGATCGTCGACGATGCCGCGAAGGTACTTGCGGACCCGGCCGCCTACGCCGATGAGGCGCGATTGCACGCCGCACTGAGCTCGCTGCGAGCGAACGCACCGGTGTCGCTGGTGGACGTGCCCTCCTACAAACCGTTCTGGGCGATCACCAAACACGCCGACGTGATGGCCGTCGAACGGGCGAACCAGGTGTTCACGAACTGGCCGCGGCCGGTGCTGATGCCCGCCGCCTCCGACGAGATGCAGGCCGCGGTCGGCATCAAGACGTTGATCCACATGGACGACCCCCAGCATCGGATCGTGCGGGCGATCGCCGCGGACTGGTTCAGCCCGAAATCCATGCGCGCCATGGGGGAGCGGATCGAACAGCTCGCCGTGCGCTACGTCGACCAGATGCGTGACGCGGGCGGGGAATGCGATTTCGTCCAAGAGGTCGCGGTCAACTACCCGCTGTACGTGATCATGTCGCTGCTGGGTGTTCCCGAAGCCGATTTCCCGCTGATGCTCGAGCTCACGCAGGAACTGATCGGTAGCGACGACGACGAGTACAAGCGCACGATGTCGGAAACCGAGACGATGACGGCGCTGGCGGAAATGTTCGCCTACTTCAAGACATTGACCGATTCCCGGCGCGCGAACCCGACCGACGATCTCGCCTCGGCCATCGCCAACGCGACCATCGACGGTGAACCGCTCTCGGATATCGAGACCATGTCCTACTACGCGATCATCGCCACCGCCGGGCACGACACCACCAGCGCCACGATCGCCGGCGGAATGCGGGCTCTTATCGAACATCCCGCACAGCGCGAAGAACTGGCCGCCGACCTGGGTCTGATGCCCCGGGCCACCGAGGAGATGATCCGCTGGGTCACGCCGGTGAAAGCGTTCATGCGCACGGCGGCGCAGGACGCGGAGGTCAACGGCGTGCCGATCGCGGAAGGCGAGTCGCTGCTGCTGTCCTATGCGTCGGCAAATCGCGACGAAGACATTTTCGACGACCCATTCCGCTTCGATATCCACCGCGAACCCAACAAGCATGTGGCCTTCGGGTTCGGCGTCCATTTCTGTCTGGGTGCGGCGCTGGCGCGGATGGAGGTCGGGAAATTCTTCGCCGAATTACTGCCGCGGCTGGAATCGGCGGAGTTGGCCGGTGAGCCCGAATTGATCGCGACGACATTCGTCGGCGGACTCAAACACCTGCCGATCCGCTACTCGCTCACCTGAGCGACCACTCCGATCAGCACGCTGATCAGCTTTCCGCCACCTCCGATTATCGCGCAGCGCTCACCGATGGAAAGGGATTCCAGCCCCGCCTGGTCCCGTCTCGGGAAATGCGATACCGGACTTCAGCCGGCCGCCGGCTGCCACGGATTCGGCGAGCCGACGGCCGGAGTGACCGTCCGGTTCAGAAACCGGGGAGCGCCGAGTCGTCGATGAGTGCGGCCCAGGTGCCGCCTCCGACGATGCCGTCGGCCTCGAGCCCTGTCGATTCCTGGTACGACTGCACGGCCTGTTCGGTGATGGGACCGTAGATGCCGTCCAGCGGCGTGCCACGGAAACCTCTGTTGTAGAGGGCCAGTTGCACGATATAGACGCAGTCGCCGGTCGAACCGCGCGACAGCGTAGGTCGCGTGTTCGCGCATTCCTCGGCGATCTGCGCGTCGGTGGCGGATTTCGCATTCCCCGGCCCGGCCTGAGCGAGCGCGCTCGAACCGCACGCGATGCTCAGCGCGATACCCGCGACCACGAGTGCTCGAACCCCGCGGCCGGCCGGGTGCATGGTGGATATCTTGTTGTTCATTCGAACTCCGTTCCGCTGTGACAACCGCTGTTCGGCTGTTCCCGGGCAGCGAAAACGAAGGTATCCAGTGCTGCCAACGTTGCACTCACGTCACGCCAACGTGGCTGGATGGTCAGTGGGCGGAGTCGGCGAGGCGCACCGTCACCACGGTGGAACCCACGCGAATGGTGTCGCCCGGTTCGAGCGAAGTCGCCGAGCCGATGCGGCGGTCGTTCACGTAGACCCCGTTGGTGGAGCCGAGATCGGTGATGTGCGCGAGGTCGCCGTCGCTTTCGACCCGGGCGTGCCGGCGGCTGATCTTCGGATCTGCCAGGCGCAGATCGTTACCTTCGCCGCGGCCGATGTTCACTCCGGTCTCGGTGACGGCGATTATCCGGCCGTCGCCGCAGGCCAGCGCGATCGCCGACATCGATTCCTGCAGAGTCGGCCGGTCGTCGTCCGGCACCGTGAACCGGAAATCCGGAACCCCGGGCAACGATTCGTGCCGCAGGATCCGCTCCTGCAGCGTCCGGAGGGTCTGCGGCGCCTCCCGGCCCTCGTCGTGCAGCCGGCTCAGGATCTCTCTGCAGGCCTGGGCGGCGGCGTCGGCGCAGTCACCGGTGTAGAGGGCGGTGATATAGCGTGACCACACCGCGACCCCGGTGGGTGATTCCTCGGTCATGGCCCGCAGGTCCCCGATGACTTGCCGGGCCCGGCCGCACTTGATTTCCATATCGATTCGATCGATCACCGTCTGGCGGCGTTCCTCCCGCATGCGCACCCGGAAGCCGTCCACGAACCGGGAGGCAGGCAGCCCGTCGAGCGGATCCCCGGACCACTCGGCCGGTGCCCGCCGGAAGTATTCCGACGCGACCTCGTACTCACGCCGGTTCTGGGCCATCAAGCCTTTGGTGCGATCTTCGGTGAAGCGGTACAGATCGCAGTCGCCGGCGCGGATGTCCAGGCGGTAGCAATCGGAGTCGGTACGGAGCAGGCCTGTGTCGGAGACACCGGCCTTCCGGAGGTTCTCGCGGATTCTCGAGATCATGTTGTGCAGGCTGCTGCGGAAGCTGCGCGGGGGGTCGTCCCAGACCCGTTCGCCGAGCGTTTCCGACGACAGCGCGACTCCGCGTTCGACGGCGAGTACTGCCAGCACGGTATTGGTCCGGGGACCGTTCAGATCGAGTCGGCGACCGCCGGCCAGCAGTCGCACCGGACCGAGTAGCCGTATATCGATGGGTATCGGTGTGGTCAATCCAGACGCCGGCATCTGCCTGCGAACCCTCCATCCGTTTCCCGGAACACCGGCCACTGCAGAACAGTGGCACGAGTCCTCGGGCCGTAGATCCCGTCGGCCTCGGCGCCCGCGGCCTCCTGTAGCTGTTGGATCGTGGACTTGGTTGTAGAGTCGTAGACCCCCGACTCGTCGACGGGGATGTGATGACACAGGGTGATCGCGCGCTGGACGACGGAGACGGCGAAGTTGCGGTCGCCGAGATTCAGGATGCAGTTCGGTTCGTCCCGGGAGCCGTGACCTGTCGGCAGTTCCACGTAGGTTCGATCGCTATCGAAACGCCGGGTGGTCCAGTGACAACGATCGGTGAGGTAGCCGGGAGTCGTGACGGTCGGTTCGGGGGTGTGAGCAGGCGGGGGAGCCGGCGGATCGGGTTCCGCCCCGCCGGAGAATGCCCAGACGGCGGAGAGCGACGCGGACACGGCGAGCGCAGCGGTGGCAAGCAGCCAGTACTGTCGGCGAGGGACTCGGGCAGGAGGAACAGCGCTTTCCGGAGTATCAACCGTTTCCGTCCCCGTGACCGTGTCGGCACGGTCCGGCTCGGGTGCCGTGGGCAGCGGCGGCGGTTCGCCTCGGCCGGGGTGGTACACCGCGGCCGACACCTCGCCCGACAGTGCGGCGCGGGCGTCGGCGGCCAGTTCCGCGCAGCTCTGGTACCGATCGCGGGGGTCTTTGGCCATGGCCTTGGCGATGACGGAGTCGAACCGTTTCGGCAGGTCTGGGCGGATCAGGCTGGGCACCGGAGCGGGTTCGTGGCGATGCGCGTCGATCAGTTCCCGTTCATTGCGGTTCGGATATGGGTAGGAACCGGTGAGCAACCGGTGCAGCGTCGCCCCGAGGGAATAGATATCGGAGCGGTGATCCGGCAGCGAACTGGCGAAACGTTCCGGAGCGACGTAGTGCGGCGAGTATTCGCGCCGGCCGGCGCCGGTGACCGTGGCTTCGTCGTCGAGACTGCGGGCGATTCCGAAATCGGCGACCAGCACCTGTTCCCGGCCGTCGATGGTGGAAACCAGCAGGTTGGACGGTTTGATATCGCGATGCACGACCTTGTTCTCGTGGGCGTGATCGATCCCGGCGGCGGCGTCGGCGATGAAGCGAACAGCGCGGTCGGGGTCGAGTCCAGCGGACGCATTGCGCACTATCTCGGTAAGGTCGGGGCCGTCGACGTACTCCATTTCGATCCAGTTCAGCCCGTCGGTGACATTCCGGTCGTTGATCCGCACGATGTTCGGATGTGCCAGCCCGCAGACGAGTTCGGCTTCCCGTCCGAACAGGTGCAGCCCGCGGGGTCCACCACGCGCAGGGTCGAACACCTTGAGCGCCACCATCTTGGACGGCAGCCGCGGGTGTACGGCACGGTAGACCACCCCCATCCCGCCCCGGCCCAATTCCCGGTCGATCCGGTAACCCGCGAATTCCACACCGATCCGCAGAACCACATCCGCCCTCTGCTCCGGCCGTCACCCGCAACGCGGTCGCAATCTTGCGGCGCACGCGTAACGCCGGTTCCACTCCATGCCAACACGTTTCGTGCTGAAACTGTGCGCAGAGAATATCAGGCCTCGAGCCGTCGCGTGGTCGACCGGATACCGTCGCACGACGATTCCGCTACGAACACCACGGCCCTATCGTCAAGAACTCGTGGATACGCGTTTTCCTGCGGCGCTCTCCGTTTCCGGACAGGCGGCGGTCGCCGCCGCCGGACGGTCAGCGTCCCCGGAATTCGGGGTCCCTGCGCTCCCGGAAGGCGGCCAGTCCCTCCTTGAAATCAGCTGACCTGCACGCGACTTCGAGTGTGAGCAACTCGTGTGTCAATGCCTGCGGCAGGCTCGCGGCCTGGTTGTCGTGGATGGCCTGTTTGCTCAGTCCCAGTGCGACCGTCGGCGCCGCGGCGAGCCGGTTCACCAGCGCGGCGCTGTGCTGTTCGAGCTCGTCCGGTGCGACGGCCTCGTGGATCAGTCCCCACTCCGCCGCCGCGCTGCCGCCGACCTTCTCGCCGAGCAGCAGCATCCGTTTGGCGCGGGCCATCCCCACGAGCCGGGGGAGTAGCCAGGTGGAGCCGGTATCGGGGCTGAAGCCGCGGCTCAGGAACGGCTCCCAGAACACGGCGTCGGTGGCGGCGACGGTGAAATCGGCGGCCAGGGCCAAGTTGCAGCCCATGCCGGCGGCCCACCCGCGCACGGTGCACACCACCGGGAGATGGAGGGTGTGCACGAGCTCGATCAGCCGGTTGGCGGTATGCGGGATACGGCGGACCAGATCGCCGGTGCGGGGACGGCGGCCGTCGCTGTTGGTGGCCACCCAGTCCACGCCGGAGCAGAAGTCGGTGCCGGCGCCCTCGATATGCACCACCCGCAGGCTTTCGTCGGTCGCCGCCCGGGTGAGCGCATCGATGAGCTCGGTGAGCATGCCCGGCGCCAGCGAATTGCGCCGGGCCGGCCGGTCGATGGTCAGCCGCAGTACCGGACCGTCCTGGTCGTGATGGACCGCTCCCGCTGCGGGCGTGGCCTGGGTGTAATCGCTCACTGCTCTCCCCGCATCTTCCTGGGCTTCCGCTGGGTTTATCGTAAATACCGTTGAGCATACCGTAACTGCGTCAGTAAAGCTTCGTGGGTTGTGTCGGGCCGGGTCGGCGCTGCTGGTGGCTGTAGCAGTGTTCCCGAGGGTCAGGGGGTGGTCTGGTCTGGTTTTCGGTAAAGCTTGCACCAAGCTGTACTGATAGCTATACAGTAGGGACAACTATTCGGTTGTGACAGGTAGGCGCGGCAGTGCCCGCGCGTCCCCGGCTCGGCCGGCGCGCTGTCCGGACGAAATGAGAGGACCTGCCATGAAGGCGATACCTCCACCCATACTTCGGGGCCGTGCTGCCGGTACACCCCTGGGACTTGCGGCATCGATGACCGGAGGTGCCCGGTGACCGAGTGGAGCATTGCGGTTGTCTTCGACGCGGTCGCGGCGGCGGCCGGGGACCGCACCATGACCGTCTGCGGCGACCGCCGGACCACTTTCGCCGAATCGGCTCTGCTGACCCGCCGGTTCGGTAACTTCCTGGCCTCCCGCGGACTCGGCGCGCACACGCCGCGCGAGGGGTTGGAGCGCTGGGAATGCGGCCAGGACCGGGTCGCGCTCATCATGCGCAACGACCGGTACCTCGACGTGATGATCGGCTGTATGAAGGCGCGGACCGTGCCGGTGAACGTCAACTACCACTACACCGAGCACGAGATCGCCGACCTGCTCGCCTATATCCGGCCGAGCGCCGTCGTCTACCACCGCTCGTTCGGGCCGGTGGTGGCCGCGGCCGCACCCGGAGTGGAGCTGCTAGTTTCGGTCGACGACGGCAGTGATGTCGACGAACAACCGGGTGCGGTGCGGTTCGAGGATGCCGTGGCCGCCGGAGACGCCGACGAGGTCATCGAGACCTCCCCGGACGATGTGGTGATGCTGTGCACCGGCGGCACGACCGGGCGGCCGAAGGGCGTGCTGTGGCGGCAGGGCGATATGTACGTTTCGTCGATGAACGGCGCCGACCACGAATCATTGGAACCGCTGGCGCAATTGGTCGCGGCGACCGGGTACGTCTGGTTCGCGGTCTCCCCGCTGTCGCATGCCGCCGGAATCTGGACGTCGTTCGCCGGTCTGCTCGCCGGTCAGACGATTCTGCTCTACGACGATCGGGAAAAGTTCGACGCCCGCACCGCGCTGACGGCGGCGCAGCGGGAGCGGGCCGCGTTGATGACCATCGTCGGCGACGCCTACGCCGGCCCGCTGGTCCGCGAGCTGCGGGAGCGGCACTACGACCTGGGTTCGCTCATGGCCATCGGAACGGGTGGCGCCGCAACAAATCCGGTGCACCGGCACGATCTGCTCGAACTGCTTCCACACGCGACTGTGGTCGAAGGCTATGGCTCCTCGGAAACCGGAGGGATGGGCTTCGGCCGTAGCAGTAAAGGCGCCGAGGTCGATACGTTCGCGCCCATGCCCGGGGGTACCGCGGTGTCGCAGGATCGCAGCCGCTTCCTGGAGCCCGGCGACCCCGAGATCGGGTGGGCGGCGCGCACCGGTCGCGTCCCGCTCGGCTATTTCGACGATCGGGAGGCGACGATGCGCACCTTCCCGGTGATCGACGACTGCCGCCTGGCCATCCCCGGTGACCGCGCCACCCTTGCCCCCGACGGAACCCTGCGGTTGCTGGGCCGGGATTCGCTGGTGGTGAATACGGGTGGCGAGAAAGTCTTCGTCGAAGAGGTCGAAGAGGTACTGCGGGCCCAGGCCGGCGTGCACGACGCGCTGGTCGTCGGGCGGCAGAGCCCGCGGTGGGGACAGGAAGTCGTAGCCCTCGTGTGTATCTCGGGGGGCCTCGAGATCACAGAACTGGTGCTGCGCGAAGCCTGCAAATTGCGGCTGGCGGGGTTCAAAGTGCCCAAGGAGATCATCTTCGTCACCGAGATCAGACGGCTCGGCAACGGCAAACCCGATTACCGCTGGGCGTCCCGGCGCGTGACCGTACCGGTCGCGGAAGAAAGCGAGGTCTGACCTCATGCGCAAGGTCATCGACTGCCTGGTCAATGTGCATTTCGGCGAGCAGGAGCAGCCGGGGTGGATGCTGAAGGTTCGCGACGACTACTTCAAAGGCCCGAAAAATCTGTACCAGCAGGTGGAACTCGGGGCGCTGCTCGAGGAGATGGACGAGCAGGGCGTCGAAAAAGCCATCCTGATGTATTCCATGAAGAAGCCGTCGGCGACCGCACGGAAATTCGCCGAGGCTCATCCGGAACGATTCCATCTCGCGGTCAACGGTGTGGATCTGCTGCACCCGGTGTCGGCCCTGCGGGAACTCGAGGCGCTGGTGCGCGACCTTCCCGTCGCCTACACCACTGTGGGAGCAAGCTTCTGGGGTGACGGACAGTATCCGCCCACGGATGCCGTCTATTACCCGCTGTACTACAAATGCGCGGAAATGGATCTGCCGCTGTGCATGAACACCGGTCTGCCCGGACCGCCGATTCCCGGCGAGGTGCAGAACCCGATCTATCTCGATCGGGTCTGCTACCGCTTCCCGGAGCTGCGGCTGTGCATGATCCACGGGGCCGACCCCTGGTGGGATACCGCGATCCGGTTGCTCATGAAATACCGGAATCTGCGGCTGATGACCTCGGCCTGGTCACCGAAACGCCTGCCCGAGAGCCTGATCCACTTCATGCGGACCCGGGGCAAGGACAAGGTGATCTTCGGATCCGACTGGCCGGTGCTGACCATGCGCCGCGTGATCCCGGAAGCCGAGGCTCTCGACCTTCCCGGCGACGTCCTCGACAACTACCTCTACAACAACGCGCAGGAATTCTTTTTCGGCGACCGATCCGCCGACGACTGAGTCGCGCACCATACCAAGGAGCACGCAAATGGATCGCTACGAATTGCGCCGCCAGGACTACAGCCTTTCCGAGGACCAGACCGAATTGCAGGCCACCTACGCGAAATTCTTCAAGACCCGCTGCCAGCTGGAGGTCGTCCGGGCCGCCGAGGCCACCGGTTTCGACAAGAACCTGTGGGAACAGCTGTGCGGTACCGGCGCGACCACGATGGCGCTGCCCGAATCCGCGGGCGGTGACGGCGCGACCCTGGTCGATCTGACACTTGTCGCGGAGGAACTCGGCCGTGCCATCGCCCCGGTCCCGTGGATCGACCACGTCTGTGCGTCCCGGTTGCTGGCGCGGCTGGGCGCGCTGGATTCCGATGGCGATACCGCGATCGTGGAGGGCCGGGAGCTCGTCGGACTGGAACCCCGGATCGGGGTGGCCGCCGGCGCCCGGCTGATACCTGCCGGTGCGGTCGCCGACCATATCGTGATCCGCGAGGGCGACGAGATCGTGCGCCTCGGTTTCGATACCCGGCCGACCCGCGTCGACAATATCGGCCGGCTGCCGATGGCGTGGATCGATCCGGCCGCGGCCGACCGGCGCACCGTGCTGGCCGCCGGCGCCGAGGCGATCGCGGAGCACGATCGGGCGCTCGACGAATGGCGGGTCCTGACGGCGGCGGCGCTGGTGGGCCTGGTCGAGGAAACGCTACGTATCGCCGCGGAATTCGCGACCACCCGGTACACGATGGGGGTCCCGATCTCCACGCTGCAGGGTATTTCGCACCCACTGGCCAATATCGCCATCACCGTGCAAGGGGCACGCAATCTGGCCAGGCGCGCGTCCTGGTTCCTCGAATTCGAGCCCGATATCCAGCGGGCCCTCGCGCCGGCCGCGTTCGTGTACATGGCCGAGGAAGCGCCCCGGGCCGCCACCATGGCGGTCCATGTCCAGGGCGGACTGGGTGTCGCGGCGGAGTCGGCGGCCAGTGCGTATCTGCTGCGCGCGAAAGGCTGGCCGCTGGCCGGGGGCGATGCCGCGGCCGCCGCGGCACGTACCGCCGAACTGTTCGCCGCGGCCCAGAGCTAGAAACGGAGTACACCGATGGACTTCTCACTGGTCGAACTGTCCGACGAGGACCAGGCATTCCGCGACCGCGCCAGGTCGTTCCTCGACACCCATGTCACCGACGAGGTCCGGCGCCGGGATCGCGAAACCGGCGACAACTTCGACGAAGGCGTTCACCTGGCGATGGGCACCGAGGGCTGGCTGACGGCGGAACTGAGCAAACCGGCCGACGGCGGGCTGAACCGGTTGCGGCGCCGCATCTGGGATCTGGAGAAGCGGCGCGCCCGGGTGCCGTGGGTGACCTGGGGTACCACCGCGATCGTGGTCGGTTCGGTGCGCGACTACGGTTCGCCCGAACTGCAGGAAGAGGTGCTGCCGAGGGTGGCCAGTGGCGAGGTGCGGCTGTGCCTCGGCTATACCGAACCCGAGGGCGGATCCGATGTCGCGACCTGTAAAACGCGCGCGGTACGGGACGGGGATCAGTGGGTGATCAACGGCTCGAAGATGTTCACCACCGGCGCGCACAACTGCCAGTACGTCTTCCTGATCACCAATACCGATCCGGAGGCCCGGAAACACAAGAGCCTGACCATGTTCCTGGTTCCGCTCGACACTCCCGGTATCGAGATCCAGGGCATCCGCACCGTCGACGGCGACCGCACCAATATCGTCTACTACAGCGATGTCCGGGTCGACGACAAGTACCGGCTCGGTGAGGTGAACGGGGGCTGGTCGGTGCTGATGGGCCCGCTCAACACCGAGCACGGTGTGGTCGACGCCGCGGGCGACGGGCTGCAGGACGTATCGATCATGACCCACCAGGGCGCGATGATGGCGGTGGCGGTCGACGGGATCGCCGCGCTCGCGGCGCAACCGCGCCCGGACGGGAACCGTCTGCTTGATGACGCTTCGGTGGCGTACCGGCTGGGGCGCAGTGTCGCCCGGATGGAGGCGGCGCTGTCCGCGCCGCATATGTTCGGCCGGGTGGCCATCGCGCAAGCGATGCGCGATATCTCACCGGATCTGATGGACCTGCTCGGGCCCGCCGCTGCACTGCCGGTGGAGACCGAGGGCGCCGCCGACGACGGGGGAGCGGAATACATCTACCGCTGGGCGCCGCTGTGCGGTATCTACGGCGGCACCCTCGAGGTGTTCCGCAACATGATCGCGCAGCACGTACTCGGCCTGGGGAAGCCCAACTACTCGCTTGCGAAGCCGAAGGCCGCCTGACAGTCCCGGAAACCGACGAAGGAGCGTGTGATCATGCCCGGAAACCGCGCCGGCGCACCGGCACCGTCTTCTTCACCGCCTGCCCGCGCTTCGTGACGCGTCGATCTCCCAGACATCGGAGGTGTCTCGTGAAGGTTCCCTTCACCTGGAAAGTGACCGGCTGGTTCATGGTCGGCTGGTCCGCCGAGTTCGCTCTCGGCGAGGCACGTCCGCTGCGTTATTTCGGCGAAGACCTGGTGGCCTATCGCGACGACGCCGGCGAACTGCATATTCTCACCGGCCATTGCCGTCATCTCGGCGCCCATATCGGCTACGGCGGCAAGGTGGTCGGCGATTGCGTCGAATGCCCGTTCCACGGCTGGCGCTGGGGCCCGGACGGGCGCAACCGAAAGATCCCCGGCGAGGAACGGGTCAATCGGGGCCTGCGGTTGCGGGTATACCCGGTGAACGAGCAGAACGGCTGCGTGTTCATGTGGCACCATCCCGAAGGGAAGGAACCGCACTGGGAGATACCGGATATCCTGCGTATGTTCCCCGACCTCGGTAGTGACCCGGACAGCTACTACCGTCCCTATCCCGAATTCTCCCGTAAGGCCGAGCGGGAGCCGGTGCATCCCCAGGTGGTCCTGGAGAACGGCCCGGACAGCCTGCATTTCGAATACGCCCACGGCGCCACCGTGACCCCGCAGATGCTGGACTACAGCGCCGACGGCCATACCTGGTCGTTTCTCACCGGCTGGCCCGACACCCGCAGCGGCGATCCGGACAAGATGGCCTTGAAGATCCACGCCCAGATGTTCGGTCTCGGTGGTTCGATCAGCGCCTTCGAAGGATCGTCCGATCACCGGCTCATCTTCGCGACCACACCGGTCGACGACGAATGCTCGGACCTGTTCTACTCGATCTGGTGGCCCAAGGACCCGGGCGACGAGTCCGATGTCCCGCCGCCCGAGGTCCAGCAGCGGGTGGAACGGCAGTTCCTGGTCACGGTGTGGGAGGACCTGAGAATCTGGCGGTACCAGAAGTACGTAGAACATCCGCCGCTGTCGCCCAGGGACGCAAAACCCTATCTGTCGCTGCGCAAATGGGCGCAGCAGTTCTACGACGTCCCACCCGTGGAAACCGGCAGCCCGGCATGAACGCCGGGCACGGTTACGGACTGGGCTCGAATCCGCCACGCGAAACTGTTCACGGTCGGGCGCCGCGGGGTCGCGGTGCCGCCGGGCAGCCCCGGGGCGCAGCTGCTCCCCGAATTCGGTCACGACTCGGCGGTTGTGCCGCTGACCGCAGCCACGGCCTCGGACCGGATCGAGGGCGGAGTCGCGCTGTGTCGGGCGGAATCGTCCGCGACGGCGGCGGTCCGGCCGGGATCTCCGGCGGCCGCCATCTCGAGCAGTGTCGGGATACTCACCGCGCCGGCTGCACGCCGCGCCGCTCGGTCAAAGAACGGCTCCCGCATCCTTGGCGGCGATGATCTCGTCCCAGTCCATCCCGAGCTCCAGCAGGAGGGTCTCGGTGTGTTCCCCGTAGGCCGGCGCCCGGGTCGGCGCGGCGGGAGTTTCGTCGAACTGCACCGGGGCGGCGACGGTGCGGTACTTGTGGCCGGCGTCGTCGTGCACGGACATCAGGTAGCCGTTCGCCGTGACCTGGGGGTCGTCGAGGACTTCCTGCGGGCTGGCGATCGTCGACCAGACGCCGGGCTCGTCGGCCAGGACCCGCTGCCATTCGGCCAGGTCGCGTTCGGCGAAGATCTTGCGCAACTCGGTGGTGGCCGCTTCCTGGTTCAGGACCAGGTTCGCCAGTGGTACGAACCGTTCGTCGGTGCCGAGATCGGGCCGCCCGATCCGGTCACAGAAGCCCTTCCAGTAGCGGTCGGTCTGCAGGAACATCAGCTGCACCCAGCGGTCGTCGCGCGTGCGGTAGCGGTTGACGGCCGGATTCAGCGCTGTACCCGCCGGACCGGCGGGAATCCGGTCGATACTGTAGTAGTCGGCGGCCGAGATATCCGGGGCCACGGCCCACATGCCCTGGGCGAGCAGTGAACTGTCCACGATCGGTGCGTGCCCGGTTCGCTCGCGGTGGAACAGTGCCGCTGTCACACCGCCGGCCAGGGTGATCCCCCCTTGGAGATCGCCGAAGGCGGGTCCCTGGGCCACCGGGTACTCGGTGTCCGGTGGGCTCAGCGCGTACGCGACGCCGGCCCGCGCAAGGTAGCTGGCCCCGTCGAAGCCGCCGCGGTCCTTCTCCGGGCCGCGGCTGCCGTGGCCACTGCCCCGGGCGATGATCAGGGCGGGGTTCAGCTCGCGCAGGTGCTCGACGGTGAGACCCGCGCGTTCGAGCGGTCCCGGCAGCCAATTGGTGAGGAAGACATCGGCCCCCGCGAGCAGCTTCGCCAGGATCTCCCGGCCGAGTTCGGATTTGATATCCACGCCGATACTGCGCTTGCCGTGGTTACCGATCTCCATCATGAAACTCGCCTGCACCGGCGAATCGTCGACCGTCAGTCCCCCGACCACGAGATTCCGGCACGGGTCGCCGCCACGGGTGTCCTCGATCTTGATCACGTCGGCGCCCCAATCCGCCAACGCGGCACCCGCGCTGGGTACATAGGTCCACGAGGCCAGTTCGACCACCCTGACACTGTTGAGCAAGCCGGTCATCGGCGCTCCCTTCCTGAACGAACGACTGTCTTGAAGTACTATACGGTAACTATTACAGTTGAGGCATCAGGAGTGAAATTCCGTATATCGCTACACCCTGGGTGTGGCTCGAACAGAGGTTGAGAGATATGGCCGAACCAGTCATCGTCGGCGCCGTCCGGACAGCGATCGGGCGATCATTCAAAGGTGCGCTGGCGAACGTGCCGACCGAAACTCTCGCGACCACAGTGCTGCCGGAGGTGGTCCGCCGGGCCGGCCTGGATCCCGCCGCGGTCGACGATGTGGTGTTCGCCGAACTGAACTACGGCGGTGGCGATCTGGCCCGGCACGCCGCGGTGGCCTGCGGGATGGAAACCGTTCCGGGGCAGGCGGTCAACCGGCACTGTGCCGGCAGTCTCACGGCGATCGCCAACGCATCCGCGCATATCCGTTCCGATATGGAGCGCGTCCTCGTCGCGGGCGGTGTGCAGTCGCTGTCCACCGCGCCGTTGATGAAGTGGCGTAAACCGGATTCGGGACCGGAAATGGAGTTCATCGAACCCTGGATCCCGCCGTCGCACCCGGAAACCCCCGACGCCCCCACCATGGATATGTCGGTCACGGTGGGCTGGAACACCGCGAAAGCGGTCGGTATCAGCCGGGCGGAGATGGACGCGTGGGCGTTACGGTCGCATCAGCGCGCCTGTGACGCCATCGAAGCCGGGAAATTCGTGGACGAGATCGTGCCGTTGAAGGTCACCCGGGCCGATGGCACCGTCATCGACTTCGCGGTGGACGAACACCCGCGACGTGACACCACACTCGAGCGCCTGGCCGCGTTGCCGGTGCTGCATCCCGAGATCGAAGGCTTCTCGATCACCGCCGGGAACAGCAGTGGAATCAACGATGCCGGTGCCGCGGTGGCGCTGGTCGGTGACGACTACGCCGCAGCCGTTGGGCTCGAGGTGATGGCGACCGTGCGCGCCTGGGCGAATGTCGGGGTGGCGCCGCGGGATACCGGCCTGGGTGCGGTGAAGGTGATCGGCAAAGTGCTGGAGCGGGCCGGGCTCGCCGTGGGCGATGTGGCGCTGTGGGAGATCAACGAAGCCTTCGCGTCCACGCCGATCGCGGCTTGCCGGGAATACGGGATGGACGAAGAGCGGGTGAACTTCTCCGGCAGCGGATGCAGTCTGGGCCATCCGATCTCGGCCAGTGGCGCCCGCATGGTGACCACGCTGATCTACGAGCTGCGCCGCCGCGGCGGCGGTATCGGTGTCGCCGCGATGTGCGCGGGCGGCGGTATGGGCGGTGCCCTGGTGATCGAGGTGTGAGATCCCGGCACCGCCACGCCGGGTGCACCGGGCATCCGGCGACGGTACTGGACCGAGGACGAGATGTGGCCATCGCCGACGTCGCCGGCGAAAAGGCCCAGGATCTGGCCGACGAGCTGGGCAACAAGGCCGTCCACGTGCGGACCGACGTGCTGGACGAAGACGCGGTGAACGCGGCGCGGTACGCCGCCGCGGAACTGACTCTCACCGGCGCCCGCGATCTCAGCTCGGTTGGGGTCCGGCTCGACAGTATCGTCCCCGGCACTATGCTGACGCCGATCATGGAGCTGATCGGCGAAGAGGGCCTGTCGATATTCGCCTCGCCGGTGCCGTTCCCGAAGCGGCTGGGGACGCCGGACGAATACGCGGACCTGGCCTAGCATCTTCTGGAGAACCCGTATATGAACGGGGAAGTCGTGCGGATCGACGGCGCGCAGCGTTTCCAGCCCCGCTGACCTGCCGCGGAAGCTGCGGGCTTTGGTGCGAAGCGCGCAGCGGTGAGGAGGAGCTACGGTGCGCTCACGCCGCGGCGCGGCACGAGAACTCGGCCGGGCGGAGCTGCGGCGCCGGGCACCTGCCGTAGCTCCGCCGAGGCCATCGGGTGCTACTTGGTGGCCGCCCGCGTCCGAGGCTTGCTGGTCTTCGTGGTTGCCGAACGGGTCGCGCGCCGCGCCGTTGTGGATTTCTTCTGTGTGCGGTCTTCGCCCGAGAGCAACCGGGTCGCCTGGTCGAGGATGGAATCCAGCCCGTACTCGAAGTTCCGGTCGTCCGGTGCCCCGGAGTGGTACCCCTTGGCGGCGGCCTGGGCCAGCAGCGGAGTGGTCTCCGGATCGATGATGACGTTCTCGTAGTACGCGGTGGAATCGGGACTGAGCTCGCGGTTCTTATCCGAGAGCCGTTGCAGTACAACGAGACCGTGCACATGCAATTGGACACGGGAATATGTCTCCACCGCGTCCTCCAGGGAGAAGCCCGCCTCGACGAGGCTGGCGATCACCTGCTCTGTCTGTTTACCGCCGAGTCGTGCCGCTTTCTCGCTCAAAGCCGACCTGATCAGGATCAGATCGCACAGGATGGGGTTGCCGAGGAAGGTCTGCCGCATGGTCTGCGCGTGCTTTCGCAGCGTTTCGCGCCAGTCCTCGGCCTCGATGAAGGGCGTTTCGAATGCATACTGCCGTAGTGCTCGGTCGGTCATGGCATTGAGCAGCTCTTCCTTCTTACGGAAGTACCAATAGATGCTCGTGACACCGACGCCCAGATGCTTACCCAGCAGTGGCATGCTCAGATTGTCGATCGAAATCTCTTCGGCGAGTTCGAATGCGCCCGCGACGATATCCTCCGGGTTGAGAGAGCCACGTTCGCGTCTCGGGCGCTTCGTCGCGGTTCCCTGCTTCGCCATCTCGACCCACTTCCTCGCTCGTATGATTTCGGCGCAGGCATGGTGCGGGGTCTGTCAAGGCGAGCCGGCCATGAAGCCTCCGTGGTGCGCTACTTTGCCGAAACTGTCACTGTTGACGTTACCACAGGGTATTCTGTCGAACCTTTTACGGCCGCGCCGTATCGGACTGTACGGCTGGGGGCGGCGGAGAAGTCCAGGAAGCCGGCCGGTTCGACGCGGCCCCGCGGTCTCGCCTACCGGGAGCCCCGAACAGTGCTTTCTTTACCTAAGGAATATGGTGACCTGATGGACGGCGCGATTTCTGTGGGCGATGGTATCTTCCGCATTCCGGTTCCGATCACAGGTAATCCACTCGGGAATACTCTGATCTATGTGCTGGAGTCACCAGGTGGCATCGTACTCATCGATGCCGGTTGGTACGACGACAACGCGTGGGACGGGCTCACAGCGGGGCTGGCGGCCATCGGCCATTCGGTGAACGACGTCGAAGGTGTCGTTCTCACGCATTTCCATCCGGATCACAGCGGTCTGTGCGGACGTGTCCGGGAGGCCTCGGGTGCGTGGATCGCGATGCACGAGGCGGACCACGATCTGTTTGCGGGGATGACGGCGGATCGAGACGAGGCCTGGATGGCGGCTCAGAAGGAGAACCTGGCCCAGGCCGGTGCTCCGCATGCCGACGTGACGGCATACGAGCTCGCCGTGAACGAGGAAACCCGGGTGAGCCGCGATTCGGCGCCGGACCGCACCCTTGCCGACGACGAGCGGATCGCGCTCACCGGCCGCGACCTGCGGGCGATTCACACTCCCGGCCATACCCCCGGCCACGTGTGCTTCTACCTGGAGGACGCCGACGTGATGTTCACCGGCGACCATATTCTGCAGAAGACGACACCGCATGTCGGCAGTTTCGTCTACCCCCTCGAAGAGCGTGACGCCTTGGCCGAGTTCACCGACTCGTTACGGCGAGTGCAATCGATGAACGTCACTCGCGGGCTCGGCGCCCACGGTCTCCCGCTCGACGACGTCGCGGGGCGCGCTGCGTTCCTGATCAAACATCACGAAGAGCGACTGGATCACCTCTACAGCGCATTCGGCGACGATCAGATCACCGTATGGGAGGTCGCCGCGCGGATGAAATGGTACAAGCCGTGGGCGGAGATCTCACCGCTCGGAAAGAACATGGCATTGTCCGAGGCGGCTGCGCACCTGCGGCACCTCGTCGCACGCGACCTGATCATCCAGCTCCCAGGCGGCGAACCGGCACGCTTTGCCCGTAGGTGAGGGGCTGCTCATAGGCCGGCGGATACCTCTGTGGCGGCCGACGGCAAATCATCGTCGACCGGGACCGGGTTCCGCCGGCCGCCGGACTCCGGCAACGCCCGAAGGGGACCGACATTGTCCGATCGCCGGTACGCCCGACACGTGTACTGCTGCGAGTGTCTCGGCGAGTACGCCGGTCCGGGCGAAGTGTCCGGGCATCGCCGGGTAGGGGTGGTCCGGGATGTCAGGCCGGGACGGTCTCGGTAACGAGCGGTGTCCCGGTCGCCTGCCGCACCTGCTCCACGCTCACCCCGGGCGCGGTTTCGCGCAGGATCACCTGTCCGCCGGTGATATCGAGGACGGCGAGATCGGTGATCACGCGGTGGACGACGGCTTGACCGGTGAGCGGCAGGGTGCAGGTTTCGATGATCTTGGGGGAGCCGTCGCGGGTGGTGTGTTCCATCAGCACGATCACTCGACGGGCACCGTGGACGAGGTCCATCGCGCCGCCCATCCCCTTGACCATCGCGCCGGGCACCATCCAGTTGGCCAGGTCGCCGGTGCGCGAGACCTGCATACCGCCCAGGACTGCGGTGTCGATATGGCCGCCGCGGATCATGCCGAACGACAGTGCGGAGTCGAAGAACGCGGCACCGGGTTCGACGGTGACGGTTTCCTTTCCGGCGTTGATGAGGTCGGCGTCGACCGCGTCCTCGGTGGGGTAGGGGCCGGTGCCGAGGATGCCGTTCTCGCTGTGCAGGACGACTTTCACGCCATCGGGCAGGTGGTTGGGGATCAGCGTGGGCAGGCCGATGCCGAGGTTGACGTATTCGCCGGGGACGAGTTCGCGGGCCGCACGGGCGGCCATTTCGGTGCGTGTCCAGCTCATCGGGTGGCCTCCTGCCGTACGGTGCGCTTCTCGATTCGTTTGCTCTGCGGTCCGCTGTGCACGATGCGCTGGACGAACACTCCCGGCAGGTGCACATGCGCCGGATCGAGTTCGCCGGGGGCGACGAGTTCCTCGACCTGGGCGATGGTGACCCGCCCGGCCATCGCGGCCAGCGGGTTGAAGTTCAGGGCCGTCTTCTCGAATACCAGGTTGCCGTCGGTATCGCCGACAGCGGCATGGACGAGGGCGTAATCGGCGACGATGCTCTCCTCGAGCACGTAGCGGCGGCCGCCGAACACCCGGACCTCTTTCGGTGGTGATGCGACTGCCACCGACCCGTCCGGCGCGTACCGCCACGGGAGTCCGCCCTCGCTGATCGGTGTCCCGACCCCGGCCGGTGTGTAGAAGGCGGGGATACCGGCGCCACCGGCGCGCAGACGCTCGGCGAGCGTGCCCTGGGGGAGGAGTTCGACTTCCAGTTCGCCGCCGAGGTACTGCCGGGCGAACTCCTTGTTCTCCCCCACATAGGAGGCGGTCACTCGGGCGATCCGGCCGGCGGACAGCAGAATTCCCAGCCCGTAGTCGTCGACCCCGCAGTTGTTGGAGTACACCTCGAAGCCGGTGGCCTCGCCCTCGGCGATGGCCGCGATCAAGGCATCGGGGACCCCGCACAGCCCGAATCCGCCGACCGCCAGAGTCGCTCCCGAACCGATATCGGCCACGGCAGTGGCGGCGGTGTCCACCACTTTCGGTTCCATTCCAACCTCGCCTCTCGTCTTATGTGTTCACTCAGCAAACGTCTATACCCGAGTTGGTCAACGAGAACATTTATCACTGTGAGCTGGCAAGTAATCACTTTGATCGAAGTCTAAATTGCTCATAGAGTGAACGGTGCAATGAGTGATGTCCACTCAATGAACGTATAATGGAGGGATGAGCGCAGAGCCGAACCCGTCGGTCCTCGGGCGCGCGGCAGCCCTACTGCGCGCGGTCGCCGCAGAAGGTGAGCAGGGAGTGACCACCAGCGATCTGGCGCGCCGGACCGGTTTGGCGCGGCCCACCGTCCACCGATTGCTCGCCGCGCTCGCCGAAGAAGGCTTTCTGGATCGCGACGCCGGAACGGGGCGATGGCTCCTCGGCCCGGAGCTGTTCCTCATGGGCTCACTCGCCGCCGAACGCTACGATATCGGCGACGCCGCCCGGCCCGTGCTGCGGGAACTCGCCCGCGAGACCGGCGAGAGCGCGTTCCTCTCCGCCCGACGCGGTGACGAGACGGTATGCCTGGCCGGTGAGGAAGGCAGTTTCCCGCTCCGCTCCCATGTGCTGTACCCCGGTATCCGCTTCCCCCTCGGTGTTGCCTCGGCGGGGTTGGTGATCCTGGCACACCTACCCGACCGAGATATCGCCGACTATCTCGCCCGTACCGACCTGAGTACGGACTGGGGCCCCACCCATGCGCGCCCGGAACTCACCCAACGCATCACCGCCACCCGGGAATCCGGTTGGTGTGTGAATCCGGGCCTGCTCGTCGAGGGCAGCTGGGGTATGGCGGCGGCGGTCTTCGACCAGCGCGACGAACCCCGATGGGCGCTCAGTCTCACCGGAGTCGAGAGCCGGTTCCGCGCAGACCGCCGCGGCGAGCTGGGCGGTCTGCTGCTCCGCCATGCACACGGCCTCTCCCGGGAATTACGCCGGCGCCCACCGGGCCACACGCGCTGAATCCGGGCCCGACTCGACCGGCCCGCCGAACTGCTGCGGTGCATGAACGAAGGAACGATGAAACTGTTCCGGCCGGACCTGGAGAACCCCGGCCCCGACGACTTCGCCCCCGTTGCCCAATTCATGCAGGTCCGGCCTGGTGGGCTGGGCGGAACCCGTGGACATCAGCAACGCGGTGCTGTTCCTCGCGTCCGACGAAGTCTGCTACATCACCGGGCTTCCGCTACCGGTCGACGCGGGAAGTCTCCTGAAGTAGCGAGCCGCGAACCGGCTGCCGGACAGTTGTGCGGGGTGCGGCGACGCCGGGGTGAAAGGTGAGATCGCCCCGTGTGGTGCCGGATGTGCACCTGAGTTTGCGTTACCATCTAAATTAGGGTTACCTACCCTAATTATCGAGAGGTCGGTGCGGTGGAGTCGATCAAGTCCGGAATCTGGGAGCGATCACAGCGTCGTCGGTTGTTGTCGCTCGAGTTGTCCGTCGCGGGGGTCGAGCCCCTGACCCCGGGATACACCCGCGTGGTCCTCGAAGGGTCGGATCTGGACGACTATCGCGACCCGCATCCGGCCGACGCGTTCAAACTCATGCTGCCACCTGCGCCGGATTCCGCTGTGGCAACACCGGTACGCGGCGAGTCCGGGCTTCCGGAATGGTCCGCCGATACCGTGCAGCCGAGGCTTCGTGCCTTTACCGTCCGTGCATTCGATCCGGTGGCACGCCGCTTGACCATGGATGTGGCGCGGCACGACCACGGTGTGGGAATCGACTGGCTCACCACCGCGCGCCCCGGCGACCCGGTATCGCTGTCCGGGATGCGGCCCGAGTGGGCGGTCGGTGCCGGAATCCGCGACCATGTGCTGATCGGCGACGGCACCGCCCTCCCGGCCATCTCCGCCATCCTCGACGGTCTCGACCCCGACCATGCCGTATCGGTCTACATCACCACCCCCGATCCTGCCGATATCGAACTCGTTCCGGCGCATCCGAAACTGACACTGCACCACCTCGCTGATATCACCCGGACTCGCGACCACATGCCCGTCTCGATAGCCGACGGTCGCCGAACCCAGGTCTGGATCGCTGCCGAGGCCGCCCAGGTTCGCAGTATCCGCGCGCATGCCGTCGGTGCATGGGAAGTCGACCGCTGCGACCTCCTTGCCCGCGCCTACTGGAAATGTGGCGTCACCAGCACCGAGAACGATTCCGTGAACCTGATCGCCTACCGGCATGCCGCGACTGCCGGTGCCGATATCCGCGATCCGGAATTGGCCGAGTCCATCGACCTGGGCGACGGCGGTCATGATCTTGTTCTCGGGTCCCCGGCGATTTCGCGCTGACCTCGGTCACCACGACCCCGGGCTCGGTGGTAAGGGTCTCGGACGCCGCGCCGGCGACCGCCACCTCGACGGGATTGTGTCAGCAGTCGGGCCCCGCTTCGGCCTCCGCGATCGGTTGATCGTTGCGGGGCCGCCTCCTGCCGTGATCCAGGAGTCTCACGTCCGAGGTGGGTAGGTCGAGCAGGTCCTTGCAGGTGCCCGGTTTCGATCGTTGCCGTTCTGTTCCATCGGTGTCATCGCCCCACCGCCGGGCCGGGTTACCCGCAATTACGAAGAAGCTGGTACTCAGGCGCTTTCGCGGGTGACGATCCGGTAGCCGACATCTACGGTGGCCGACTCGACCGCGGTATCGGCCAACCGGGCCAGCAGCAATTCGGCGGCCCTGGTACCGATTGCGTCGACATCGACGCTCACCGTGGTGAGGGCCGGGTTGAGATGCCGGGACATCTCGAAATCGCCGAACCCGGTGATGGCCAGGCGATCCGGCACGGCGATCCCGCGGCGCTGTGCGGCGAGAACGGCGCCGGTGGCGAGGACATCGGTGGCGAACATGATCGCTGTCGCTTCCGGGAAGCGTTCCATGGCTGCGTCGAGCAGGTCGACACCGGTGTCCATCGAGATATCGCGGTCCGGTAGGTCGATGATGCGGACGGGCTGGTCCGGCAGCAATTCGCCTATAGCGCGGGTGAATCCGTCGCGGCGCCGGAGGGCACGGGCGTCGCCGGAGCCGAAGGTGCCGGCGAAAACCAGTGCGCGGTGCCCGCGGTCCACGAGATGCCGGACCAGGTCACCGGTCGCGGATTCGTTCGAGAAGCCGACCAGGGTATCCATCGGTTCGTCGATCCAGTCCCAGGTTTCGACGACGGGCGCACCGTAGGCGCGTAACAGCCGCAGCGTCTCCGGAGTATGCAGGGTCCCGACGATGAAGAAGCCGTCCGGGCGTCGCTGGATGAAGCCGCGCACCAGGTCTTCTTCGCGTTCCGGGTGGTAATCGGTGTAGCCGACGATCAACTGGTATCCGGCAGGGTTGAGCCGGCCTGCGGCGGCGCGCAGCGTATCGGAGAAGATCGAGGTCGAGATGACCGGCAGGATCGCGGCGATGGTGCGGCTGCGGTTCGACGCCAGGCTGCTGGCGGCCAGATTCGGTAGATAGCCGGTGTCGGCGATGGCGCGTTGCACGCGGCGCCGGGTCTCCTCGGAGACCTGATCGGGGAAACTGAGGGCGCGCGAGACGGTTTGCGCGGAGACTCCGGCCGCCCGACCGACATCCTGCATGGTGACCGATTTCGTGGACGATTTGGCGCGAACGCGCCGTCGTCGTTCCACTCCGGCCACGCCACCTCCCGAAACGCTGTCCTTGCTGTGTGCGGAGCATACCGCTGCGCACGGTCCGGTTCGTGCGCGGAGTGTTCACCGATCTGTAGCCGGTCGAGCGGGCGCTATTGCGTTACCGCTAACGTTACCGCTAACATCCGTGGCGCAGAACACCATGTGACTACTCGTACAGTGGTCCCGAGGCAGGGAGTAGCAGGATGAATGTGCTGGACGGTATCCGGGTACTGGATCTGTCGATCGCCATGGCCGGGCCGTTCGCCGCACAGAAACTGGCAGATCTCGGAGCTGATGTGATCAAGGTGGAGCCGGTGACGGGGGAGTGGCAGCGCCATGTTTCGGCCGGCGGCGCCCGCGGGAACGAGGTCAATGCCTCGTTCCTCTCACTGAACCGCAATAAACGTTCGCTATCGATGAATCTCAAGGACCCGGCGGGTCGCGAGTTGCTGTACGAACTGGTGCGCGGTGCGGATGTCTTCCTGCAGAACTATCGCCCGGGCGTGGCGGATCGACTCGGTGTCGACTACGAAACTCTCCGTGCGCTCAAGCCCGATCTGATCTACGTGTCGATGTCCGGTTACGGAACAACCGGACCGTATGCCGACCGGCCCGGCCAGGACGTGCTTCTCCAGGCGATGAGCGGCGGCCTGGCCAGCGCCCGCCGTCACGGCGAACCGCCGCGCCCGGCGCCGTTCTTCCTGGCCGACGCCATCACCGCCTACTCGGCCTTCGAAGGCGCCATGGCCGCGCTGTTCCACCGGGAACGCACCCGCGAAGGTCAGCTGGTGGAGGCGAATATGCTGGATTCGATCATCGCGGCGCAGATGCAGGAGATCAGCGTGGCGACGGTCGGCGGGGTCCGGCAGCAGCCGACCGATCAGATCCACGCCCACTCCTATATCCGTGCTCCTTACGGCGTTTTCCCCACCTCGGACGGTTATCTCGCGCTGTCCTTTGCTGAAATGGACGCACTGGCGAAGGTTTTCGGTGACGACCGATTCCTGGCCTACGACGCCGAACGCGACGGGTTCACTCACCGCGACGAGATCTCCGCGCTGGTCACCGAGAACCTCGCGGCGAATACCACCGCGCACTGGCTCGACGCTCTGGGCGACGCGGGCGTATGGGTCGGCCCGGTCTACGACTACACCCAGCTCCGCGACGACCCGCAGGTCCGGCACAACAACTCCTTCGTCGAATACGACCACCCGACCGAGGGCACCGTGGTGACCCCCGGTTTCGCGTTCCGGCTGAGCAACCAGGCCCAGAAGGTCTACCGGCCGGCGCCGCTGAACGGCCAGCACACCCAGGAAGTGCTGCTGGAGCTCGGCGTGAGCATCGACCGGATCGAGGAACTCGAATCGACCGGCACCATCCACCGCCACCGGTCTCCCGTCGTCGCGCGCAATTCCTGACGACGCATCACCGAAAGATCCCTTCATGAGTACAACCGCCCCACCGGTTCAGCAGGCACGCCGCGCGGCAGCGGCGTCCGCGGTCGGCAGTCTCGTCGAGTGGTACGATTTCGCGCTCTACGGCGCGGCCGCGGCCCTCGTCTTCAACAGTTACTTCTTCGTCGACGCCAGTCCCACGACCGGTCTGCTCGCCTCGTTCGCCACCTTCGCCGTCGGCTACTTCGCCCGGCCCTTCGGCGGCGTGGTTTTCGGGCATCTCGGCGACAAGATCGGCCGGAAACCGGTCATGATCGTCACGCTCGGCATCATGGGTGTGTCGACCGCGCTCATCGGACTGCTACCCAGCTACCACTCGATCGGACTGGCCGCCCCGGTCCTGCTGGTATTGCTCCGGATCATCCAGGGACTCGGCGCCGGCGCCGAATACGCCGGTGCGGTGGTGTTGTCATCGGAGGCCGCACCGCGCGGGAGTCGCGGGTTCTACGCGTCCTGGTCGGGCGGGGGTGTGTGGCTCGGCTCGGCCCTGGGACTGGGCACCTTCCAGATCGTGCTCTGGCTGACCGGCGACAACTTCGAGCAGTGGGGCTGGCGGATACCGTTCCTGCTCAGCCTGGTCATGCTGGTGATCAGCCTGTACATCCGGCGCCGGGTCACGGAGACCGAGAGCTTCGAACAGGCGAAGAAGGACGATACGAAAATCCCGCTGCTGGAGCTGTTCCGGACGGCCAAGGGCCGGCTGGCGCTCAGTCTCGGATCGAACTTCATGCTCTCCGGGTTCTCGTATATCCCGCAGGTGTGGGCACTGAGCTACCTGACCAACGATATCGGCCTCGCGGCCATGGCCGGGCTCGGTATCAATGCTGTGGTGCTGGTGGCGGGCGCGGCGTTCATGCCGGTGTTCGGCCGGGTCGGCGACCGCTTCGGGCGGCGCAGATTGTTCCTGTTCGGCGCCGGATTCGGCATCGTCTGGGCCTTCCCGATGTTCGCCCTCATCGACACCCGGGTACCCGCGTTGATCATCCTCGCGCTGGTGATCTGCTTCGTCGGCGCGGTGGCCACCTGCTATGCGGCGCAGGCCGCGTTCCTGGCGGAAATGTTCCCGCCGGCCATGCGGTACTCGGGAGTCGCCTTCGCCCGAGAGGTGAGTGGCGCTCTGCTGGGCGGCACCACCCCGTTGATCGCCACGGCCATGTTCGCCGGTTTCGGGCACTGGTGGCCGGTGGCGGTGTGGATGGTGATCATGGCAACCGTCGCGTTCGTCTCCGTCTACCTCTCCAAGCGCTACCGCAGTGATGCGGATCAGGACAGTGACGACCACTTCAACCATGTGACCACCCAGCCGACCGGAACCGTCATCGCAGGAGTGAAGGTATGACCATCCCGCAGTTCGAGGACCGGTACTTCGAGGAGTACACGCTCGGGGAGACCGGCGCGGGTGGCACCAGAGTGATTGCCGCCGCCGATATCGCCCGGTTCGCCGAGCTCACCGGAGACCACCATCCCGCCCACACCGACCCTGGTTTCGCAGAGCCGAGGTTCGGCAGTGTGATCGCCCACGGCGTCCTCACCTTCGGTGTGGTGGTCGGGCTCACTGTCGAGTACAACGGCCGCGCCGTGGCCTACGGCTACGACCGCATCCGCTTTCCCCGCCCGGTACTGCCCGGCGACACCGTTCGCGCGACCTCGGAAGTCGTCGACCTCGCCGAACACCGCAACCCGCGCATCGGGCTGGTCACCAAGCAGTACACGGGGGTCAACCAGCGCGGCGACACCGTGCTCGTCTGCAAGCACGTGCTCGCCGTCGACCGCACACCGCATTTCGAGGAGCCCAACTCATGACCGACACCGCGGCCGTCGAACACATACTTGCCGCAGCCCATCTCGCCCGCCGGCCGGCCCGCCGCGCCACGGCCGCGCAGCGCGCGATCCAGCTGCGCGCGATCGCCCAGGGACTCGACGACGGCGCCGCCGAACTCGCCGAACTCGCCCACCGGGAAACCGCGCTGCCGCTCCCGCGACTGCGTAACGAGCTGGTGCGCACCGCCTTCCAGGCACGGCTGTTCGCGGAACGGCTCGAACAGGGCACGTTGTTCGAGGTGCGGATAGATCCGGCCGATCCGGATTGGCCGATGGGGCCGCGCCCCGATATCCGGCGTAGCCATGTGCCGATCGGCCCGGTTCTGGTGTTCGCGGCGAGTAATTTCCCGTTCGCGTTCTCCGTCGCCGGAGGCGATACCGTCAGCGCGCTGGCGGCGGGCTGCCCCGTGGTGGTCAAAGCCCACGAGGGCCATCCCGAGCTCTCCCGGGCCACCGCCCGCATCGTCACCGAACGGTTGCGTGACGCCGGGGCATCCGAGGGTGTGTTCGGCCTGATCGAAGGGAAACAGGCGGGTATCACCGCTGTACTGGACAAGCGGATCCGCGCGGTCGGGTTCACCGGTTCGGAGGCGGGCGGACGCGCCCTGTTCGACCTGGCGGTATCGCGTCCGGACCCGATCCCGTTCTACGGGGAACTCGGCAGCACCAACCCGGTGCTCGTCACCCGGGCGGGGTGGGCGCAGCGGGCGGACGAGATCGTCACCGGGTTCACCGAATCCGCGACGATGGGAACCGGACAGTTCTGCACCCAGCCGGGAGTCGTGCTGGTTCCGGACGTGGCCGGGTTCCTGGACCGGCTCGACCTGCCCGCTGTGGGACCGATGCTCAATCCGCGGATATCCGACGGGTTCGGCGCGGCCTTGGCGGCGGTGGCGAAGCACCCGGATATCGAAACCGCCCGGACCGGGCCGTCGGCGCCGGACGCACCGGCCGCGCATATCCTCACCACCACTGTGCGCGCCGTCCTGGCGGACCCGGCGCTCGTCACCACCGAGATCTTCGGACCGGCGTCGGTACTGGTCGAATACGACGACCCCGGCCAGGCACTCGCGGTACTGGAGCTGATCGAGGGCAGTCTGACCGCAACAGTTCAGGGCGCCGACGGGGTCGACGATCAGGCCGCCGCCGCGATCGACCTGCTGACCGAACGGACCGGCCGGATCGTCTGGAACCAGTGGCCCACCGGTGTCACGGTGAGCGATGCCCAGCAGCACGGCGGTCCTTGGCCCGCCACCACCGCACCCGTTTCGACCTCGGTCGGCACCGCGGCTGCGCTGCGGTTCGCCCGACCGGTCGCCTACCAGAACCTGCCCACCGCAATGCTTCCCGAGGAGCTGCGCGGATGACGAGCTGGACCGGCCTGACCTGGGACCATCCGCGCGGCTACCGGGCGCTGCGTGCCGCGACCCAGCACCCGGCCGCACCCGCCTGCGATATCCGCTGGGATATCCAGCCACTGGAGGGGTTCGAATCGGCGCCCATCGCCGAGACCGCCCGGGGCTACGACCTGGTCGTACTGGACCACCCGCATATCGGTGAGGCGATCGAGACCGGGGCGCTGCAACCGCTCGATGCGCTTTTCACGGCTGCGGAACTCGCGGCGTGGCGAGCCGCGAGCGTCGGGCCGTCGGCCCGGTCCTACGAGATGGACGGACATATCTGGGCCTTACCACTGGACGCCGCCACGCAGGTTTCGGTCCGGCGCGACACCGGTATCCCTCTTCCACGGACCTGGGCCGAAGCGGTCGAACTGGCCGGTGAAATTCCCGCGGCATTACCGACCTCGGGGCCCCACCTTTTTCTCACCCTGTGCGGTATCGCGGTGGGGGACGGCGCCACACCCGGCGCCGGTGACACGTTCCTCACGGAAGCGGAATACGGCGACGCGATCGATATCCTGCGCCACTTCGTCTCCGATCGCCCGGTCGAGGGCAACGACAACCCCATCGCACTACTGGAGCGGATGTCCGGTGGCGACGGGCCGGACTTCTGCCCGCACATCTACGGCTACGTGAACTACGCCCGTCGGGCTCGCCCACTGTGGTTCGCCGATACGCCGCGCGGCCGCGCGGGTCGTCACGGATCGGTGTTGGGCGGCACCGGCATCGCGATCAGCGCCCGCTGTACACCGGACCGGACGCTGCTCGATCATCTGCGCTGGCTCATGGCCGCCGACACCCAGCGCCGATTCATCGTCGAAGAGGAGGGTCAGCCGGGGCTCACCGACGCTTGGGACGACGACGCCGTCAACGCCGGCAGCCACGACTTCTACCGGACGACCCGGGCGACCATCGACGCCGCCTGGGTCCGACCCCGCCACGCGGGTGCCATCCCCTTCCAGAACGCGGGAGCCGAGGCCGTGCGGGCCTGCCTGTTCGACCACCGCAACATCGGCCGGCTCACCCGCGAGGTGAACGAGAGCTACGAGCGTAGCCTCGCATCGGCCACGACATCGAGGACCGCATCGTGACTCCCACCTGGCCACCCACCGCCGACACCCTCCTGCCCGCCGACCACGAGCGCTCAGTTCTCGTCGGGCGGGTGATGGGCCCCGAAGGCCCCTGCGTGGTCACCGTGCGCGGCGGTCGCCTGATAGATATCACCGCACGGATCGCCACGGTCCGTGATCTCGCCGAATACGACGATCCCGCCGGATTCGTCCGCGACTGTGCCGGACCGGACCTCGGATCGCTCGCCCAGATCGCCACCTGCACTCCGGCGGAATTCCGGCGGCCCGAGACCCCCCGGCTGCTCAGCCCGATCGATCTGCAACCGATCAAGGCCGCTGGCGTCACCTTCGTGGTCTCCTTGATGGAACGGGTCATCGAGGAACGCTGCCGCGGTGACGCTACTCTGGCCGACCGCGTCCGTGAGCAGATCACCGAACATGTCGGCACCGACCTGGCTGCGCTGGAACCGGGTTCGGCCGAAACCGTCCGCCTGAAGGAACTGCTGGTCGCGGAGGGCTGGTGGAGCCAGTACCTCGAGGTCGGGTTGGGACCCGACGCCGAGATCTTCACCAAATCCGCACCGCTGGCCAGTGTCGGCACCGCCACCGATATCGGTGTGCATCCCCGTTCGACCTGGAACAACCCGGAACCCGAGGTAGTGCTGCTGATCTCGTCCGCCGGCCGCGCTGTGGGCGCCTGCCTCGGCAACGATGTCAACCTGCGTGACTTCGAGGGCAGATCGGCACTGTTGCTGACCGCGGCCAAGGACAACAATGCTTCGGCTGCCGTCGGGCCGTTCGTCCGATTGTTCGACGAGACCTTCGATCTCGACGCGGTGCGCAAGCTGACCGTGACGTTGCAGGTCCGCGGGACCGACGGTTTCATCCTGCGCGCCGAATCGTCGATGGCCGAGATCAGTCGCGACCCGGAGGATCTCATTCGCCAGCTCATGGGCCGTCACCACCAGTACCCGGACGGGGTCGCCCTCTTCCTCGGCACCATGTTCGCTCCCGTCCAGGACCGCGCCGAACCCGGACTCGGTTTCACCCACCATATCGACGATCTGGTCACGATCAGCGCGCCTGCTCTGGGGGGCCTGACCAATCGGGTACGCACCAGCGACCACTGTGAACCGTGGCAGTTCGGCACCGCTGACCTGTTTCGCAGCCTGGCCCGCCGAGGGCTTCTCTAACCGTAACGTTCCGAAAGTCGTCCGCACCAGAACGTCCTCGATGGCGGCGCCGGACCTCCGGAATATGTGCTCGACGCCGGTAGACCACCGGTGTTGGATCAGTGCATGGGCTTGGCGCGTAAAGGGACGCGGATCATCGCCGTCGACGGTGTGCGGTATCGATGGGCTGTCGCCGCGAAGGACGAACCCGAAATGGCCATTGTCGCCGAAATCGCAGACGGGCAGGGCCAGCGCATGGCCACCATAGTCGGTCAGGGCGCGGTGATTGCTCCTGGTCTGGTTGCCCACGTGATCCGGACTGCACTCGGGCGAGGCTGGCTTCCGCATCGGCGCGGTACCCAGGTGACCTACTGGTCTCGCTCGTAACGGCCACCGACGCTTGTCGAGGGTCACGACAAACAACGAACCGATCGGTCGAATTGCCGGCGTGCTTCGGACATGATCAGAGGAGGGAGTTTCAACTGGCGGTCACGGCCCCACCGGGCAGCCACCAATTCTCGATCATCGTCGAGCCGGAGGCGATGACATATGAGTTCCCGGCGGCGGGCAAGGTTGTCCTGACGTTCCGCGGGCCGGATTCCATGCTGGCCGAGCTGTCCCACTATCCCGATCTGGTGGTTATCTGGCGACCCGCAGACACCGAGGTCTGGGCTGGGACCGCGGACGGGCAGAGTGAGCAGATCGGTGGGTTCGCCGATAATCCGGCGCCCGGATTCGACAGCGGTGGGAAACGGTTGGATCGACCGCTCCGAGAGACGGTCGAGCGGATTTTCTACGACCGGCCGCCGACGGACAATTCGTCCCGATAAGAAGCTCATCGGCCTGCTCCCATCAGCAGTCATTCGACGGAAGTGGGCCCTCGGCTCCATTGCGCTCCTGCCTCAGGCGCGCACCGAGCCCGCGAATCGGGTTCGGAGGCCGATCATCGGCGGAGGATCGACTGTTTGTTGTCGGCGACTACGCCCAGACCGTATCCGGCGGCCCATCCGATCTGCCGGCCGATCCGGGTGAGTAGTTGCCGAGTCAGGCCGGGGTCAGCGGCGGTGTCCCGGTCGGTGTAGTCGCCCAATGCGTGAATATCGGTGAATCCGGCAGCACCCCAACGGTTCCGGGGCAGGGTGTTCCGGCCGGCGACAGCGACGACCGGAACGGGATATGAGCGTCGGGCCACCGCCGTGGGCAGCTTGCCGTTCGCTGTCTGCTCGTCGATACTTCCCTCCCCGGTGACCACCAAGTCGCAACCGGGTAGATGGCGGTCGAATTCGAGCAGATCGAGGAAGTAGCCGGCACCCGATACGATCTCGGCGCCGAGCATGAGCGCGGCGAAGCCCATTCCGCCCGCGCTGCCCGCTCCGGGGGCGCCCGCGGCAGCTACCGCCTCCGGATAGCCGCTGCGGGCGAACGCTTGCACAAGGTTGTTCAGACCGGTGTCGAGAAACCGCACCTCTTCGTCGGTGGCCCCTTTCTGCGGTCCGTACACCGCCGCAGCACCGTCCGGCCCGAGTAGGGGATTGGTGACATCGCCGGCGACCACGATCTCTACCCCGGTGAGGTTCGCGGCCCGCGATGAGTCGATCGTATGGATTCGCCCCAAAGACCGTCCGCACCCGCGCAGTCGTACCCCACTCGCATCGGCGAAGGTGTAGCCGAGCGCCGCGAGCAGCCCCATCCCGCCGTCTGTGCTGGCGCTGCCACCGAGGGCGAGGACCAATCGGCGCGGCCGATATCGCAGTGCCTGCGAGATGGCCTGTCCCATACCGAGGCTGCTCGCATCCAATGGCAGCTTGCGGCCGTTCGGCAGGGTGGTGAGGCCGCAGGTATCGGCGACCTCGACCACCGCGGTGCCGTGGCCGACGGCGATCCGCCCGTATTTCGGAGTACCGGCGGCCCCGGCCACGGTCACCGGATGCGGAGTGAATCCCGCGGCGAGCGCGGCGTCGACGCTCCCGTCACCGCCATCGGCCAGCGGCATCCGGTAACTGTCGACCCCCGCCGCCGCCAAGCCCTCCGCCAGCCGGTCGGCCACCTCGGACGCCGAGAGGCTTCCCTTGAACTTGTCCGGGGCAACCAAGACTTTCACGCGGTCGACTTCCTGTCGGCGAGTGGGCGGGGGATCGGAATTCAGTCCGCGTGCGTTGCCGAGCCGAGAAGTTCGCGGACGCGGTTGGCAACCCTGATGAATTCCGGCTGCTCCATCGTCGTGGCGTAATCCCGGTGCGCGGGCAGGTCGACGTCGAGTAGTTCGACGATCCGGCCCGGCCGCGGGCTCATCACGACCACCCGATTGGCGAGGTAGACGGCTTCGGCCACCGAATGGGTGACCAGCAGGACCGTTGTGCCCGTTTCCCGCCAGATCCGATGCAGTTCGATATTCATCCGTTCCCGGGTGAGTGCGTCGAGCGCGCCGAACGGCTCGTCCATCAGCAGCACTTCCGGTTCGTGCAACAGGGCCCGGCACAGGGAGACCCGCTGCTGCATACCGCCGGAGAGTTCGTGCGGCAGGGCGTTCTCGAATCCGCCGAGCCCGGTCATCTCGATGAGGCGCGCGCATTCGGCCTCGGCTGCCCGTTTGTTCAAACCGCGCATTTCGGCCTGGAGCAGGATGTTCTTGCGGACGGTCCGCCATTCCAGCAGTGCCGCGCGCTGGAAGACGTAGCCGATATTGCGCTGCGGCCCTCGCACCGGGGCACCGCCGAGTTCGACGCTGCCCCCGCTCGGATCGGTGAGGCCGGCGACAACCTTCAGCAGTGTCGATTTACCGCAGCCGGACGGGCCGACGATCGACACGAATTCGCCCCGCCGGACCTGCAGCCCGACATCGTGCAGCGCGGTGACCTCGCCGCGTTTGGACGAGAACCGTACGGTCAGATCCTCCACCGCGACGGCGGTATCGGTGCGGGGGAGTGTGTCGGTGGGTGTGCTCATATCGTCACCTGCTCCGGTCACGGCTTGCTGGTGGGGGTGAACTTCGATTCCCAGTACTTGGCCGGGTCCTCGGCTTTGTCGAGGAGCTTTGCACTGCTGAGGACCTCCACGGTGGCGCGCCAATCGGCTTCGGAGTTGGTGCCCGGCGCTTCACCTTCGGTTTCCGGGGTGGCGAGCAGCGGGACGGTCTGCTGCCACTGCTGCAGCAGTACCTCCTGCGGCGGCAGTTGCGGATCCTTGCCTTCCATCGCCGCCACCGCGGCCTCCGGGTTTGCGACAGCGGCGGCGAAGGCCTCGCTGGTCGCATCGACCATGGCCTGTACCAGCTCGGGCGACGATTCGATGGTGGCCTGGTTCGCGATCAGCCCGTTGCTGAAGAAGCTCAGGCCTTGGTCGGAATACCGCAGATAGCGGACCTCGCGGCCGCTCTTGTTCGCGATGGTGGGCCCTTGGTCGTGCGCGAATCCGATGAGGCCGTCGACGCGGCCGGAGAGCATCGCCGACATCTTGCCCGCCGAGTCGAGGCTCTGCTGGGTTACCTGATCCGCCGCAACGCCGGCTTTGTCGAGGTATACCGGGAAGGTCGTCGTCGGCGCGTCACCCGCGGAGACGGCAATGGTTTTACCCGCCAGGTCTGCCGGTGTGCGGATATTCGAATCGGCGAAAACCTGAACTGCCGAGGGCGTGGTCTGGAGGAAGACGCCGACGCTCTTGACCTTGACGCCCTTATCGATGTTGCTCAGGACGGCCGGGGTATCGGCCCAGCCGAAGTCGGTCTGCTGCGAACCGGTGGCCTGCGTGGTCTTGGTGGAGCCCTGGCCGGCCGAAATGTTCAGATCGATGCCGTGCTCGGCGAATATTCCTTCTTGTACCCCGTAATAGAAGGGGGCGTGCTCACCATAGGGATACCAGTTGAGCATCAGCGACACCGCGGTGGTCTCCCCGTCGGTGCCGGGGTCCTTCGCCTCGTTGCCGCTGCCCCCGCAACCGGTCAATACCAGGAGTGAAGCAGCCGCGGCGGCGGCCATTGTCGTGAGTCTGCGAGTTGCGAATTTCATGCGAGTTCTCCAGCTGTGGCGTGAATACGATTGTTCGACAGGCTTATGCCGCGCCGACGGCCGAGGCCGTGGATCGGCGCGAGGCGTGCCATGGAATAAGGAATTGTTCGGCGATTTCGATAATCGCGAACAGGATGATGCCCAGCAGGGACATGATGATCAGGGCGGCGAACAGCATAGCTGTGTCGATATTGCCGTTGGCTTGCAGAATCACGTAGCCGAGGCCCTCGTTCGCGCCGACGAATTCACCGACCACGGCGCCGGTGACCGCGAGAGTGGCAGCGATTTTGAGGCCGGACATCAACTGCGGCAGCGATGCCGGAAAACGCACCTTCACGAACGTCTTCCAATTGCTTGCGCCCATGGTGGAGGTGAGCTCGAGTATTTCGGGATCGACCGAACGGAGCCCGGCCATACCGGCGATGACGATCGGGAAGAATGCCATCAATACGGCGACGAGAATCTTGGGGCTGGTGCCGAATCCGAGCCAGACGATGAACAGTGGTGCGATCGCGATCTTGGGGATGACCTGCGCGAAAAGGATGAGCGGGTACATCGTCCGCTCGACACCGCGGGAGTAGATCATCACCAGTGCGACGGCTTCGCCGATCACTGCGGCGATAACGAAGCCGACCACGGTTTCGTAGGTGGTGACCCAGGTGTTCTGGAGCAGATACGCCGAGTTGTCGGCGGCGGTGCGCCAGGTATCCGCCGGCGACGGCAGAATATACGGCTCGACGAGCTCGAATTCGGTGACGGCCCACCACGCGGCGACGAGCGCTGCCACCAGGGCGAGCGGTCGCCATACGGTCGACCACATTGTGGATGGGGATGGGAGTTTCCGGCGCCGAGTGCGAACGGGTTGCGTCGCTTTCGGTGCGGAGGAACCGGCCTCGACGGACGTGACTACCGCCATCTGGAGTCCTAAAGCTAGTAGTGGAGCGGGGTTCGCACTACACCCGCCGGGAATGCGCTTTCCGACGCTGGAACAGAGGCTAGTGTGACCGGCCACACAGTGTCAAGGGTTTCCTGTCGGTGCAGGTCAGGACCGTCGCAAAACACTGCTGTCGCGCAGGATCACGCGGCCGGGCACGAATTCGTGGACCTGTGCGGCCGTCGCGGAGTCGTCGAGTGCGAGTGCTACGGCACTTTCGCCGATCTCGACCAGCGACAGCGCCACCGTCGAAAGGCCCGGCACATGGTCGCGCAGCGTCGGGATATCGTCGAACCCGGCGACGCAGACATCATCGGGCACCGTGAGGCCGAGTTCGCGCCACGCCGCGATCGCTCCGATCGCCATCACGTCGCTGACGGCGAAAACGCACGGCGTTACGTCGCCGGCCTGTCCGGGTCGCAGATCCAGCGCTGCGGCCAGGCGGCGAGCGGCGCTGAAACCACCATCCCGGGAGAAGTCGCCCGCGATCTCCACCAGCGGTGTCATGCCCTGTGTCGCGAGAGCTTCGACGAAGCCGTTGCGCCGGTCGACTGCGGTCCTGATATTGCCCGGACCGCCGATAACGGCGAAATCCCGGTGGCCCTGCTCGAGCAAGGCGTGTGCCAGTTGCGCAGAGGCCGAATGGTTCTCGGGCTCCACGGCAGCACCGAATGGTAGCGGCTGTCCGATGACGACCACCTTGCCGTTGTTGTCCAGATACCGCGCACAATCTTTCTCGAGATCGCGGTCGAGATCGCCGCTCTGGCGCGAGCCCGCCAGGATGATCGCATCGGCGCGATGCGAGATGAAGGTGCTCACGGATTCGCGTTCGATATCGAAATCGCGTTGCGTGCTGGACAGCAGGACGAGTTTGCCGGCTCTGCGTGCCGCCGCCTGGACGCCCTGGACGATCGAGGAGAAGTAGGGGTCGGCGATATCGTGCACGACGAGTCCGATGAGGCCGGTAGAGGCGCGTGCAAGGGCCTGGGCCTGGGCGTTTGCCACGTAGCCCAGTTCGGCGGCGGCGGCGCGAACCCGGTCGGCGACGCCTTCACCGGGTACCCGTGACGAACCGTTGAGTACCCGGGACGCGGTCGCCTGGGAGACGCCCGCCCGGGTCGCGACATCTTGCAATCTCACAGCCGCCATGGCTTCGTGCCTCGTTTTCTCGTGTGCGCGGGGTTGACCGGACTTCGGGACTAGCATAGCTTGGAAAGCGCATTCCGACGCTGACTCGTCCACTCGGCAGGTGCGGCTCTCCGCACCGTCCACGACCCCATTCCGCGGTCGTCGGCCACGCACATCAGAAGAGGCACCCAGCCATGCCCGATTCCACTCCGCAGCGCACGCTCCGCATCGCCATGAACGGCGTCACCGGCCGCATGGGCTACCGCCAGCACCTCGTGCGCTCCATCCTCCCGATCCGCGACAGCGGCGGACTGCTGCTCCCGGACGGTACCCGTATCCGAGTGGAGCCGGTCCTCGTCGGCCGCAATGCCGCCAAACTGGCCGAACTCGCCGAACACCACGGCATCGCCGAATGGAGTACCGATGCCGCCGCCGTGATCGCCGATCCGTCGATCGATATCTACTTCGACGCGCAGGTCACCTCTCGTCGCGTCGAGGCCCTGGCTGCCGCGATGAAGGCGGGTAAGCACGTCTTCACCGAGAAACCGACCGCCGAAACCTCGACCGAAGCCGTCGAACTCGCCCGGATCGCCGCGAATGCCGGCATCACCGCGGGAGTCGTCCATGACAAGCTCTATCTACCCGGTCTGGTGAAGTTGCGCCGGCTCGTCGACGAAGGATTCTTCGGTCGAATCCTCTCGCTGCGCGGCGAATTCGGATACTGGGTTTTCGAAGGCGACGGCCAGCCCGCCCAGCGCCCCAGCTGGAACTACCGCGCCGAAGACGGCGGCGGCATCGTCGTCGATATGTTCTGTCACTGGAACTACGTACTCGAGGGTTTGCTCGGCAAGGTCGAGGCAGTCACCGCCAAGGCGGCCACGCACATCCCCACCCGGTGGGATGAACAGGGCAAGCCGTATCCGGCCACCGCCGACGATGCCGCCTACGGGATCTTCGAGATGGAGAACGGCGTGATCGCCCAGATCAACTCGTCGTGGGCAGTACGCGTATACCGCGATGAGCTCGTCGAGTTCCAGATCGACGGAACACACGGATCCGCTGTCGCCGGCTTGCGCAAATGTGTTGCCCAGCATCGCTCCCACACACCGAAACCGGTCTGGAATCCGGATCTCCCGGTTACCGAGCCGTTCCGTGACCAGTGGTTGGACGTGCCGGCGAACGCGGAGCTCGACAACGGGTTCAAGGTGCAGTGGGAGGAGTTCCTCACCGATGTGGTGAACGGACGGCCGCACCGCTACGGAATGCTCTCCGCCGCCCGCGGGGTGCAACTCGCCGAACTAGGACTGCGCAGCTCCGCCGAAGGTCGCCGGATCGAGATCCCGGAGGTGACCCTGTGACCGCGGCATCCACAGGTGTGTCGGTCGCGCTGCCCCTCGACGAACGGCTGGAATCGTACGTTCTCGGCGCGCCGGGTGCGTGGACACGGCCGACACAGCCGATCATCTCGCGCGTGGCTTTCGCTGCCGCACACGTGATTCCGCGCGCTACGGCAGACAACACACCGGGTGCGCCCGCAGCCGTCGATTGGGACGCGACGCTGGCCTACCGCCACGAACTGTGGTCCTACGGACTCGGCGTCGCCGACGCCATGGACACCGCGCAGCGCGGAATGGGCCTCGACTGGCAGGCGACCGCGGAATTGATCCGGCGATCCGGTGCCGAGGCGGCATCGGCGGGAGGCCGGCTGGCCTGCGGAGCCGGGACCGACCAGCTCGACCTCGCCGGCCTCCCCACCGGACCGGCCGGGCTCGCCGCGATCGTCGACGCGTATCGCGAGCAGATCGACGTGGTCACCGACGCCGGAGCCCAGGTGATCCTGATGGCGTCGCGGGCACTGGTCCAGGTCGCGCGCTCGGCCGCCGACTACGTATCCGTCTACGAGAAACTGCTGGCCTACGCGGACCGGCCGGTGATCCTGCACTGGCTCGGCACCATGTTCGATCCCGCGCTGCACGGATACTGGGGCAGCGCCGATATCGACGCCGCCACCGAAACGTTCCGCACGCTCATCGAGAACAACCGATCGAAGATCGACGGAGTGAAGGTTTCACTGCTCGACGCAGCACACGAGATCGCATTGCGACGCGCACTACCCGAGGGCGTGCGGTTGTATACCGGCGATGATTTCAACTATCCGGAACTGATCATCGGTGACCGGCATGGGCATTCGGATGCACTGCTGGGTATCTTCGCGGCGATCTATCCGGCCGCGTCCACCGCGCTACAGGAACTCGACAACGGCAATACGACCCGTGCCGCGGATATCCTCACCACCACACAGGAACTCGGGCGCCACATTTTCGCCGCACCCACGTACTACTACAAGACCGGTATCGCGTTCTTGTCCTGGCTCAACGACAAACAACCCGGATTCTCGATGGTGGGCGGGCTGTCCACGGGTCGATCCGTACTCCATCTGGCCGAACTTTTCCGGCTCGCGGACAAGGCCGGGCTCCTGTCGGATCCGGAACTGGCCGCGCACCGTATGCGGGTCTACCTCGAACTGAACGGATTGACATCATGACTTCTGTTGCGGCACAGCAGCGTGCTTTCGATCCGGCCGATCCGTTCCGGTCGCTGTCGCTGAACACGGTGACGACGAAGCGGTGGACCCTGGCAGAGGCAGTGGACGGTGCCGCCCGGGCCGGGCTCGGCGCCATCGGGCTGTGGCGCGACCGGGTCGACGAAATCGGCGCCGCCACCGCCGCGAAGATCGCCGCCGACGCGGGGTTACGTGTCTCGAGTCTGTGCCGCGGCGGCTTCTTGACCGAGCCCGGCGACGGGCGGGCGGCACTCGACGACAACCGCCGTGCCATCGACGACGCGGCGACACTGGGTACGCGGGAATTGGTGATGGTGGTGGGCGGTATGCCCGATCGCGACCTCCCGGCCGCCCGGGCAAGGGTGGGTGAGCAGCTCGAACTGCTCGTCCCGTACGCCGCCGCACGCGGTGTCCGCCTCGCTCTCGAGCCGCTGCACCCCATGTTCTGTGCCGACCGAGCTGTGATTTCCACACTGGCACAGGCGCTGTCGATGGCGCAGCCGTACCCGGCAGAGACCGTAGGTGTTGTAGTCGACACCTTCCATATCTGGTGGGATCCGGCTCTCGAAGAACAGATCGCACAGGCCGGTGCCGCCGGACGGATCAGCTCCTACCAGGTCTGTGACTGGCTGAACCCGATGACCGCCGATCCGCTGCTGTCGCGCGGCATGATGGGCGACGGTG
>NZ_JARWNW010000061.1 GCF_029868325.1 Nocardia carnea
CTTGATGATCGGCGGATCGTAATCAACCTTGCCCAGCTTGGTCGCGCCACCGGGCGAACCCAGTTCGTCGAAGAAATCGACATTCGCGTTCACGTAGCCGCTCCACTGATCGGGGGTGTCATCCTCGTAGAAGATCGCCTCCACCGGGTTCGGGGGGCCCCCGGCCCCCCCCCCCCTCCCCCCGTGGTCTCCCGGGGGGCGAAACGCGGTACCGAGGGCGCGGCAACCCATGCGCGTCGGATGCGCGGAGAGCGTAGCGCCTCGGGAAGCCGGCCCGGTCCGGAACTCCGGGGCTCGTCGACGCCCATTCGCTGACCAGGGCGCCCGCACCTCAGAGCTCTTCGCAGGGTGCTTCCATCGCGGCGGCCGGGTCGAACTCCTTCGGCTCCACCATCACGAGCCAGTTCCCGGAGTTGTCCCGGAAAACGGCCTCCACACCGTAGGGCCGCTCCGACGGCGGTTGTACGAAATCCACGCCCTTGGCCGTCAACTCCTTGTAGGCCTGCTGGCAGTCCTTCGTGGTGAGCCCCAGCGAACCGTGGGTGCCGTTGGCCAGCGACCGCCGGATCGCTTCGGCGAGGTTTTCGTCCAGGGGCGGGCCGGGCACCATCAGGGTCACCTCGAGTTCCGGATGGTCCGGTTGGGCCACGGTCACCCAGCGGAAACCGTTGTCGCCCATCTGCACATCGGCGGTCTCCACGAATCCGAGGGTATCGATGTACCAGTTCTTCGCCTCGGTCTGATCGGTCACGTACACCGTGACCAGCGAAATGTTGGTGATGATCGGGGTCATGAGAGGAGCCTAAGCGCGCCGCGAACGCCGTGGCTTCTCCGAAATTGCGGTGTCCGGCCGGCGGTCGGACAACCCGTGCATGAACACATAACAGCCAGGGATCCGCGGCGCGCCGTCGGCGAATTTCGCCTGGTACTCCGACGGTGAAACTCCCACCAGTTCGGTGAACTTGCGCGAGAACGACCCCAGGCTGGTGTACCCGACGAGCAGGCATACCTCGGTCACCGTCGTATTGGTGGCGCGGAACAGGTCCTGGGCCCGCTCGATCCGCCGCTCGGCCAGATACAGTGCCGGCGTGCGGCCGTAGGTCGCGGCGAAACAGCGCAGGAAGTGATACTTCGAGACCCCTGCCGCCGCGGCCATCCCGTCGAGGTCCAGCGGCTGTGCGTATTCGCGGTCGATGAGATCACGCGCCCGGCGCAGATGCGGGAGCAGATCCTCGGGTACCGGCCGCGTTGCCATTGTGGACTACCCGAACGGAACGAGTTCGTCGAAACGCATCGATGCCCGCCCGGCCGTACGCCACGCCCGCGCCGTCAGGTCCAGATCCTCATCGGTGACCAGATTACCCATCACTCGAACGGCGGTGCGCTGCAACAGTTTCGAGCGCATCACCGGCGGTCCGCCCATCGGCACCATCCGCGGGTGGGTGGCCAGCCCGGCGATCCGGCGGGCCACCGAGTAGGTGCGCCCGTATTTGCGGCGCAGCACATCCGGCCACAACCGGGTCAGATCGGGTTCGTCCAGCAGGCCGGCGAGCATATGCCCGCCCTCCAACCCATAGTCGATACCTTCGCCGTTCAGCGGGTTCACACAACCGGCGGCGTCGCCCACCAGCACCCAGTTGCGGCCCGCGATACCGGAGACGGCCCCGCCCATCGGCAGCAGCGCCGAGGACACCGCCCGCAGCGGGCCGGTGAGCTCCCATTCATCGCGGCGCTGCGCGGTGTAGTGCTCCAGCAGGGGTTTCAACGCGATATGCGAGGGCCGCTGCTCGGTCGCCAGCGAACCGACCCCGATATTCACCTGACCGTTGGCGAGCGGGAACACCCAGCCGTAGCCGGGTACCAGTTCGCCCTGCGCGTTACGCAGCTCCAGATGCGAGGTGATCCACTGGTCGTCGCTGCGCCCGGACGCTATATAGGCGCGCGCGGCCACCCCGTACGCGTATTTGCGGTGCCAGGTCCGGCCGAGTTTCTTGCCCACCGGGGAGCGGACACCATCGGCCACGATCAAGGTCTCGCAGCGGATCTCGGCGGTCTGCTCTCCGGTGCGCACCACCACCCCGGCGACCCGGTCACCGTCGCGTACCACGTCGACGACCTTGGTGCCGTCGAACATCCGGGCCCCGGATTTCACGGCAGTTTCGCGGAGTTTGTCGTCCAGTTCGGTACGCGGTATCGCACTGCCGTAGGTCGGGAAGGAACCGGCCGGCCACGGCAGCAGGGCCTCACGGCCGAAGCCGGTCATCCGCAAACCGTGGTTGACGGTATGTGCGCGCACCCATTCACCCAGACCCAGATGTTCGAGCTCCGCGGTGGCGCGCGGGGTCAGCCCGTCCCCGCAGGTCTTGTCACGAGGGAACACCGCGGAATCGAGCAGCAGCACATCGCGACCCGCCCGGGCCGCCCAGGCCGCGGACGCGGAACCGGCGGGCCCGGCACCCACCACCAGCACCTGCACATGTGCGGGCAGCGGCCCCCGGTCGCTATCGGCTGGTGTGGCTTCGGGTGCACCCATGCGGACAATAGTTACAGGCCGCGGTCTGCGATGTCGATGGCGGTACGGTCAATACAGTGACGGTGTTCATGGGCGCTGCGGCATGGACACGCTAGGTTCATCACCGTGGGGTCGGACGCGTCCTTGGGAGAAGGTATGAGCACATCTGCTGTGAGCGAAGCCGGCACGGTGGTGGCGGGGGTGGACCTCGGAGACGCCGCCCTCGCCGCGACAGTGCGCGAGGGTCTCGACCGGGTGGAGGGGTTACTGGTCGAGGAATTGTCGGACGGGGCGTCGTTCCTGCAGGAAGCCGCGCTGCATCTGGCCAGGGCCGGGGGGAAGCGGTTCCGCCCGCTGTTCACCATCTTGACCGGCCAGCTCGGCCCGCGCCCCGACGATCCGGAGCTCATCACCGCGGGCACGGTCGTCGAACTGGTACATCTGGCCACGCTCTACCACGACGATGTGATGGACGAGGCCACCATGCGGCGCGGCGCACCGAGCGTGAATTCGCGCTGGGGTAACAGCGTGGCGATCCTGGCCGGTGACTACCTGTTCGCCCATGCCTCCCGCCTCACCTCCACCCTCGGCCCGGACGCGGTGCGCATCATCGCGGAAACGTTCGCCGAACTGGTCACCGGCCAGATGCGCGAAACCATGGGTGCCCGCGAAGCCGCCGATCCGGTCGCGCACTACCTGAAGGTGGTGTGGGAGAAGACGGGTTCGCTGATCGCGGCCTCCGGCCGCTTCGGCGGTACGTTCTCCGGCGCCGATCTCGACCATGTGGAGCGTCTCGCCCGCCTCGGTGACGCGGTGGGCACCGCCTTCCAGATCTCCGACGACATCATCGATATCTCGTCGGTCTCCGCGCAGTCGGGTAAAACCCCCGGAACGGACCTGCGCGAAGGTGTGCATACGCTTCCGGTCCTATATGCCCTGCGCGAACCCGGCGCCGACGGCGACCGCCTGCGCACCCTGCTGGACCACCCCCTGGAATCGGACGACGAGGTGGCCGAAGCCCTCGAACTGCTCGGCCGTTCCCCGGGCATGACGCAGGCCAAGGAGAAACTGCGGGAGTACAGCGATATCGCTCACGCGGAACTGAAGGCGCTCCCGGCGGGCCCGGCAAACGATGCCCTGGTGCGGCTGGTTCAGTACACGACCGAACGGGTCGGCTGAGCCGTTTCTCGTTGCGTCGGCTGGCGGGGTTATGAAGGGCGAACCTTTTGCATCGGCTGCATTGGACCTTGGAGGCTCGAGCCCGTCACGGGTATTGCCGAACTCGAGTCGCTGCCGGGTGGGGTGGGGATCGGTTCCGCCCGCATTGCCCGGCCGGAAGTGCGGCGTGGGCGCCGGAACTCCGGCGCCGGTTCGGTCGTTGAGCCCGTGTAGCGGTTCTGGCCGAAATTCGCGCGTCTGAGCGCGTCACCTATACAGGAGTGCTATGCACGGGCACGGGTTTGCGAATGGGTTCAAAACGTTCGGGCTCATGGTCGGTCTTTCCGCGCTCATCGTGCTGGCGGGCGCAGCGTTCCGGAACACCACCATTCTGGTGATCGCGGTGGTACTCGCCGTGGCGATGAACGGTTATGCGTATTTCAACAGCGATAAACTCGCGCTGAAAGCGATGCGTGCGCAGCCGGTGAGTGAGCTCGAGGCGCCGGTGATCTATCGCATCGTGCGCGAGCTGGCGACCACCGCGCGGCAACCCGTGCCGCGTCTGTACATAAGTCCTACGAATGCGCCGAATGCGTTCGCGACCGGGCGTAATCCGCGGCATGCGGCGGTGTGCTGTACCAGCGGGATCCTGCAGATTCTGGACGAGCGGGAATTGCGGGCGGTGCTCGGGCACGAACTGTCCCACGTGTACAACCGGGATATTCTGATCTCTTCGGTCGCCGGCGCGATGGCGGCGGTGATATCCGGTCTGGCGAATTTCGCCTATTTCGCGGCCGCGTTCGGTGGTAATCGGGGCGGTTCCGGCCCGAATTTCATCGGAGTGCTGCTGGTATCGCTGCTGGGGCCCATTGCCGCCGGTCTGATCAAACTGGCGGTTTCGCGTTCCCGCGAATATCAGGCCGACGAATCGGGTGCGGAGCTGACCGGCGATCCGCTGGCGCTGGCTTCGGCGCTACGCAAATTGGAGCGCGGGGTACAGGCGGCGCCGCTGCCGCCCGAACCCCGGCTCACCGCACAATCGCATCTCATGATCGCCAACCCGTTCCGGGCCGGTGATCGGATGGCCCGGTTGTTCTCCACACATCCGCCGATGTCCGACCGGATCGCACGGCTGGAACAGATGGCCGGGCGGCGCTGAGCGGTTCTAGCGGTAGTTCACGAACTGCAGCGCAATTCCGAAATCCTCGCCCTTCAGCAGAGAGATCACAGCCTGCAGATCGTCGCGTTTCTTACTGGTCACGCGCAGTTCGTCGCCCTGGATCTGCGCCTTGACGCCCTTCGGGCCTTCGTCGCGGATCTTCTTGGAGATCTTCTTCGCATGTTCGGCGTCGATGCCCTGGATCAGCGAACCGGTGACCTTGTAGGTTTTGCCCGAGGCGACCGGTTCGCCGGCATCGAAGGCTTTGAGGGAGATATCCCGGCGGATCAGCTTCTCCTTGAAAACCTCGAGTGCGGCTTTGACGCGCTCCTCGGATTCGGCGGTGAGCACCACTTTGTCCTCGCCCGACCATTCGATGCCCGCGCCCGTTCCCCGGAAGTCGTAACGCGTGTTCAGTTCCTTCTCGGCCTGATGCAGCGCGTTGTCGACCTCCTGCCGTTCGACCTTGCTGACGATATCGAATGATGAATCGGCCACACTGCGCTCCTGTTCGCTGTTGGATCACCCTGAGTGCTTACGCAAGCTACCTCGTTCGCGAAGTGGCACAGCATGAGCGGGTCGGGCGATCGTGTCGATCGGTCGATCGGGCGATCTGGCCAGCCGGTTTGCGTTCCGGGTGCGGGTTCGTTGTATTCTGCTCAGCGCACTCGAAAAGTGATCGCGAGATCGCCGGGTGCGGTTCCAGGCAGGTTGCCCGAGCGGCCAATGGGAGCAGACTGTAAATCTGTCGGTGAAAGCCTACGTAGGTTCGAATCCTACACCTGCCACCACGAGCCCCCGCCGGTGAAATCCGGCGGGGGCTCTGTCGTTCCCGGGGTCCCCCGACCGTTTCGGTACAACCGAAAAATATGCTCTGACCACCCGGTTTGGTGCTGTCGGCGGTAAGTGTGTACTCTCGTTCAAGTCTTCGAGGCAACGGGCGGGAGATCATCCGGTTCCGCTGCGGAGAAGTCGCGCCCCCTTAGCTCAGTCGGCAGAGCGTTTCCATGGTAAGGAAAAGGTCAACGGTTCGATTCCGTTAGGGGGCTCGCCGGATTGCCGGTGGTGTCCGACTCGGCACTCCAAGCCGCGACGTCGCCGTCGCAGATGGCGCATAAGGCGGTGTAGCTCAGGCGGTAGAGCAAACGACTCATAATCGTTGTGTCGCCGGTTCGAGTCCGGCCATCGCTACCCATACTGATTGACCCTCTGGTTGACCGGAAAGAAGGCATATCGTGGCCGCGAAGTCCACCGATGTCCGGCCAAAGATCACCTTGGCCTGCGAGCAGTGCAAGCATCGCAACTACATCACCAAGAAGAACCGGCGCAATGACCCGGATCGGCTGGAGCTGAAGAAGTTCTGCCCGAACTGCGGTACGCACCGCGCCCATCGCGAATCCCGCTGACCCTTGGCATGTGGCGTCGCCGCTCCGACGGCGGCGCATCGCCTGCCGGGGTGGGCCGGGTGACGCCGATCGATACGATTTGCGGCTTTCGCATCGTCGTGATCGCCGCGCCGTGACGCGCCTGTTCGGCTCGCTACAGCTATTGTTTTCTCCTGGGCGGGCTTTCCGCCCGTTCGCGGCCGGCAATGGGCCGCGGTTCTTGATCGGGCGGCTGTGCGGTCTCCCACTCGGCTACGCCGGCTACCACCTACTGGGCTGACGTCCAGCCGCCAACCAGCATGGGCGAGTCAGGCCTGGAGGCGGTAGCGAAGTGTCACCACGCAGGGCCCTCGCGCATGCTGAATCGACGCAGACTCCGTGCTGCGGGGTCAGATAGGTACAGTCCTCCCGTGACAACGAACACCGGAACAGACGAAGTGGCCACGATGGAAGCGGAGTTCGACCCCGCCGCCCACGCGGCCGCTATGGTCGGGCACCACTATCGCGTGGACGACTACTACGAGGTCGGCCGCGAGAAGGTCCGCGAGTACGCCCGTGCCGTACAGGACAGCCACCCGGTGCACTGGGACGAAGATATCGCGCTGGAGTACGGCTACGACGGTCTGGTCGCTCCGCTGACCTTCATCTCTCTGGTCGGCATCCTGGCGCAGCGCAAACTCTTCGAGACGGTCGTCACCGGCTACGACCTGAGCCAGATCATGCAGACCGACCAGATCCTGGAATTCCACCGCCCGATCCTGGTGGGTGACCGGTTGACCTGCGACGTCTATCTGCATTCGTTCCGTCAGGCCTTCGGCGGCGACATCATCGTCACCAAGAACATCGTCACCGATCAGCACGACGAGGTGGTGCTCACCACCTACACCACCCTGGTCGGCCGTAGTGGCGGTGATATCGATCCCAACCTCAACGATGCGGTGCGCAAGGTCCTGATGCACGGGATGGAAGCCTCCATGCCGGATCACACACCCCGCTCGCATCCTGCCCCGCCGGCCCCGGCGGCGGAAAAGGCCGTGGCCACCCGTTTCGCGCGTGCCTTCGACGAGGTCTCCGTCGGCGACGAGCTGCCGGCCCGGATCGTGCGGCTCACCCGCGGCGATCTGGTGAACTACGCCGGCGTATCCGGCGATGCCAACCCCATCCACTGGAGCGACGAGGTCGTGAAGCTGGTGGATCTGGAGACCTGTGTCGGCCACGGCATGCTCTCCATGGGCTTGGGCGGCGGATTCGTCACGTCCTGGCTGGGCAATCCGGGCGCGGTCAAGGAGTACAACGTCCGGTTCACCAGTCCGGTATTCGTGAGCGCTACCGAACCGGCCGAGGTCGAGTTCACCGGCAAGATCAAGTCCGTCGATCCGGAAACCCGGACCGCGGTGATCGCCATCGTGGCCAAATCCGGTGGACGCAAGATTTTCGGCCGGGCCACAGCAACCGTCCAGTTGTCCTGACCTGGTCGAGCGCCCCTGATTGGCTTCCGTAGCCAGCCGTGCCGTACACTCGGGTTTCTGGGGTCACCAGCCGATGCGCGCTGCTCTGCAAGGCTGGTTCCAGGCGGGGTTCTCGAGCATCGGCCGCACCGGCTGAGTAGGCTCGGGTCAACCGGTCAACCGGTCCCGCCGACGGGGCCGGCATCTGCCGGAGCGGCGCGCGTGTTGTGTGACCACAGCACCGATAACTGAATACCGCAGTGTGGCCGGATCGCACGCAAGTGTCCGGTTCGGCCGAAGGGGCGTAGCTCAAATGGCAGAGCAGCGGTCTCCAAAACCGCAGGTTGCAGGTTCAAGTCCTGTCGCCCCTGCCCAGGATTCCCGGCGATGAGAGAGGATCGACGTGACCGACGAGCGGGATGACACCGCCGCCGCGCAGCGGCCGAGCGGAAAGCGCTCCGCTCGGCGGGGTCGGTCCGCCACGTCGGGCGCGTCCGATACCGGTTCGATCGCGACCATCGATCGGGCGGCGCGTAAGGACGAGAAGAAGTCCGGCCGAGCCGATCGGGAGCGGCCCCGGAATCCGTTCAAGCGTTTGTTCAAGTTCCTGCGTGAGGTGATCGCGGAACTGCGGAAGGTTATCTGGCCCAACCGGAAGCAGATGATCACCTATACGACCGTTGTTCTGGTGTTCGTGATCTTCATGGTCGCGTTCATCAGCGGGTTGGATCTGGCGTTCATCAAGGGTGTCGACTGGTTGTTCGGCTAGCCAGGCGATATCGGCGCCGGTGCCCCGATCCGCGCCCGCGGGCCGGACGCCAGACAAGACCGCCGCGCCCGAACCCGGCACGCAGAGGATGCACGTGACGACACAGGAAGCGAGTGCCCAGTGAGCACCCCGGAGAACGACACCACCGACGAGTTCCCGGTCGACGATCAGACGGCCGAGGAGGCCGCTGTACACGTCGAGGAGCCGGCGTCCGACGCCGCGCCCGAGGCTGCCGACGAAGTCGCACCCGCATCCGCCGAGGAAGACGAGCCGGATCCGGTCGAGCAGATGAAGGCCGTGCTGCGGCGTGCTCCCGGCGACTGGTACGTCATCCACTCCTACGCCGGCTACGAGAACAAGGTGAAGACCAACCTCGAGACCCGTGTGCAGAACCTGGATCTGGAGGATTACATCTTCCAGGTCGAGGTGCCCACGGAAGAGGTCACCGAGATCAAGAACGGTCAGCGTAAGAGCGTCAACCGCAAGGTGCTGCCGGGCTACATCCTGGTCCGGATGGATCTGAACGACGAATCCTGGGGTGCGGTGCGTAACACCCCCGGCGTCACCGGGTTCGTCGGTGCCACCTCGCGTCCTTCGCCGCTGACCATCAACGAAGTGGTGAAATTCCTGGTCCCGGCCTCCCAGCAGAAGAAGGCGCCCGCGCCCGCTGCCGCCGCGGCCTCTCCGGAAACCGCCGGCGAGACCCCGGCCAAACCGGCCATCGAGGTCGATTTCGAGGTCGGCGAATCGGTCACGGTGATGGACGGTCCGTTCGCGACGCTGCCCGCCACCATCTCCGAGGTCAATGCCGAACAGCAGAAGCTCAAGGTGCTGGTCTCGATCTTCGGTCGCGAGACGCCGGTCGAGCTGGAATTCACCAAGGTCGCCAAGATCTAGCGGCGGCGCCTGTGCCTCCCGGGGCGGTTGTGTCCCGGGCCGGACCTTGCAGAGCGCAAGGAACACCACACAACTAGGAAAGAAAGATGCCCCCCAAGAAGAAGAAGCTCGCCGGGATCATCAAGCTTCAGATCCAGGCCGGCCAGGCGAATCCGGCTCCGCCGGTGGGCCCGGCGCTCGGCCAGCACGGCGTCAACATCATGGAGTTCTGCAAGGCCTACAACGCCGCGACCGAATCGCAGCGCGGCAATGTGGTGCCGGTCGAGATCTCGGTGTACGAGGATCGGTCCTTCGACTTCAAGCTGAAGACCCCGCCTGCCGCCAAGCTGCTGCTGAAGGCTGCCGGTGTGCAGAAGGGCTCGGCCGAGCCGCATCGCAACAAGGTCGCCACGGTGACCATGGATCAGGTGCGCGAGATCGCCAAGACCAAGCAGGAAGATCTGAACGCCAACGATATCGATCAGGCGGCCAAGATCATCGCCGGAACCGCGCGCTCGATGGGTATCACTGTCGAAGGCTGAGGATCGATGATCCTGCATTCGGTGGGAGGGCCGGCCAGGCCCGATAACCACAGCTGAACCACGGACAAGGACAGAGAAACATGGCAAAACGAAGCAAGGCGTATCTCGCCGCGGCCGAGAAGGTCGATCGCGACAAGCTGTACTCCCCGCTGGCCGCCGCGCGGCTGGCCAAGGAGACCGCCACCACCAAGACCGATGCGACCGTCGAGGTCGCCGTGCGGCTCGGTGTGGATCCCCGTAAGGCCGATCAGATGGTGCGCGGCACGGTGAACCTGCCGCACGGCACCGGTAAAACCGCCCGCGTCATCGTGTTCGCGGCCGGTGAGAAGGCCGCCGAGGCCGAAGCTGCCGGTGCGGACGCCGTCGGCGCCGAGGATCTGATCGAGCGGATCCAGGGCGGCTGGCTGGACTTCGACGCCGCGATCGCCACCCCCGACCAGATGGCCAAGGTCGGCCGGATCGCGCGTGTCCTGGGCCCGCGCGGTCTGATGCCGAACCCGAAGACAGGTACGGTCACCACCGATGTGACCAAGGCGGTCAACGACATCAAGGGCGGCAAGATCAACTTCCGCGTAGACAAGCAGGCCAACCTGCACTTCGTCATCGGCAAGGCGTCCTTCGACGACAACAAGCTGGTGGAGAACTACGGCGCCGCGCTGGACGAGATCCTGCGTGCCAAGCCGTCGACGGCCAAGGGGCGTTACGTCAAGAAGGTGACGGTTTCGACGAACACCGGACCGGGCATCCCGGTGGACCCGAACCGCACCCGCAACCTCCTCGACGAGGACGCGACCGCGTAAGGCGCACGGCAAGTACATCGGTAGCGGTGGGAACGGGACAACCGTTCCCACCGCTACCGTCGTTTCGGCGCCTTCGAATGGGCCGTTTTGCCAGGACAGGGCCTCAGCAGGTACGCTTATCCAGGTTGTCGACCAGTTCGACACCACCCAATCTGTTCTACCGAAGACCGTAGGTCTGCCGATCCCGTACGGAATCGGCCGAAGGTCCGGCGAGAGTGCCGGCGGCCCACGCAGGGAGAGCCGAGGCCGGTAGTGAGCACAGGATTTCGCTGTGCCGGATACTTTTTCGCGCCCCGGAACGCTCTGCGTTCGGGGCGCTTGTTCTTTCGCCGGCCCCTGATGCGGTAGGGCAATCCCGAACCGACATCAGAGAGGAGGCGAAGTATGGCGAAACCCGAGAAGGTTACCGCGGTCGCGGAGATCACTGAGCAGTTCAAGGGCTCGACGGCAGCAGTTATCACGGAATACCGTGGCCTGTCCGTCGGTGCCCTCACCGAACTGCGCCGTGCGCTCGGTGCCGACACCACGTACTCCGTCGCCAAAAACACCCTGGTGAAGCGCGCTGCGGCCGAGGCCGGTGTGGAGGGCCTGGACGATCTGTTCGTCGGACCCACCGCGATCGCGTTCATCTCCGGTGAACCCGTCGAGGCGGCCAAGGCGCTCAAGACCTTCGCCAAGGATCACAAGGCGCTGGTCATCAAGGGCGGCTACATGGACGGTGCGCCGCTGTCCGTGTCCGAGGTCGAGCGGATCGCCGATCTGGAGTCCCGCGAGGTCCTGCTGGCCAAGCTGGCCGGTGCCATGAAGGGCAACCTGGCCAAGGCCGCCGGTCTCTTCAATGCTCCCGCTTCGCAGGTGGCCCGCCTGGCCGCCGCGCTGCAGGACAAGAAGCAGGCCACCGGCGGCGAAGCCGCCGCAGAGTAAACAGCCGGCGACTCCGCTGAGGTCCGCATTTTCCGCGGAACGGTCGATCACGGCTCGCCCGCACAGACATTCACTATCGAAAGGAAACAACAATGGCCAACGTTGACGAGCTGCTCGAAACCTTCGGCAGCATGACCCTGCTCGAGCTGTCGGACTTCGTCAAGAAGTTCGAGGAGAAGTTCGAGGTCACCGCCGCTGCTCCGGTTGCCGTCGCGGCCGCCGGTGCCGCCCCGGCCGCCGCCGAGGCCGCCGAGGAGCAGGACGAGTTCGACGTCATCCTCGAGAGTGCCGGCGATAAGAAGATCCAGGTCATCAAGGTGGTCCGCGAGATCGTTTCCGGCCTGGGCCTGAAGGAAGCCAAGGACCTCGTCGAGGGTGCCCCGAAGCCGATCCTGGAGAAGGTGGCCAAGGAAGCCGCCGACGCTGCCAAGGAGAAGCTGGAAGGCGCCGGCGCCAAGGTTTCGGTCAAGTAATTCCGAGCTGTGGCTACTGAGCGTGGGCGAGGGCCCTGCGTGGTGGCGCTTCGCTGCCGCCTCCGGTCCTGACCGGTCCACGCTGCAGCATCGAAAAATGGGCGGTTCCTGCGGGAGCCGCCCATTTTTTTGGTTGCTGGTTAACCGCGATTCTGCGGTGTGGGGACCTCCGGCGATGGTTACTCTTCAGTCAGGTCGGGTGTGTTACCGCGGTCCCATGAGTTACAGTGGCCGGACCCACTGTGACGTGACGCACCGCTACCGGGTCAGCGGTGCAAAGTGGGTAGCTCGCTGAGAAATGTGGAGGTTGGCGTGGGCGTCGAGGTCAGGACCGAGGGTGCAACCAAGTCGTTCGGTTCACAGCGGATTTGGCAGGACGTTTCTCTTACCCTGCCTGCCGGTGAGGTCAGCGCGCTGCTGGGCCCGTCGGGTACCGGTAAGTCCGTATTCCTGAAATCGCTCATCGGCCTGCTGCGGCCGGAGCGCGGATCCATTTACATCGGTGATACCGATATCACCACCTGCTCGAACAAGGAGCTCTACGAGATTCGCAAACTGTTCGGCGTGCTGTTCCAGGACGGCGCGTTGTTCGGTTCGATGAATCTCTTCGACAATGTGGCCTTCCCGCTGCGCGAGCACACCAAGAAATCGGAGTCCGAGGTCCGCAAGATCGTCATGGAGAAGCTGGAAATGACCGGCCTCCTCGGCGCCGAGGGCAAACTGCCCGGCGAGATCTCCGGTGGTATGCGTAAACGTGCCGGTCTGGCGCGTGCGCTGGTGCTCGATCCGCAGATCATCCTGGTCGACGAGCCCGACTCGGGCCTGGATCCGGTGCGTACCTCATATCTCAGCCAGTTGCTGATCAATATCAACGCCCAGATCGACGCCACGATCCTGATCGTGACGCACAACATCAACCTGGCGCGGACGGTGCCCGACAACATCGGCATGCTCTTCCGCCGCCAGCTCGTGATGTTCGGCCCCCGTGAGGTGTTGCTGACCAGCGATGAGCCGGTGGTGAAGCAGTTCCTCAACGGCCGCATGATCGGGCCCATCGGTATGTCCGAGGAGAAGGACGAGGCTCAGATGGCGCGGGAGCAGGCGCTCGTGGACGCCGGGCACCATCACGGCGGAGCCGAAGAGGTCGAAGGCATCATTCCGCAGATGAAGGCGGAGCCGGGTATGCCGGTACGGCAGGCCGTCCAGCGGCGGAAGAACCGGGTGCGCGAGATCATGCACACCCTGCCGCACGCCGCGCAGTCCGCCATCCGTGAATCGCTCGACGAGGCGGACGAGACGATGGTCATGTCCTACAACTCCGGGCAGCAGCTCGGCGCGGGTGATCAAGGTAACGATTTCCCGGGCTCGGACTTCGACACGATGCAGTATCCCAAGGTCTGATCAGCTCGCTGGCGAGAAGCAGCGCGTCGGGTTTCGCACCCGGCGCGCTGTTCGTTTTCCTCGCCCGGGCGACGCGCCCGCGCCGCCGCCGGCTCGTTCCGGGCCGTTGCCGCTGATCTTGTAGTGCGACAGGCGATCCGGCAGAGCACCAGGTCGGCACGGGCACTTGACGAGTTTCGCCGGACCAGTCACGCTATTGGAGGCAGCATGAGTTGCCTCGGTAGTGCACGACCACCCATGCCGAATCGCCTACCTCGGCGGCCCGGCCGTGGCCCGGAACGCAGCCAGCGAAACCGGCCCGGCGCGTCAGCCGCGCAGCGGTTCGTGGGGGTGGTACTTTGACACCTCCGTATAGGTAGGTGTAGGTTTGGACGTTGCGCTGGCTGCCTCCTGTCCATACCTTGATCGCACTACGAAAGTTCCACCCTTCCGGTGTTGCTTCCGTTGTTTGCTGTTCGAGTCTCGTTCGGGTCGTGACCAGCGAGAATCCCAAAATGTAGCAGACAAGCGACGGTCGCGGACCACCACGCGACGCGCGTGAGGTGCTGGAAGGACGCATCTTGGCAGTCTCCACCCAGACAAGCGCCAATACGAAGCTGGGAGTTTCCGGAGGTATCCCCGGGGCTCCGTTGCGGGTGTCTTTCGCGAAGCTCCGGGAGCCGCTGGAGGTGCCCGGACTTCTCGATCTACAAACGGAATCTTTCGCCTGGCTGGTCGGCACGCCGGAATGGCGTGAGCGCGCAGCCGCTCGCGGCGACGGCGGGCTGGTCGGCGGGCTCGAAGAAGTCCTCGAGGAGCTCTCTCCGATCGAGGATTTCTCGGGCTCGATGTCCCTGTCCTTCTCCGACCCACGCTTCGAAGAGGTCAAGGCCTCTCTCGACGAGTGCAAAGACAAGGACATGACCTACGCGGCGCCGTTGTTCGTCACCGCGGAGTTCATCAACAACAACACCGGCGAGATCAAGAGCCAGACGGTCTTCATGGGTGATTTCCCGATGATGACCGATAAGGGCACCTTCGTCATCAACGGCACCGAGCGCGTCGTGGTGTCCCAGCTGGTCCGTTCGCCGGGTGTCTACTTCGACCAGTCGGTCGACAAGAGCACCGAAAAGGATCTGCACAGCGTCCGGGTCATCCCGAGCCGCGGCGCCTGGCTGGAGTTCGATGTCGACAAGCGCGATACCGTCGGTGTGCGAATCGACCGTAAGCGCCGCCAGCCGGTCACCGTCCTGCTCAAGGCCCTCGGCTGGACCAACGAGGAGATCGCCGAGCGTTTCGGCTTCTCCGAGATCATGATGTCCACCCTGGAGAAGGACAACACCGCCGGCCAGGACGAGGCACTGCTCGATATCTACCGGAAACTGCGTCCGGGCGAGCCGCCGACCAAGGAATCCGCGCAGACCCTCCTCGAGAATCTGTTCTTCAAGGAGAAGCGCTATGACCTGGCCCGGGTCGGCCGGTACAAGGTCAACAAGAAGCTGGGCGTGAACGCCGGCGTCCCGGTGACCGGTTCGGTGCTGACCAAGGACGATATCGTCGCCATCATCGAATACCTGGTGCGTCTGCACCAGGGGGATCGCACGATGACTGTCCCCGGCGGCGTCGAGGTCCCGGTCGAGGTCGACGATATCGATCACTTCGGCAATCGTCGTATCCGTACCGTCGGTGAACTGATCCAGAACCAGATCCGCGTGGGCCTGTCCCGGATGGAACGCGTCGTGCGTGAGCGCATGACCACCCAGGACGTCGAGGCCATCACGCCGCAGACCTTGATCAACATCCGTCCCGTCGTGGCGGCGATCAAGGAGTTCTTCGGCACCTCGCAGCTGTCGCAGTTCATGGACCAGAACAACCCGCTGTCCGGCCTGACCCACAAGCGCCGCCTCAACGCGCTGGGCCCGGGTGGTCTGTCGCGTGAACGCGCAGGCCTCGAGGTCCGCGACGTTCACCCGTCTCATTACGGCCGCATGTGCCCGATCGAGACCCCGGAAGGCCCGAACATCGGCCTGATCGGCTCGCTCGCGGTGTATGCGCGGGTCAACCCGTTCGGCTTCATCGAGACGCCGTATCGGAAAGTCATCGACGGCGTGGTCACCGACGAGGTCGTGTACCTGACCGCCGACGAAGAGGACCGGCACACCCGTGCCCAGGCCAATTCGGTGGTCGGCGCCGACGGGCGGTTCGTCGAGGATCGCATCCTGGCCCGTAAGGGCAACGAGGAGATGGAGTTCGTCTCCCCGGCCGAGGTCGACTACATGGATGTCTCGCCGCGCCAGATGGTGTCGGTGGCGACCGCCATGATCCCGTTCCTCGAACACGACGACGCCAACCGTGCCCTCATGGGCGCGAACATGCAGCGTCAGGCCGTACCGCTGATCCGTTCCGAGGCGCCCGTGGTGGGCACCGGCATGGAGCTGCGTGCCGCGGTCGACGCCGGCGATGTGGTCGTGAACGAGAAGCCCGGTGTGGTGGAGGAGGTCTCCGCCGACTACATCACCGTCATGCACGACGACGGCACCCGCCGCAGCTACCGGATGCGTAAGTTCGCCCGCTCCAACCAGGGCACCTGCGCCAACCAGCGGCCGATCGTGGACGAGGGGCAGCGGGTCGAGTTCGGCCAGGTCCTGGCCGACGGGCCGTGCACCGAGAACGGTGAGATGGCGCTGGGCAAGAACCTGCTCGTCGCGATCATGCCGTGGGAAGGCCACAACTACGAGGACGCGATCATCCTGTCGCAGCGCCTCGTGGAGGACGATGTCCTCACCTCGATCCATATCGAAGAGCACGAGATCGACGCCCGCGATACCAAGCTGGGCGCCGAGGAGATCACCCGGGACATCCCGAACGTCTCCGACGAGGTGCTGGCCGATCTGGACGAGCGGGGCATCGTACGTATCGGTGCGGAGGTCCGCGACGGCGATATCTTGGTCGGCAAGGTCACCCCGAAGGGTGAAACCGAGCTGACCCCCGAGGAGCGGCTGCTGCGCGCGATCTTCGGTGAGAAGGCGCGCGAGGTGCGCGATACCTCGCTGAAGGTGCCGCACGGTGAATCCGGCAAGGTCATCGGTATCCGCGTGTTCTCCCGTGAGGACGACGACGATCTGCCTCCGGGCGTGAACGAGCTGGTCCGGGTGTACGTCGCGCAGAAGCGCAAGATCCAGGACGGCGACAAACTGGCCGGCCGCCACGGCAACAAGGGTGTTATCGGCAAGATCCTGCCGACCGAGGATATGCCGTTCCTGCCGGACGGCACCCCGGTCGACATCATCCTGAACACCCACGGTGTGCCGCGTCGTATGAATATCGGCCAGATCCTGGAAACCCACCTCGGCTGGATCGGTAAGGCGGGCTGGAAGGTCGATATCGCCGCCGACGGCACCCGCCCGGATTGGGCGCAGGCGCTGCCCGAGCAGATGCTGGGTGCCCCGGCCGACTCCAATATCGCCACCCCGGTCTTCGACGGTGCGCGTGAAGAGGAGCTGACCGGTCTGCTCGCCTCGACCCTGCCCAACCGTGACGGTGAGCGCATGGTCAACGACGACGGTAAGGCGATGCTGTTCGACGGCCGGTCCGGCGAACCGTTCCCGTACCCGGTGGCCGTCGGCTATATGTACATCCTGAAGCTGCACCACCTGGTCGACGACAAGATCCACGCCCGCTCGACCGGCCCGTACTCGATGATCACGCAGCAGCCGCTGGGTGGTAAGGCGCAGTTCGGTGGTCAGCGTTTCGGCGAAATGGAATGCTGGGCCATGCAGGCCTACGGCGCCGCCTACACCCTGCAGGAACTGCTGACCATCAAGTCCGACGACGTGGTGGGCCGGGTGAAGGTCTACGAGGCGATCGTCAAGGGCGAGAACATTCCGGAGCCGGGCATTCCGGAATCGTTCAAGGTTCTGCTCAAGGAACTCCAGTCGCTGTGCCTCAATGTCGAGGTGCTGTCCTCCGACGGCGCCGCGATCGAGATGCGCGACGGCGACGACGAGGATCTGGAGCGGGCGGCGGCCAACCTGGGCATCAACCTGTCCCGGAACGAAGCGGCCACCGTCGACGATCTGGCGAACTAGGGCGTTGGCCGGGTGCCGTACCGGATTACGGCTCGGCACCCGGCCACCGCGTTCGAACTCCACTAGAGAACTTTTGCTCGTATTCGACCCGCACAGGGGAAAGGAAGTTACGTGCTAGACGTCAACTTCTTCGATGAACTCCGGATCGGCCTGGCCACCGCCGAGGACATCCGTAACTGGTCCTACGGCGAGGTGAAGAAACCGGAGACCATCAACTACCGCACGCTCAAGCCGGAGAAGGACGGCTTGTTCTGCGAGAAGATCTTCGGTCCCACCCGGGACTGGGAGTGCTACTGCGGTAAGTACAAGCGCGTCCGCTTCAAGGGCATCATCTGTGAACGCTGCGGCGTCGAGGTGACCCGCGCCAAGGTGCGCCGTGAGCGGATGGGCCATATCGAACTGGCCGCCCCGGTCACCCACATCTGGTACTTCAAGGGTGTGCCGAGCCGGCTCGGTTACCTGCTCGATCTGGCGCCGAAGGATCTGGAAAAGATCATCTACTTCGCCGCCTACGTCATCACCGCTGTCGACGACGAGATGCGGCACAACGAGCTGTCGACCCTCGAAGCCGAGATGGAGGTCGAGAAGAAGACCGTCACCGATCAGCGTGACGCCGATCTCGAGGCCCGGGCCCAGAAGCTCGAGGCCGATCTGGCCGAGCTGGAGGCCGAAGGCGCCAAGTCCGACGTCCGCCGCAAGGTGAAGGACGGTGGCGAGCGCGAGATGAAGCAGCTCCGCGACCGCGCCCAGCGGGAGCTGGACCGGCTCGAGGAGATCTGGAACACCTTCACCAAGCTGGCCCCCAAACAGCTCATCGTGGACGAGGTGCTCTACCGCGAGCTGCAGGACCGCTACGGCGAATACTTCACCGGCGCGATGGGTGCGGAATCCATCCAGAAGCTGATGGAGAACTTCGATATCCAGGCCGAGGCCGAGAATCTGCGCGAGACCATCCGCAGCGGTAAGGGTCAGAAGAAGCTGCGCGCGCTCAAGCGGCTCAAGGTCGTGGCTGCCTTCCAGGCCAACGGCAACTCGCCGATGGGGATGGTCCTCGACGCCGTTCCGGTGATCCCGCCGGAACTGCGGCCGATGGTTCAGCTCGACGGTGGCCGTTTTGCCACCTCGGACCTGAACGATCTCTACCGTCGCGTGATCAACCGCAACAACCGCCTCAAGCGACTGATCGATCTCGGCGCGCCCGAGATCATCGTCAACAACGAGAAGCGGATGCTGCAGGAGTCCGTGGACGCGCTGTTCGACAACGGCCGCCGCGGCCGGCCGGTCACCGGCCCGGGCAACCGTCCGCTGAAGTCCCTGAGCGATCTGCTCAAGGGTAAGCAGGGCCGGTTCCGCCAGAACCTGCTCGGTAAGCGCGTCGACTACTCCGGTCGTTCGGTCATCGTCGTCGGCCCGCAGCTGAAACTGCACCAGTGCGGTCTGCCGAAGCTGATGGCGCTGGAGCTCTTCAAACCGTTCGTGATGAAGCGGCTGGTCGACCTGAACCATGCGCAGAACATCAAATCCGCGAAGCGGATGGTGGAGCGGCAGCGGCCGCAGGTGTGGGATGTGCTCGAAGAGGTCATCGCCGAGCATCCCGTTCTGCTGAACCGTGCGCCGACCCTGCACCGCCTCGGTATCCAGGCCTTCGAACCGCAGCTGGTGGAAGGTAAGGCCATCCAGCTGCATCCGCTGGTCTGTGAAGCGTTCAACGCCGACTTCGACGGTGACCAGATGGCCGTGCACCTGCCGCTGTCGGCGGAGGCGCAGGCCGAGGCCCGCATCCTGATGCTGTCCTCGAACAACATCCTGTCGCCGGCGTCCGGCCGGCCGCTGGCCATGCCCCGCCTGGACATGGTGACCGGCCTGTACTACCTGACCCGCTTCGACGAAGGCGCCAAGGGCGAGTACCAGCCGGCCACCGCCGACGGACCGGAGACGGGCGTGTACTCCTCGCCGGCCGAGGCGCAGATGGCGGTCGATCGTGGTGAGCTGACCGTGCGGTCGAACATCAAGGTCCGGCTGACCGATCAGCGTCCGCCCAAGGACCTCGAAGCCGAGCTGTTCCCGGAGGGATGGCGGCGCGGCGACGCGTGGACCATCGAGACCACGCTGGGCCGGGTGCTGTTCAACGAACTGCTGCCCGGGGACTACGCGTTCATCAACGAGCCGATGCCCAAGAAGCGGCAGGCGACGATCATCAACGATCTCGCCGAGCGGTACCCGATGATCGTGGTCGCGCAGACCGTCGACAAGCTCAAGGACGCCGGCTTCTACTGGGCCACGCGTTCGGGTGTCACCGTCTCCATGTCGGACGTGCTCGTTCCGCCGGAGAAGGCCGAGATCATGGAGCGCTACGAGGCGCAGTCCGATCAGATCGAGAAGAAGTACCAGCGTGGTGCGCTCGATCACCAGGAGCGCAACAACGCCCTGGTCAAGATCTGGCAGGAAGCGACCGAAGAGGTCGGTAAGGCGCTGCGTGCGCACTACCCGGCCGATAACCCGATCATCACGATCGTCGATTCGGGCGCCACGGGTAACTTCACCCAGACCCGTACCCTCGCGGGTATGAAGGGCCTGGTGACGAACCCGAAGGGTGAGTTCATCCCGCGGCCGATCAAGTCCTCGTTCCGTGAGGGTTTGACCGTTCTCGAGTACTTCATCAACACCCACGGTGCTCGTAAGGGTCTGGCCGATACCGCGCTGCGTACCGCCGACTCGGGTTACCTGACCCGACGCCTGGTGGATGTCTCGCAGGACGTGATCGTGCGTGAAACCGACTGCTCCACCGAGCGCGGCATCGTCGTGCATATCGCGGAGAAGCAGCCGGACGGCACCATGATCCGCGACCCGCACGTGGAGACCTCGGCCTACGCCCGGACGCTCGCGTCCGACGCGGTGGACGCCGCCGGCAACGTGGTGGTGGGCAAGGGCGCCGATCTCGGCGACCCGGCCATCGAGGCGCTGCTGGAAGCCGGTATCACCGAGGTCCGGGTCCGCTCCGTGCTGACCTGCGGCACCGGTACCGGTGTCTGCGCGGTCTGCTACGGCCGTTCGATGGCGACCGGCAAGCTGGTCGATATCGGTGAGGCCGTCGGTATCGTCGCCGCCCAGTCCATCGGTGAGCCCGGTACCCAGCTGACCATGCGTACCTTCCACCAGGGTGGTGTCGCGGGTGACGACATCACCGGCGGTCTGCCGCGTGTGCAGGAGCTGTTCGAGGCGCGTGTGCCCAAGGGCAAGGCGCCCATCGCCGAGGTGTCGGGCCGGATCCGGCTGGAGGACGACGACCGCTTCTACAAGATCACCATCATCCCCGATGACGGTGGCGACGAAGTGGTCTACGACAAGCTGTCCAAGCGTCAGCGTCTGCGTGTGTTCAAGCACGACGACGGTTCCGAGCGTCTGCTGTCCGACGGCGATCACGTCGAGGTCGGCCAGCAGCTGCTGGAAGGCGCGGCGGATCCGCACGAGGTGCTGCGCGTGATGGGCCCCCGGCAGGTGCAGATCCACCTGGTCCACGAGGTCCAGGAGGTCTACCGCTCGCAGGGTGTGTCGATCCACGACAAGCACATCGAGGTCATCGTCCGCCAGATGCTGCGCCGGGTGACGATCATCGATTCGGGTGCCACCGAGTTCCTGCCCGGTTCGCTCACCGAGCGTGCCGAGTTCGAGGCGTCCAACCGCCGGGTCGTCGCCGAGGGCGGCGAGCCTGCGGCCGGCCGTCCGGTGCTGATGGGTATCACCAAGGCGTCGCTGGCCACCGATTCGTGGCTGTCGGCGGCGTCCTTCCAGGAGACCACCCGAGTCCTCACGGATGCGGCGATCAACTGCCGTTCCGACAGGCTCATCGGCCTCAAGGAGAACGTGATCATCGGTAAGCTGATCCCGGCTGGTACCGGTATCAACCGGTATCGCAACATCCAGGTCCAGCCGACCGAAGAGGCCCGTGCCGCGGCGTACGCGGTGCCGTCCTACGACGACACCTACTACAGCCCCGAGGGCTTCGGCGCCACCACTGGTGCCGCGGTTCCGCTGGACGACTACGGGTTCAGCGACTACCGGTAGTCGATTCGTTCGGTAACAGCCACATCGGCCCCCCCCCCGGTGGGGGGGGGGGCCCGATTGCGTTGGTGCCGGCCGGAATACCGATAGCGGTGATGTCGCCGGGCTGTACCGAGGTGCCGGATCGAGGGTGGCGGGTTCTGGTTCGGCCCCGGCGAATTGCGGTGCCTGGATTCCGTGGATCGGCTAGGGTTCGCCGCCGATAGTGTGCCGTTTCAGGCCGTCGAGGAGGGTTCTCAGGCCGAATTCGAAACTGTTGTCCGGGCTTTCGTTGTAGCCGGTACCGGCGGCGGATTCGATTCGAGCGCGCAAACGGGGGAATCGGCCGGCGACATCGGCTGCGGAGTCGAGGGCTTCGGCGAGTTTTGCCTCCGGATCGCCGCCTTTGGCGGAAAGCCGGCGGCGCAGGGAGATATTCGCCGCCGCGCCCACAGCGTTGCCGAGAACGAACATGAAGACCGTAGCCGCGGCGCGGTCTGCGTCCTCGGGCACGAACCCGGCGTTCTCATAGACTGCGAGGGCGTGGTTGTCGTGGCGTGACTTGTTTTCGCCGTACAGCAGATACGACGCCTGTGCCTGGACCAGCCACGGGTGCCGGCTCATCATCGAATACATTCCGGTGGCCATGGTTTCGGCGGCCGTGCGCCAGCCCATGGTGTCGAGGTCGGGCAGGGTTATTTCGGCCCAGATCTCGTCGGCGGCGAGGCGGACCAGATTGTCCTTGTTCTGGACGTGCCAGTACATCGCGGTGGGAGCGGCATCGAGTCGTTTGCCCAGACTCCGCATATTGAGTCCGTCGAGCCCCTCCTCGTCGAGGAGTCGGATGGCCGTGCCGACGATCTGGTCGCGGGTGAGGGTATCGCGGGGCATAGAACGACTCTAGAGGCTGTCGACCCTTCTTGCACAAAGTTCAAGCGATCTATTGCACTTAGTTCAAGTGGCGCGCTACGCTACTTTTACTTAGTTCAAGTCGGCGCCGCCTGCGCCGCGAGAAGGGAACCGGCCATGAACGTCCTCATCGCCACACTGGCCGCGGCCGTCGCCGCAGCGTTCGTCAGCATGCCGTTGGTCCGGCACCGGTACGGTGCGACGGCCATGGTCTGCGCGCAGAACGAACTGGCACGCCAAGGTGTGCGCACCACGGCATTGCGCGAAAACGGGATGCGCTTCGACGCCAGTGGGCACGAATCGGCCGCGCCGATCGGTATCGCCGCCGTACTGCTCACCGTCGTCGGCCTGAACCTCGCCGGAGTGTCGTGGTCGGCGCCGCTGAACACGGTCGTATTCGCGCTGGTGCTGCTCGGCAATGCGGTTATCGTCTACAGCAACCTCACTGCGGTGGACTCGGTGCGCGCGGCTTTCCGCCGAAAGAACGATCCAGAGCTGATGCGAGTCGATGTCGCGGCGCTGCTGGCCGCGGCCGAGGCGGGCTTCCCGGCGTGGACCTGGACTCTGCAGAGAATCCGGAACGTGGTGGTTTTCGGCGCCGCCGCGGCGGCCATCGCGGTTGTATTCATGGCCTGACCGGTCAGGGTGGACAGCTCGCCCCGCTCCGCGCCCGGAGCGGGGCGAGGGTCCGGGTCAGGCTCGGGTGGCGCTCTCGGTCGGCGCCTCATCGGCTTCTGTGACCGATTCGGTCACCGGACGGGGCCGGGGAGTGGCGGTGCGGGCGTGGGTTGCGTAGAGCGTGAGGCCGACGAAGGCCAGGCCGCCCACCAGATTGCCGATCACCGTGGGAATTTCGTTCCAGATCAGGTAGTCGCCGACCGAGAAATCGCCACCCAGCAGGAGGCCGGACGGGAACAGGAACATATTGACGATCGAATGCTCGAATCCCATATAGAAGAACAGCATGATCGGCATCCACATGGCGATCACTTTGCCGGATACCGAGGTCGACATCATTGCCGCGACGACGCCGGTGGAAACCATCCAATTGCACAGCACGCCACGGATGAAAAGGGTGAGCATGCCGGACGCACCGTGGTCGGCATATCCGACGGTGCGGGATTCGCCGATTTCGCCGAGGCGCTGCCCGACCTCGTTCGGATCCATCGAGAAACCCATGGTCACGATGATGGCCATCATGACGGCGACGGTGAAGGCGCCGGCGAAATTGCCGACGAAGACGAGGGCCCAGTTGCGCAGTACCGCACGCCAGTTCACTCCGGGCCGCTTGTCCAGCCAGGCCAGCGGGACGAGCGTGAATACGCCGGTGAGCAGATCGAAACCCAGCAGGTAGAGCAGGCAGAAGCCGACCGGGAACAGAACCGCGCCGAGGAGCGCGTTGCCCGTCTGCACCGTGATGGTGACCGCGAACGCGGCGGCGAGGGCCAGAATCGCACCCGCCATGAAGGCCCGGATCACCGTATCGCGCGTGGACATGAATGCTTTCGATTCGCCGGCGTCGATCATTGCGCCGACGAATTCCGCCGGTTTGAGGTACGACATGACACGTCCTTCGCTTGTAGTGCTCGTGGGCGAAGTGTGCGATGTCCGGATTTCCGGGTCGTATCGAGCCGGGCGCACCCGTGTAACCGAGTACTCACGGCCGCCATTTCCCTTGCCATATTTGTGTTGCCGAGATTTTCGGAAGCGAATGTATCGGTGAGGTGAACAGTGCGATACCGGTACGGTCGGATAGGCCCGGCGGTGGCAGGCTTTCGATATTTCCGGTGATTCCGATATCAGGAGGTCTCTATGGAGCCGATCATGAGCAAGAGTGCGGCCGCGGAACTCGTTGTTGCGGCACGTATCCGGCGCGGGCTGACCTGGGTTGCCATCGCCGAGTCACTCGGCGCCCCGCTGGTCTGGACGACGGCCGCGTTGCTCGGACAGCATCCGATGACGGCGGAGCAGGCGCACCAGGTGTGTGATCTGCTGGGCTTGGACGACGCGGTGGCGGAGAGCCTGAGCCGGCAACCGGCCCGCGGCGCGGATCCCGCGCTGATGAGCGATCCGACGATCTATCGATTCGTCGAGGCGATCTCCGTATACGGTCCCGCGCTCAAGGAGTTGATCCACGAGGAGTTCGGAGACGGGATCATGAGTGCGATCAACTTCAAGGTCGACTTCGCGCGCCGGCCGGATCCGGATGGTGACCGGGTCGTCATCACCTTCGACGGCAAGTTCCTCGACTATCGCTGGTGATGTTCCGGGTCTGCGAAAGTTTGTCGCGGTGCCGTGTTGACACAGCTGCGCCGGGCGCTAATACTGAACTAGATGGTTCAGTATGAGTTTTTGGACGCCTCCTTCGGGGCGCTCGCGGACCCCACCAGACGGGGCATCCTCGAGCGCCTCGGCCGCGGCCCCGCCACCGTCAGCGAACTGGCCGACGACTTCGCGATGACCCTCACCGGTATCAAGAAGCACATCCGGTTGCTCGAGGAGGCGGGGATGGTGGTCACCGAGAAAAAGGGGCGGGTCCGGTACTGCCGGATCGGCCCCGATGTGTTCGAACGGGAGGTGGCCTGGATGCAGGGCTACCGGCAGATGCTGGAAGCGCGTATGGACCGTCTCGGCGAATTCCTGCAACGAACGGAGCACGAACAATGAGCACTGCCACCGAAGAAGCCGTCGTCACCACCCCGGCCGACCGCGAGATCCGGGTCGAACGGGTTTTCAACGCCTCGCGCGAACGGGTGTGGGCCGCCTACAGCCGGATCGAACAACTGGCCCAGTGGTGGGGACGCGGTAATCAGCTCGATATCGAGCGCTGGGAGTTCCGGGTGGGTGGGCACTGGCGTTTCGTCGAACGCGCCGACGGCGAGTCCCACGGATTCGAGGGCCGGTTCCGGGAAATCGTGCCCCAGGAGCGGATCGTGCAGTCCTTCGAATGGGACGGTATGCCCGCGCATATCACCATCGACGCGGCGACGTTCGAGGATCTCGGCGACGGGCGCACTCGGGTGGTCACCGTCAGCCAGTTCCACACCCCGCAGGAGCGGGACGGGATGCTGCAATCGGGTATGGCCGAAGGGCTCAACGCCAGCTACCGGGCCCTGGACGCCCTCCTGGCGAAGTAACCGGTGGGCGGCTGCGTCCTCGGGCACCGGGGCCGAGGACGCGTGGCACACCCGGTCGCTGGTTCACCGTTCGGGCCGGATGTCAGCGGCTCATCGCTCGCTGTCCAGCGTGGCCATCAGCGGCTCCGGATACCGGCTGCCGATCACCGCGGCGGCCGGTATGGCCTCGGCGATCGCGGCCTGTTCGGCCGGGGTGAGCGATATCGCCGCGGCACCGATCGACTCGGCCCAGCGCCGCGCACTGCGCGTGCCGATCAGGGGGACGATATCGTCGCCGCGGCCGAGCACCCAGGCGATGGCGAGTTGCGCGGTGGTGACACCTCGCTCCTGGGCCAGGCCCGCCAGGGTGTCGACGAGTTTCAGGTTGGCGTCGAGGTTCTCGCCCTGGAAGCGCGGTATGCCGGCTCGGGAATCCGAGAGGGCGGTACGGTCCCGGCCGCGCAGCGCATCGCTGAGCAGACCGCGGCTGAGCACACCGTAGGCCGTGATCCCGATACCGAGTTCGCGGCAGGTGGGCAGGATTTCGGCCTCGATACCGCGGGAGAACAACGAATACTCGATCTGGAGATCGGCGATCGGGTGGACGGCGGCGGCCCGGCGCAAGGTTTCGGCGCCCACCTCGGACAGTCCGATATGTCGGACGTAACCGGCGTCGATCATTTCCGCGATGGCGCCGATGGTGTCCTCGATCGGCACCGCGGGATCCAGCCGTGCCGGGCGGTAGATATCGATATGGTCCACGCCGAGCCGGCGCAGGCTGTAGCTCAGGAAGTTCTTCACCGCCGCGGGCCGTGTGTCCATCCCCTGCCAGCTGAATCCCGGGCCCATCAGTGCACCGAATTTCACGCTGAGGGTGACCTCTTCGCGCGGCCGGTCGGCGATCGCCCGACCGACCAGCATCTCGTTGTGACCGCTCCCGTAGAAATCGCCGGTATCGATGAGCCCGGCGCCGGAATCCAGCGCGGCATGGATGGCCGCCACCGATTCGGATTCGTCGGCGGGCCCGTACACGCCCGACAGGCCCATGGCGCCGAATCCGATCCGGCCGACCGTGGGGCCGGTACGGCCCAACCGTGAGGTCTGCATCTGTGTATTCGTCATGGATTCCACTGTGGTGTCCCGTTTGCTCTGCCGGCAGAGACGCTTTATCGGGGGAGCGGCGATCCCTGGCTGCGGGCGCTGGGGTGCGCGACAGTGGAGGTATGGAACGCAGCGAACTCGCCGACTTCCTTCGCCGGCGCCGCGAACAGCTGACGCCCGCGGAGGTCGGGCTACCGCCCGGTTCGCGCCGGCGGACGCCGGGGTTGCGGCGCGACGAGGTGGCGTTGCTCGCCGGGATCTCCACGGACTACTACACCCGGCTGGAGCAGGCGCGCGGTCCGCGGCCGTCCACGCAGGTCCTGGCCGCGCTCACCCGGGCCTTGCGCTACACCAGCGACGAACGCGACCACGTCTACTTCCTGTGCGATCACTCCCCGCCGGGCGGCAGCGGCCCGGACAAACACGTGGGACCGGGCATGATGCACGTCCTGGCGAAACTGGACGACACACCGGCAGCCGTCATCACCGATCTCGGCGAAACCCTGGTGCAGAACCGGATGCACACCCTGCTGATCGGTGACCAGACCACCTTGCCCGGCCGGCACCGTTTCTTCGCCTGGCGGTGGTTCACCGATCCGGCGGCCCGCGAATTCTGCCCGCCCGACGACGTGGACCGGATATCCCGCCGCCAGGTGGCCGATCTGCGCGCCACCGCGGCGCGCCGCGCGAAAGACCCCGATGTGCTGGATTACGTGGGCGCGCTACGTGCGGCCAGTGCCGAATTCGAAGAGCTCTGGAACGAGCATCTGGTGAGCGTGCGGCTCTCCGATGTGAAAAGCATCGTGCATCCGGAACTCGGGGAAATCGCCTTCGACTGTGAAACCCTGCTCACCACCAGCGCCACCCAGCGGCTGCTGATCTACCGGCCGCGGCCGGGTACCGATGCCGCGGAGAAGCTGGAACTCCTGCGCGTTATCGGTACCCAGCGCCTGGACGGCTCGGAGACGGTATCTCCTGAACGTCCCGCGACAGTGCCCTACTCGCGGCCCGCCGAGGTGAAGGACATATCCGCATAGCGCGGCCCGGCGACCTGTTCGGCGATCGGTTCCAGCCGGGCCAGTTCGGCGGCGGTCAGCGCGACCGTGGCCGCCGCGGCATTCTCTGCCAGCCGGGTGCGGCGGCGGGTGCCCGGAATCGGCACGATCGGTAGCCCATGCTCTTGGGCCCGGGAATGCACCCAGGCCAGGGCGACCTGTGCGGGTGTGAGTTCCCGTTCTTCGGCGATCTCGTATACGGGTGCCAGCAGGCTCGCGTTGTGCGTCGCGTTGGTGCCGGTGAAACGCGGCATATGCCGCCGGAAGTCGGTGTCGTTCAGTTCGCCGGCCTGTGCGAAGGATCCGGTGAGGAAACCCCGGCCGAGCGGCGAGTACGGAACGAAGGTGACACCGAGCTCGGCTGCCGCCGGTACCGCGGTGCGTTCGACATCCCGGGAGAACAGCGACCATTCCGATTGCACCGCGGTGATCGGGTGGACCGCGTGGGCGGCGCGTAGTTCTTCTCCGGTGACTTCGGAAAGCCCGAGCGCGCGTACCTTGCCCTGCTGGACGAGTTCGGCCATCACACCGACGGTCTCCTCGATGGGTACTCCGGGATCGCGCCGGTGCATGTAGTAGAGGTCGATGGTGTCGATTCCCAGCCGGCGCAGGCTGGCGTCCACAGCGGCGCGGATATATTCCGGTGAATTGTCGATGCCGCGGTAGTGCGGGTCATCCGGTTTACGGGTGATGGCGAACTTGGTGGCAAGCACGACCTGTTCCCGGTTGGTGCGGACGAAATCGCCGATGAATTCTTCGTTGTCCCCGGAACCGTAGATGTCGGCGGTATCGAACAGGGTGATGCCGAGTTCGAGCGCCCGGTCCAGGGTCGCGCGCGCTTCGGCGCGGTCGGTGGGGCCGTAGAACTCGCTCATACCCATACAGCCCAGGCCCTGGATGCCGACCCGGATCCCTTCGGGGCCCATCGGGGTGCTCGGCAGTGGTGCGGGGGTGGTCATTCGCGGAAATCCCTTCACGATGCGGCGTTGTCGGGCGACCGGGCGGGGGTGGAGGCGGTGTGCTCCTCGTAGAGCGCGATCTTGTAATCCAGGACCGCCACGGTCTGCTGGAGTTCGGCGATACGGTCGAGGGCCTCGGCGCGGGTGGCGCGGAACATGGCGAGCCGTTCCGGGATAGTGTCCTCCCCGGCCCGTACCAGCTGTGCGTAGCGGATCATGTCCGCCACCGACATACCGGTGGTGCGCAGCCGGGTGATCAGCGTGAGCCATTCCAGGTCGCGGTCGCTGAACCGGCGTCTACCGGTGTGATCGCGACCGATATGGGAGAGCAGGCCGATGCGCTCGTACCAGCGCAGGGTGTCCTGGCTCAGCCCACAGTGCCGGGCGGCGGCGCCGATCGTATGCCGGGGGATATCCCCGCCGGGCTCCCTGCCGGTCGGTGCGGAAAGACTCACGGAATTCACCTTCGTCCGGAAATAATGCGCCAGCCCTTTCGGTGCGGCGAGCCGCGTCCTCTCGTCGAACAGCGATAACGCTATCCACCTGGAGTGGACTCCAGGCAAGCGGCGCGAAGAGATTCTCAGCCGCGTGGCCGGCGGCCGCGGGGTTTCAACTGCCCGCCGGGGAGCGGCGGTGCGGGGATCCGCTGTTCGGGCGGATGACCGGCGATATCACCGAAGCGGGCGGTATTGCGCCGCTCCCAGTCGGTGCGCGCCGCGGCGATCTCCGCATGCTCGCGGGCGACGAAGTTCCACCACATCACCAGTTCCTCGGCGAGCGGCTCACCGCCGATCAGCGCGAACCGGCCACCGCCGGCGCTGGACAACTCCAGATCGGCACGGCCGGTGCCCAGGTACAGCAGCGGGCCCGGGGTCATCTCGACACCGGCCACGGTCACTTCGCCCTCCACCACCAGGACCGCGTGTTCGTACGCCGGGTTCGTCCGCAGCGTGGTCGTGGTGGCGGGATCGATCTCGATATCCGCGCCCACCAGCGGTGTGTAGATCATCGCCGGCGAGGTGACCCCGGCCAGCGTTCCCAGCAGTACGGTCGCGCGCAGGCCCGGAACGTGGTGCACCGGCAGATCGCGGTGCTGTTCGAAATGCGGTGCGATATCGCGGTGCGCGTCGGGCAGCGCGATCCACAGCTGCAGTCCGCGTCCGGCCGGGGCATCCGGCACGGTGTACTCCGAATGGGCGATGCCGCGGCCGGAGGTCATCAGGTTCAACTGGCCCGGTTCGATCAGCACATCCGAATGCACCGAATCGCGATGCCGGATCCTGCCCTCCAGCGGCCAGGTGACCGTCTGCAGGCCGATATGCGGATGCGGGTCGATATCCGGCGGCAGATCCGTGGTGGTCACCGTCGGCGCGCCGAAGTAGTCGAGAAAGCACCAGGCCCCGACGGTCGGCAGATCGCGCTGCGGGAGGGTGCGTTCGACATATGTGCCGCGCACCCCGCCCAGCGGCACTTCCCGGGCCGGATAGAACTCCGTCACCGGGCCCGGGCCGCTCGCCGGCACGCACAGCGTTTCGGCGGGATGCGGGTCGAGATCACTCACCGTCTACGCCGACCACATGCGCGGCGTACTCGGGATGGCGCTCCAGATAGCTTCGGATGAACGGGCATTCGGGACGGATCCGGTGCCCGCGGTCGACGGTATCGCGGATCGCGAACGCGGCCAGTTTGCTGCCGAGCCCCTTGCCCTCGAATGCCGAATCGACCTCGGTATGGGTGAAAACGGTTTCCGTGCCGCGGTCGGTGTACTCGGCGAAACCGGCGAGGCCGCCGCCGTAGAACACCTCGTAGCGGTCTTTGTCCGCGTTGCGGACGACCGTGCTCTCCTCGGTTGTTCCGGTCATCTCCGCACTTCCTCTCGGTCTGCGACTACCGGCTCCCGGCCGCACCGCCCCCCCCCGCCCCCCCCGGCCAGCGGAAAAACCCCCCCCTACCCCCGCCCCCGCCGGCCCGCCGGAATCGGTCGCGAGTACCGGCGCGACACCCCTGCGGTACCTCGGCCACGCGCAGGTCGTGCCGGCGGCCGCCGCGA
>NZ_JARWNW010000062.1 GCF_029868325.1 Nocardia carnea
CAAAACAATCGCCAGCCGGAATTTAGCTGACTTAAATGTTCGGCCCTCCACACGGGGGTATGAAGAACCGAAACCAAATTAAATATTTGGCACTGACATTCATCAACACACTATTGAGTTCTCAAAGAACACACGCACACACTTCGACATCCGGCCTGGCCGGTGCTTCTGTGAGGCAACTTCTCAAGCTTAGCTCATCCGTTTTCCCGATTGCAAATCGGAGGTTCCGGCTGAACCAGTGTGATCGCCAGGCGCTCCTCGTCCTACCTCGTTTCCCTGGTCCCTCCGGCTCGGCGTTTCCGCCTCGCTCCGGGCCCCGGGTCGGTGTCCGTGTCGCTCTGACTTGGATAAAGTTACGCGGCGTCGAAATAGATGTCAAATCGCCTGGTCACGGTAGGTAAATCGCGACATTCCTGTAATACCCACGCGCACCGTTTCGGCTTCGAAACCCTCATCCCGCCGAACCCACGCGTTCCACGGCTGCGCCGAGCGCCTGCAGCTTTTCCACAAAGGCCGGATATCCGCGGTCGATGTGGAAAACGTCGTGGACTTCGGTGACCCCATCGGCGACCAGCCCGGCCAGAACCAATCCGGCGCCGGCCCGGATATCCGACGACCACACCGGTGCACTGGACAACCGCGGAATGCCACGGACCACCGCATGATGACCATCGGTACGGGCGTCGGCACCCAGGCGGATCATCTCCTCGACGAACCGGAACCGGGCTTCGAACACGTTCTCCGTGATCATCGAGGTGCCGTCGGCGATCGCCGCCAGACCGATGGCCATCGGTTGCAGGTCCGTGGGAAAGCCGGGGAACGGCAGGGTCGAGAAGTTCACCGCACGGGGACGGTCGGCCTGGACGACGCGGAAGCCGTCCTGTTCGAACGAGATACGCGCGCCTGCCGAACGCAGTTTGTCCAGGACCAGCGCAAGATGCTGCGGATTGACCCCGGTGACGCGGACGTCGCCCATGGTCATGGCCGCGGCGATACCCCAGGTCGCGGCGACGATCCGGTCGCCGATCACCCGGTGCGTCGTCGGCGAGAGCCGCTTCACGCCCTGAATCGTCAGGACCGAGGTGCCGGCTCCCCGGATATGCGCACCCATCTGGGTGAGCATCGTGCACAGGTCCACGATGTCGGGCTCGCGGGCGGCGTTGTCGATCACCGTCTCCCCCTGCGCGAGCACCGCTGCCATGAGGATGTTCTCGGTCGCCCCTACCGACGGGAAGTCGAGCCGGATACGCGCGCCCTGCAGTTCGTCGGCGCGGGCCACCACGCATCCGTGCTCGATCTCGCTGGTCGCCCCGAGCAGACGCAGACCTGCCTGGTGCATATCGAGGGGGCGTGATCCGATCGCGTCACCGCCGGGTAGCGCGACCACCGCACGTTTACACCGCGCCATGAGCGGGCCCAGGACACAGACCGACGCACGGAACTGGGTCACCGCCGGGAAATCGGCGTGGTACTTGGGCTCGGCAGGAGTATCGATGGCGACGACATCGCCGGTGATCGTGACTTCGCAGCCCAAACCGCGCAGGACCTCCGCCATCAAGGGAACGTCCAGAATGTCCGGGCAGTTCGTGATGGTGGTGGTGCCTTCGGTGAGCAGAGCCGCGGCCATGAGTTTCAGGACGCTGTTCTTGGCGCCTCCGACCGAGACCTCACCGACCAGCCGGTTGCCGCCAGTTACCAAAAACCGTTCCATGCCGCCTCTCCGAGTATTCGGCGCACCAGTGGGTGCAAGGATAGAGCGCAGACGTGCGCGCTGGTGTGCCGGTCGCGCGATTACGCCGGGGCCGGGCGCCGGGCTCGGCCCGACGGCCATCCGGCACGACCACCGCTGACGGAACCGGTCCGCCTCAGTGTCCCGACGGGCTGTCGGGCCCCGACGAGGTACCGGAATCCGCGCCCGGCTCGTTACGCCCGGCGGACTCGGCCGGTTCGATATCCGCGCGGCCGCCGCCGGGCCGCCAGAGCACATCACCCTCCGGATTCGTATACCGGCTGAGGATGAACAGCAGATCCGACAGCCGGTTGAGGTACTTCGCCGGCAGCACGCTCGTATCGTCCGGATGCGCCTGCACCGCCGCCCACGCCGAACGTTCGGCCCGGCGAACGACCGTGCGGGCCGTATGCAGCAACGCGGCAAGCGGGGTGCCGCCGGGCAGGATGAACGAATGCAGCGGTGCCAGTTCGGCATTGAACTCGTCACACCAGGATTCCAGGCGTTCGATATACGCCTCGGTGATGCGCAAGGGCGGATACTGCGGGTCCGGCACCAGCGGCGTCGACAGATCGGCACCGGCGTCGAACAGATCGTTCTGGATACCGCGCAACACCGCGACCAGCTCCGCGCCGGGCGCACCGAGCGCTATCGCCACACCGAGTGCTGCATTGGCCTCGTCGCAATCGGCGTAGGCGACCAGGCGGGGATCGGTCTTGGCGACTCTGGAGAAGTCGCTGAGACCGGTGGTCCCGTCGTCACCGGTTCGGGTGTAGATCCGCGTCAGATGCACGCTCACACGACCCACCATAAACGCTCGCCGCGTCCCGGACCGGGTTACCGATGCTGCGTCCATGTGCCGCCGCACACGGGCGTCACCACATCGGGGTGGTCAGTGGCCGCGAAGCCGGCGAGCGCGTTCGGAGGGACGTGACTCGACCCACGACAGAAACGCGGTCAGCGCGGCGCGATCCAGCGCCAGCTCGTAGTCGCCGTTGCGGTCCGCGACACCGATCACCGAGATCGCATCGGTCATGATGTCGTACTCGTCACCCCGCGGGCCGCGGCGATCGCCGATCTCGATACCGCGGCGCCGGATCACCGAATCCGCACCGGGCTTGAGGCTGGTGAGTTTGTAGAAGACGAGATGATCCTCGTCGTACCGGATGACGCCGTGCCGCCAGCGTTCCCCGCCCCGCGCCGGAAGCACCCGCAGGATGGCCGCGGTCCCCCCACGACGCAGCATCACCAGGCGATATGTGGACAGGAGGGCCAATGCGACCAGCACTACAACCAGAATGATCGCAATCACCATCCCGGTCTGCAATGCCGCACATCCCTTCGTTCATCCGAGGCGATCGCCGGCTCGGCTCGGCCGATGCGCCCGACGCCATTCAACCACGACCCAGTTTACAAACGGCACGCGGATGTCTCGGAAAATGCGATGTCATCGATCCAGGTGGGGCACAGTGACGGTGCCCACGCGTTATCGGCGGGCGAGACGAGAATCGGGGGGGGGGGGGGGGGGGGGGGGGGGGGGGGGGGGGGGGGGGGGGGGGGGGGGGGGGGGGGGGGGGGGGGGGGGGGGGGGGGGGGGGGGGGGGGGGGGGGGGGGGGGGGGGGGGGGGGGGGGGGGGGGGGGGGGG
>NZ_JARWNW010000063.1 GCF_029868325.1 Nocardia carnea
AACCCCTCTGTAACGGCCCCCCCGGGCCCCGCTCCCCCCAACCCCCGGGCGGGCTACTTTTGGGGCCCCCCGCCCGCGCAGCCCGCGGCGGGTGGGCGGGGCGCGCCGGTCGGCAACTCGGTCACCCCGGCCGGGGCGGGGGCTTCTCCCCCGCATGCCAATCCTCGATCGCGACGATCCCGGGCTCCAGCACCTCCAGATCACGGAAGAAATGGGAGACTCCGCGGTAATCGCGCGCCTCCATCTCGATTCCGCTCGCCCGGTAGGCCTGCACGGCCCCCTCGACCATGGCCGGGTCCATGAACGCCCGATTGCCGCGGGCCACACCGCGAACCGAGGGAATGGCCTTCTCGATCCTCTCCGCGGCTTCCCGGTCGGCGGGGTTTTGTCCTTGCCGCCGAGGAAGTAGTCGTATATGCGCGCACTATGGGCTCGGTTCTGCTGGAGATCCACCGAATTTTTCTGTGCTGCCACGAGCTACTCCTCAGTCGATCGATGACGTCCGCCCTGTCGAGGTCGTGATCGCACCCGCTGTGACCGTGAGGCCTGGTGGCTCCTGCCGTCGATCAGACTCCTGGATCCATTCGATGTACCGGCGGAGGCCTCCACCCGCCGGTCGTGGCGACCGCCATCGGCTGATACATCCGCAGGACCAGGAAGAACGGGTACGGCGGGCAGGGCAGCCAGGTGCTCGAGTCCGTGGGCGGCGCAGTGCTCACCGTGATCTGCGCCGGCCCCTCGGCGGGGCTGAGGCGTTCGGGGCCGGTGCCACTCCCCACCGCGTACCTGCCCTCCGGCGCGTTGTAGAGCCGGCCGGTTTCGGCCTCGTAGAGGGTGATACTCCAGAAGGCTTCGGCGGGCGGCGGACCTGGGAGGTCGATGCGGTAGGCGCGTTCGCCGGCTCCGGTGAGTGGTTCGCCGGTGGCATCGACATAGGTGTTGTACGAACAGTTTTCCTCGACGACATTCGCCGCGAGACCGACGAAGTTCATAACGGCGCGCGCCAGGAAGTTGTCGCCGTGGGCACCCTTGTCCAAGACTTGCGTCCAGCCGGTACCGACCGGTTCGCCGAGAAGTGGGCGTGACTCCGCCAGCAGCGCCAGCGCGTCGTGAAAGCCCGCTCGCATACCCTGGCGGCTCGATTCGTCCAGATTGCCGGGGTCTCGGTCGGCAGCGCAGATGCCGAGCGTGCGGAACTGCCTGATATGCGCCGCGTCGCGGGTGGGAGTGCCGTTGATTCGCAGGGAGATGTCCAGGGCGCCGAAGAAGGCTTCGGGGGAGGTCTCCACTCGAGCCTGATCCAGGACGGGCCATGATCTGCGGCGGTCGGCGTTGTGGTGGATGTGGACGGCGTTCTGGAGCCGGTGGACATTCGTCAGGTCGTCGGGCCCGAACAGCTGGATACGCAACAGGATCCACATGAGCGGGGTGGCTACACGGAACAGGGTGTAGCCCGAGGGCACCGGGCCTGTCCAGTCGGTGGTGGCGATCAGGAAGCGGCTCCGCCCCGGGTGGGTGCGGGCGCTGATGTTGCTTGCGTTGCTGTAGGCGTCCAGGAAGTTCAGGGTGTAGTAGCGGTTGCGGAAGTCGGGGAGATCGAGCAGCGCGGGACCATCGGTGAGATCGAGCCAGGCATTCGAATACAGGGTGTCGACGTTGGGGACGCGGAAGGCCTGATAGTCCGGGCCGGCCGGCTCCCGGCTGTGGGAGAACTCGTTCAGACTCCACAGGTCGCCGTCGCCGCTGGGTGCGCATTGCGCGCACATACTTGCGTACTGATAGACGCTCGGCAACCCGTAGACCACCGCCTGGAGGGCCAGCATGCGCGCCAGTGCTTCCCGGGCGCCCGGACCGCTCGGGGTGATATCCGGCCGTGGCGAAGCGGTCAGCTGGTCTGCCGAACCCGGCTCGTAGGTCCGGACACCGCTTATTGCAGAGGGTGACGGGTCGTTTTCGTCGCGACCGCTGGGCATCGGCTTCACACTCCTCGCTGTTCGACCACCACCACGCACCGGAATGGGCCCCGGAACGTGATTGACACCACTCTGCCATATCTGTTGAACTGATGTCAGTTCGACTCCAGAAAGTGAGATTGTGGTGGCGAGTTTCAGACGAAGGCTGGCGGTGCTCCTCGGCGCCGCGCTCGTCGCGGCAGGATGCGGTGGCGGCGGTACGACCTCTTCGGTCGAGGGCAGCTGGGCCGATGTGGTGGCCGCGGCGCGGGAGGAAGGCTCGGTGCTGCTGTATTCGAGCCAGAACCCGGCGATCCTGGAAAGCCTGAAGAAGCCGTGGCACGAGCAGTATCCGGATATCACGCTGGAATTCGTGCGCGGCACAGATGCCGACCTGATCCCGCGCATCGAAACCGAGCAGCGGACCGGTCGCGGAACCGCGGACGTCCACATCGTCACCGACGCCTCGTGGATCGCGGGCGCCGCCGAGTCCGGCAGCTACTCGCAGGCGCTGCGCGGACCCAACCGTGAACGACCGGAATACCGGCCCGACCGCAGCGTCAAGAACGACAGGTTCTTCCTGGATGTCGCCGCCACATTCAGCATGGGATGGAATACCGATGGGGTCCCCGGCGGGTTCGCCGATCCCCGCGACATGCTGGATCCGAAATACACCGGCAAAATCGGCATCGTCAACCCGGCCGGTATCGCCTCGTACGTCGATCTCTACGACTACTACAGGGAAAACTTCGGCGACGATTACGTCGATCGGCTCGCAGCACTGAAACCGCGAATCTATCCCAGCGCCTTGGGCGTTGCGCAGGCACTGACCTCCGGCGAGGTCGTCGCCTCGCCCACGGTGCAGCCGCTGGTTCAGGAGAAAGCCAAGGGCGCACCGGTGGACTGGGCGCTACCGGAGCCATCCTGGGGTGTGCCGTTCTATGGGCACATCACCGCGACCGCCCCGCATCCGAACGCGGCCCAGGTCCTCGCCGATTTCATGGTCGGCCCGGAAGCGCAGGCCGCACAGGCCATCGGCGTGGCCACCGCACTACCCGGCATCCCCGGCGCCACCGCGGACGCACACGACGTTCGAGTACCCGACCCCGCGAAGCTCACCCCGGAGTATGTGGACCGCTCCTCGACGGAATGGCAGCAACTGTTTCAGGGCTGACGGGTCCCGAGTCGACGGCCGGGGGCCGGGGCAGGTCACGATCGACCACCCGGCGGCCGCGCCACTTCACAGCACCCGGCCACCGGCAACGGCGGAAGCCGGCGCCAAATGTACTGCCGCGCTCGGCGCCGCCAACGGCATACCCGCACGGTGCGGCCTTCTGCTCGCAGCCACGGTTATTCGAAGCAAGTTCACTATCGATGGGTGGTCCATGACCAGTCGGAAACAACACCTCGATCCCGACGATATCGCTCGCCGAACCGCGGATCTGCACATCTGGGGGTTCCCCTACGTCTTCGCCCAGCGCCTGCGTTTCCGCTTCACACTGCCGCTCTCCCCGCACGCTCCGCGGCCGGATACCTCGGCCGGCGCGGCGGTGAATCGCCTGGGCCATCAGCGGCGGCTCTCGGATCCGACACTCACCAGCGGGGTTGCCCCCAATGTGGACACGCTGTACTCGCTGGCATTCCTGGACCTCGCCTGCGGCACCTTCCGGCTCCGGCTCCCCGATTTCGGAGACCGGTACTACAGCATTCAGATCGGTGAGGCCGATTCCTCCACCGCGGCGGCACTCGGCCAACGCACGCACGGCCCCCGGATACCGGAGATCATCGTTCACCACCGGCGTTTTCCGGCGGCCCCGGCCGATGGCGCCACGACAATCCCGTGCCGATCGCGATTCGTCATGGTGGCGATCCGAATACTCACCGACCCCGGCCGCGCCGACGATCTCCGAGCAGTCCACGATCTGCAGGATCGCATCGAACTCAGCGGGCCCGGCACGCCGGCAGACACACCACCGGAGGCCCTCCTCGAGCGAGAACGGCAGACCGAAACCCAGGACACCGAGGCATTTCTGGATTCGCTGAGTTCGGCACTCGCCGATACAGAGCCGGCCGAGTTACCCGAATGGGTCCGGGAAAGCCTCGGCGACGCACGTACCGCATTGGGCGATCCGGCACTCCGCTGGTCAGCCGACCTGGGTCTCGCGGACGGACTTCGGACGATCCAACAGCGCGTCGCCGAACTAGGCCGCACGGTGAACGGATGGTCGATCAACGATCGCGGCACCGACTTCGGTGACGACCACTTGCTACGCGCCGCGGTGGCCTACTCCCAGATCTACATCAATCCCGCCGAAGAAGCGCTTTACCCGGTATGCGAGCGCGACGACCAAGGAATGCCGCTGGCCGGAACCCACCGCTACACCATCCGGTTCGAACGCGAGAACCGGCCGCCGGTGGACCAGTTCTGGTCGCTGACCGTCTACCACGCAACGGGCCTGCTCTACGACAACCCGATCGACCGCTACGCGATCACCGACCGCACACCCGGACTACACACCGGCGCCGACGGCTCCCTCACCATCCATCTGCAAACACAACGGCCCACTCAGCCGGGCGCCAACTGGCTACCGTGTCCGCCAGGTCGCTTCCGGCTCATGCTGCGCCTGTACGGTCCTCGCAACCCGATGTGGAATCCCCCACCGGTCCGACAGAGCCCGCCGATCTGCGTACTGGCCGCCGAATAGTCGCCGAACCGCCGGCTGCGCGAAGGACAGAACCGGAATTATTCGTCGATGACCTGCGTGCCGCCGGCCACCCGGTCGTGCCACCCCTGCTTCGTCGGGCTCGAGCTGATCGTCATTGCGATGGCGATCGCCGCGATGAACCACAGGAGGCCGCCGATCCAAGGAATCAGGTTGAGGAGCATGTAGGCGTTTCGGATCGCGGAGTCCTTGAGACTGGGCTTCGGGGCGCCGTCCGAACCGTTGACGTGCAGGCCGACGAGTTTCTTGCCCGGGGTCGAACCCGAGGCCACTTCGAAGACCACGAAGTACAGGAAGCCGAAGCCGGCACCCGGGAGGACCGAAAGTACGTCGGGAACGTCACCGACCACGCCCATGAGCCAGAAACAGATGGCACCGACGATGCCGGCGATGATCCAGTCGACGAAGCGCGCCACCGCACGTTTTCCGAGACCGCCCGGTTTGACCGCCGCCGTCCGCCCGTATATCGGGTCGGCTTGGCCGTACATCGGGTCGAAACCACCTGTGGTCATCATGCCCTCCTGGCGAACGCTGCGGCTGCTTGCCTATCAGGTGCTGCTCAGTGCATGTCGACTCTCAAGGATGACACAGCGGCCTACACCGTCGGGATATCGACACTGATTCGTATCCCGCATGAGTCCTGGTGGTGGCTTTTCCGCGTCACTTCTGCGCGGCGCGACACTGCGAGGGGCAGACCTGACTGCGTTGCTCGTGAAAATACAGTCGCCGGAGCTCCTGACTCCGGCCTTACACCGACCTGACAGTCACCGAGTCCTCGGTCATGGTCGAGACAACTACTTCGCCGAACCCGGATACTGCCGCGTCAGCGGAGGACGGCCACGGCCACCGCCAGTAACAAGCCTGCGGCAAGCAACGACCAGTAGGCGATGGTCCACGCTCGTGCGACCTTCAGCCCGGGACGTTGCTGGGGCTCATACCCGGCGGCGCCTCGGTGGTAGATGGTGTGCGGCGAGGCGTAATGGAAGTAGACGGGCCCGCGGGTGGTGTCCACGTCCAAGCTTGCCTTGCCCACCTGCCAGAACGTGTACTGCGACCACAGTTGGGCGCGGAACCGTCCCGGCGGCAGTAAGACCTGGTTACGCCCCTTCCGGAGTTTGAACCGGTAGCCCGGGGCGAATTCGACCATCACCGGCATCGCGAAAGCCCGCCCGACCGGGGTGGAACCCGTGACTTCGATATCCACGGGTACCGGCGGCGGGGCCTGGAGATGCTGGGGATGCTGCCAAAGATTCGTCACATCCGTTGATGCTATGAGTGTCCGGCCGCGTTCGCTTTTCGATCGGGTCTTCGGACCGGGAATCCCGCCGTCGGGAGTCGGATTACAAGTTCAACCTGGCGGAGGGAGTGAAGCGGACCGGGAGTTCGGCAAGGGCGCGGTGGAAGGGGCCCGGGCGCCAGGTGGGTTGGCCGCCGGGTAGGGCGGGTTCCATTTCCGGGAGGGCGTCGAGTAGCTGGTCGATGGCGTTCTGGGCGATCAGGTACGACAGCGACTGGGCGGGGCAGGCGTGGCGGCCGATGCCCCAGGCGAGGTGGGAGCGGTTGCCGATGTGGTCGTCGGAGCGGATGGCCGGGTCGTTGTTGCAGGCGGCCATGCTGATCAGGACCGGTTCGTCGGCGGGGAGCCAGGCGTCGTCGACGAGGATCGGGTGGCGGGGGTAGGTGATGAGGAAATTCGCCAGGGGCGGGTCGTTGAACAGGACCTCGTCGAGGGCGTCGAGGGTGGACAGGCTGCCGCCGAGGACGCCGCTGCCGACGTGGTCGTCGGTGAGGATGAACAGCAGGGTGTTGGCGATGAGGTTCTGCTGGAATTCGATACCGGCGCCGTAGTGGCCGGCGACCTGGTGAACCATTTCCTCCTGGTTCAGTTCGGCGGGGTGGCGCAGCAGCTGGGAGGTGATGTCGTTACCGGGTTCGGTGCGTTTGAGGTCGACGAGTTCCAGCATCGCGGTGCTGATCATCTGGTTGCCGTTCTCGGCGTCGACGCCTTCGACGAGGGCGGCCATTCCGGCCGCCACCCGCTGGCCGATATCGGCGGGGCAGCCCAGCAGGGTGTTGATGATGGTGAAGGTCAGCGGGAAGACGTATTGGGTGATGAGGTCGGCGCTACCGGATTCGCAGAAATCGTTGATCAGTGGGATGGCGGCCTCTTCGACCGTGGTGTGCAGCGTATGCAGGTCCAGGTTGCCGATGCTGGTGGTGATGGCCTCGCGGTAGCGGTGGAAATCCGCGCCGGTGTTGCGGCTGGCGGTGGGCCGCCACTCCATGATCGGGAGTACCGGGCAGTCGGCGGGGACGGTGCGCTGCCAGGTGCGGGGGTCGGCGGGGAAACGGTCCGGGTCATTGAGGATGCGTAGTGCGGTGTTGTACCCGACGACCAGCGTCGCGGGGACGCCCGGCGCGAGTTCCACGGGAACCAGCGAACCCCAGCGGCGGCGCATCTCCCGGTAGGCGCGGTGCGGGTCGGCGGCGAATTCGGGTGCGTGCAGGGCAACCCGGCCCTCGGGATAGCCCACCTGCGCGGGGCGGGACTCCGCCGGAGCCGGGAGATGCGCGGGAATGCGCTGTGTCAATCGTTGGTCCTCACCGCTTGTTCTCCACTACTCCGTACCGGCAGCACCGGCACAGCGATGGTGCCACCGGCGCGCCGCGGCCGATAGTGCCGCCGGCGCCAGGATGGGGGCGGATCGCGCCAGAGGGGTCCAGTCGGCGGGGCGGGCGGGGTTCGTCGCGACGCCGGTGCGCGCGAGCCGGGATATCGTCGGCAGGTAGCGGTCCGCGTGGGGGCCGGGGAGGTACTCGTTCTGATTAGGTGTGTTGCACAAGTGGATACGGTTGAACATGTTGCGTTTTCGAACTTCATCCTGGGCAGCTCCGGCCTGAACGGAACAACCCGGCGGCACCTCGCACGCGCCGCGGAACTACCGGAGTGGGTGCTGGAAACCGGTGACACGATGGTGTCGAGCAACTACCAGCTCAACCTGTGGGAACTGGTGGAACACGCATTGGACGACCCCCACGTGGCCTTGCGGGTCGGGAAGACGAACACGCTGGGCAACTTCGGCCTGCACGACTACCTGTTCAGTACGGCGCCGACGCTCGCCGAGGGGCTGGCGCGGTCGGAACAGCACGCGAACATGATCACCACCAATATCGGGTTCGCGGTCTCGGGTGACTCGGAGGAAGAAGCGAACGCGGATGTCCGGCTGCTGAACGGGCACGGGCGGGGTCGCGAACTCGCCACCCAGTTCGCGCTCGCGGCAGTGGTGACGCGGGCCCGCAATGCCACGGGGCGGGATGTGCACCCGGTGCGGATCCGGTTCCGGCAGTGTGCGCCGCGGCGCCATCAGCCGTTCGTCGAAATGTTCGGGACCCGGCACGTCGAATTCGGGGCGCCGACAGACCAGATCACGTTCCGGGCAGCCGATCTGGAGCTACCGCTGCGCACGGCCGACCCCGCACTGGCCCAGATCCTCGCGCGGTGCGCGGCGGCGCTACCGCCCGCACCGCGACTGGAGCTCACCTGGGCCGGCCAGGTGCAGCAGGCGCTGCTGGTGCTGCTCGGGGACGGGCGGGTCACGATCGAGCGGGTCGCGCGGTATCTGGCCACGAGCAGTCGCAGTCTGCAACGGCGTCTCGCCGACGAAGGGACGACCTGGACGCGGGAATTGGACCGGGCGCGCAGTGCGGTGGTCGAACGGGGTGCCCGGTCACGGCCGGACGTAACGCAGGCGGCGCTGGCACGGAAGGTCGGCTACTCCGATGCGGGTGCGTTGCGGCGGGCGCGGCAGCGGTGGTCCGGGCGGAGGTAGCTGGACCACGCGGCGGCTCCGGTGCGTCTGCGGAAGGCGGCTGATCCGGCAATGGCCGGCCAGAGCTCGACTCGGGCAAGACTCGCTACGGCGACCGGGGCCGAACGCGCCGCACAGGGTTCCGATCGCGCCGAATTTCCCGCCGCCGCACACACTGTCGTTACAGAAAATCGCAGGCCATCGTGGTCGTTCACCGCACAACTGTGCCCCCTGCGACCCCTGCGGAAGTCCGGCCCCGAGCTCATACTTTCGATCCGCCGGGCAGTCGCGCGGCGGAACGAGCCCGAGGAAGGCGATCGGATGGGTGAGACGAATACCGGTGCTCCCGGAGACAGCGTGCTGCCGGGGGTCTTGAAGCTCGGCGGGCAGGTGCTGGCGGAGAAGGTGCTGCGCCGCCGCGACGGCGCGATACCCATGAAGAAGAGCGAGGTCGATGCGGAATGGCTCGACCGGGTCCTCACCGACGGTTACCCCGGTGCGGCAGTGGAATCGTTCGATATCGCCGACGCCGAAGGTGGTACGACCAGCCGCTGGAAGGCGACGATCCACTACAACGAGGCCGGCCGGCGGGCGCGGTTGCCGGAACACCTCTTCGCGAAAACGACCCTCACCTTCACCCAGCGTTTGACGCAGTACCTGGCGCACGCGCTCCCCGGCGAACCCGGATTCTTCCAGCATCTGCGGCCGGAACTCGATATCGAGGCACCGCGCGGGTATTTCGGGGCCGCCGACCTGCGGACCGGACGGTCGTTGACGCTGCTCGAGGATGTGAGCGTGACCCAGGGCGCACGGTTCTGCACGCCGCTCGAACGGGTCACCCGGGCACAGATGGAAGACCTGCTGGCGAATATGGCGCTCTGGCACGGACACTACTGGGAATCACCGGAACTGAAGGCGCGGGACTGGCTGAAGACGCCGGGCACGCATTTCCGTAATTTCGACCGGCTGCTCGGGATGCGCAAACGCGCGGAGGTCGGGCTGAAACGCGCCCCCGAACTCGTGCCCGACAGCCTGCCGCCCGTCCAGGGCGAACTCTACGAAGCCTGCGGCCGGGCACTGCAGATCGCCGAACAGGGCCCGCAGACCTTGCTGCACGGCGACCCGCATATCGGCAACGCCTACATATGCGCCGACGGCAGTATGGGTTTCACCGACTGGCAGCTCGTGATGCGCGGCAGCTGGGCATTCGACGTGGCCTACACGATCACCTCCGGGCTGGAAGTCGAAGACCGCCGGTCCTGGGAACCCGATCTGATCGCGCTCTATATCGACGCCCTGCACGCAGCAGGCGGGCCCGCACTATCGTTCGAGTCCGCCTGGCTCGCCTACCGTCAGCAGGCGCTCTACCCGTACTTCGCCTGGATGATCACCATCGGCCGCGGCGCGCTGATGCCCGAGTTCCAGCCGGCCGATATCTGCCGCGCCATCGTGCACCGCACCGCGCACGCCATCATGGACCTGGATGCGCTGCAGGCGGTCGGCAGCTGACCACGTAAGCCGTTGCGCCGGAGCGAAACCGGTGTCGCGTACGGCCATTCCGGCCCGGAAGCCCCACCGGCCGAGGTGGAACGAGGCCAGTGAGCGCCCCGATGGATAGGATGCCTGCCGACTGACCGCGCACGGGCGGTCATCGAGCACCATTGCGACCGGAATCGGTATCGCAGCTGTCGGCGATATCGCGAACCAGCCGGGCAAACCGCCGGGGTTCGGCGAGGGGCAGATAGTGACCGGCCCGGGGCACCACGAGCAGGCGGGCCCGGGGTGTGGCGGCGGCGAATCGGTGCTCGTGGGCGCGGAAATGGTCGCGACTGCCGTTGATCAGCCACACCGGGCCGCCATATCGGCCGAGTTCGGCGAGCGGATCGAACTGTCCGAGCGCGTGCAATACATCGGGAATGATCTCGGTGGCTATCCCGCCCTGCTCGATGGCGTGGGCGACCTCCAGCGGCAGCACGGCCTCGAACATCCGGTTGCTGAGCCGCTCACCGCCGTCGGGCCGAGTCGAAAGGACGCGGTGGGCCAGGCGGAAAGGAACCATCGAAGCCTTGTCCGGCACAGCGGTGGAACCGGCGACCACCAAACCCGCCGCCTGTTCGCCGAGTTCGGCCGCCGCGGCGATTCCGACGTACCCACCGAGTGAATGGCCGACCAGCAGCGCGCGGCCGCCGGCTTGTTCGACGGCTGTGCGTACGGCGGCGACGGCCGTGGTCATCGTGAAAGGTTCGCCGCGGCGCTGGCCGTGCCCCGGGAGGTCGACGGTGGCCACCGTGCGTTCGGGCGCTATTTCGTCGATCGCGCCGGCCCAGCAGCGGCCGTTCAGCCGAATGCCGTGCACCAGGACCACGGGAACAGTCATGAGACCTCCAAACACGACGCAACGTTGCGTTGCAAACGTAGCGCCGGTTGTCCCACAACGCAACGTTGCGTTGTACTCTTGCGGTATGGATGCCGAGTCCGACAAAAACACGAAGGGCCGGCCGCGGCGCGCCGGCGCGATCTTCACCGCCACCCTGGAACTCCTCGCCGACAACGGATATGACGGCCTGACCATGGAGGCAGTCGCCGCGCGCAGCGGGGTCAACAAGACCACGCTCTACCGCTGGTGGAAGTCCAAGGACGACATTCTCGCCGCCGCCCTGACCGACTCGGACCTCCTTGCCTTCGACGTACCCGATACCGGCAGCCTCCGCAGCGACCTCCTCGAGACGAGCCGCAGCATCCACAAACTGCTCACCGATCCCGCAACCGCCCCTATCGCCACCGCCGTCCTCGCCGCCGCATCACGCCGCCCAGCGCTGGCAGCGGTCGGCCGGACCTTCTTCGCCGACCGCGCCGAACGGGAACATCCGATCTTCCGCCGCGCGATCGACCGCGGCGAACTCCCGGAACACGCCGACCCCCGATCCATCATGGATATGCTCGCGGGAGCCATTTGGTTCCGTCTGTTCCTCCGCGCCGAGCAGATGCGGGAAGAGGATCTTTCAGCGGCCGTCGATCTCGTACTCAGCGGAGCCGCAGCGCGCTGACCGGCCGAGTTTCGATGCGGCAAAGCCGCTTCGACTTCCTGCATGCGGATATCTCCGGCCGCAGCCGGTCGCTCGTACTCCCGTCGTTCGGGGTCCACCGAGGACAGTTGGGGCACGTTTGGCCGCAGGATACGCGCACGTTCGGCCGCATACCTTGTGCACGCTTGGCCGCACTGTCGGTGCACGTTCGGTCGCAACCCGACGCAGGTTCGGACGCGACGACCGACGCGAGCAGGCGTTGCGGAAGAGCGATGGTGCGGCCGAGGCAACGCCCCCTTCACTGATAGAGTTCGCGTCATGTCAGGCGCTTCAGCTTCCGCCGCTTGCGCGGCAGTGACCAGGACGTCCCGCTAGCGGCGGGACGTTCCACCCACAGACCTCCTCTTCAGGGACGTCCGGCCGCTTCGTGATCAGTCCGGAGCGGCACCTTTGTGCTGCTCAGATCCTTCTCTGAGCAACGGAGCACCTGATGTTCTCAGGCATTCTCTCTTCACGCGGGCACAGCCCGTCCCATATGCGCTCATGGCTGGTGCTGTGGGCGATGTCGATGCTGCAATTCTTCATCGCGGTCGATGTGACCGTGGTCAATATCGCGCTGCCCTCGATCGGCGCGGACTTCGGAGTCGGCGACAACGCCCTGACATGGGTCGTGGTCGGCTACACCATCACCGGCGGCGGGCTGCTAATGCTCGGTGGGCGGCTGGGCGATCTGCTCGGGCGCCGGCGCGTGCTACTGGCCGGCACCATCTTGTTCGGGGCGGCGTCGCTGTTGGCGGGGCTGGCACCGTCCTTCGGCCTGCTTGTTCTCGCGCGTCTCCTGCAAGGTGCCGGTGAGGCCATTGCCCTACCGGCCGCGATGGCCACCATTGTTCTGCTCTTTCCCGAAGGACGCAGCAGGTCACGGGCTTTGAGCGTATGGGCGGCGGTGGCGAGTTGCGGGCTGGTGCTCGGTTTCGTCCTGTCCGGAATCATCACCGCGCATCTGGGCTGGCGGTGGATCTTCTTGATCTCGGTGCCGTTCATCCTGGTCGTCGTCGTGGCAGCTCTCGTCCTTGTCGAGCGAGACCGGCCGGACGCCCGCGTATCCGGACCGCTCGACATTCCGGGAGCGCTGTTGCTGATCACCTGCCCGCTGCTGTTCACCTTCGGCGTGGTCCAGGCCGGTGAACCCGGGACCTCTTACTGGGTGCCGGCGGCGTCGCTGGTGGGTGCGGTGCTGGCGGGAGCCGGATTCGTGCGGGTGGAAGCACGCTCACCGAACCCTCTCCTGCCACTGGCTTTCTTCGCCCACCGCGCACGCGTCACCGCGAACCTCACCACGATGCTGCTCAGTGGGGCGCTGTCGACCTCGTTCCTGCTGTTCACGTTCTATCTTCAGGACTACCTGGGGATGGGGCCGTTGGGAGCCGGAATCACCATGCTCCCGCTGGCGGTCTCGCTGATCGCGTTCTCCATGCTCGTGCCCCGGCTGCTGGGCAGCTGGGGAGCCCGGGTCTGCGTGCTGGCGGGACTCGGTTTCACCGCGGGCGCAATGGCCGTCATCGGGGTCGTCGCTGCCGTGAATGCGGGAGCGCCGTGGCTGATACCGGCGATGCTGCTCATCGCGGCCGGGATGGGTTTCGGGATCGTCGGCCTGCAGTACATCGCCGTGAGCGGCGTGACCGACGACGACGCCGGAATCGCCTCGGGCGTGCAGCGGGCGGCCGACCAGCTCGGCGGCGCCACCGGTGTGGCGGTGTGCGTGGGAATCGGTTTCGCTCCCGCCCTGCACACCGTCGACCCGTTCCTGATGGCCACGCTGCTGGCAGGTGCCGGGCTGGTCGCAGGTGTCCTGGTGCTCCGGCGCGCACCCGAACCGCCCGCCGCGGACATGCACGGGTAAGCGAGGGGTGAGCGCCCGCCCGCGCCCGAAGTCCTGCGCGGACGGCTCGGAACATACCGCTGGGCGGCCGCCGGATCCGGTGGCGGTCGCCGGATCCGGGGCTCGGGCTCGGGCGGCCGGGTAGAGTCGGCCCGGATCACGACCGCGGAGGGTTCGATGCTCGAGGTAACGCATCTGGTGCGCCGGTTCGGCGACAAGACAGCCGTCGACGATGTGTCGTTCACAGTGGAACCGGGCGCGCTCACCGGGTTCGTCGGCGGCAACGGCGCGGGAAAGACCACGACCATGCGGATGATCATGGGAGTGCTGGCCATCCATGGCGGCGAGGTGCACTGGGGCGGGCGTCCCGTGACCGTGGCCGATCGGCGTTCGTTCGGGTACATGCCCGAAGAGCGGGGGTTGTATCCGAAGCAACCGGTGCGGGATCAGCTGGTATATCTGGCTCGGTTGCGGGGGCTTTCGGCGGCCGAGGGCAGGCGGCGGACCACGGAACTGCTCGAGCGGTTCGGGCTCGGGGACCGCGGGAAGGACAAGCTGGAATCGCTCTCGCTCGGTAATCAGCAGCGGGTGCAGATCGCGGCGGCGGTGGTGGCGCAGCCGGCGGCGCTGGTGCTGGACGAACCGTTCTCCGGGCTGGACCCGGTCGCGGTCGATTCGATGGCCGACCTGCTGGCCGAATACGCCGGGCAGGGTGTGCCGGTGCTGTTCTCCTCGCACCAGCTTGATCTGGTGGAACGGCTGTGCGATCGGCTGGTGATCCTCGCGAACGGGCGGGTCGTCGCGCAGGGTTCGGCGGCGGAATTACGGGAGGCCGGTGCGCTGCGGTACCGGCTGAAGGCCGGGTCCGATACCGGCTGGTTGAACGAGTTCGCGGGGGTGAGTGTGGTCGAACGCAACGGTGCGGGAGTGTTGCTCGAGTTGAGCGGCGCGACCACCGATCAGGTACTCACCGAGGCGCTGGCACGCGGATCGGTGCAGGAATTCGCCGAGGTGCGGCCGTCGGTCGCGGAGATCTTCCGGGAGGTGACGGCATGAGCGGGTCAGGCCCGGAGGCGGCAGCGGAGCGTAACCACGGAGGGCCCCCGCTCATGCCCAATACACAGAGCATGAGCGGGTCGGGCCAAGCGGATATCGCGCCGCGCGGGGTGTGGCGGATCGTCACCGAACGTGAAGTCATGGTCAAACTGCGCGACCGCAATTTCCTGATCTCGACGGTCATCACGATCGTGGCGATCGTCGCGTCGCTGGCCATCAGCGGTTTCATGAGCGGGCGCACCGAGACGGTCGATATCGCGGTCACCGGGCCCGACGCGGGCCAGGTCGTGCAGACGGCCGGCGATCTCGCCGAACTCGCGGACAGCAACGTTGCCTTCGCCAGCACACCGGTCGCCGACCGCGCCGCCGTCGAACAGCAGGTACGTGACGGGGAGGCCGACGCCGGTCTCGTCGCCGGACCCGGCGGGTGGCGACTCATCGGCAAGGAATCGGTGAACGACGACATCAACACCTACGTCACCACCGCCGCACAGCAACTCGCGCTGCAACGCAACGCCGAAGCGGCGGGTACCTCGCTCGAAGAGCTCGGCCGCGGCGGCCAGGTCTCCTACGACGTACTCGACGAGTCCGCCGTCGACCCGGGTTTCGCGCAGATCATGACGTTCGTGTTCGCGTTCCTGTTCTATATCGCCTCGATCCTGTTCGGTATGTCCATCGCGCAGAGCGTCGTCGAGGAAAAACAGAACCGAATCGTGGAGATCCTGGCCAGCGCGATCCCCTTGCGGCAGTTGCTGATCGGCAAGATCATCGGAAACACCCTGATGGCCTTCGGGCAGCTGGTCCTGTTCGCGGCTGCGGGCCTGGCCGGGTTGGCGGTGATGGGAAACACCGACTACGTCACCCAGATCGCGGGTGCGGCCGGATGGTTCATCGTCTTCTTCGTCGTAGGCTTCCTCGCCCTGGCCAGCCTGTGGGCGGTGGCCGGCTCACTGGCGACCCGCAACGAGGACCTGCAATCGACCTCCACCCCGCTGAGCATGCTGATCATGATCGTGCTGTTCCTCGGCATCTTCGCCTCCGGCACAGCGCAAACCGTCACGTCCTACGTCCCGATCGTCTCCATCGTCACCATGCCCGCCCGCCTCGCCGAAGGCACGGCCGCCTGGTGGGAGCCGCTGGTCTCCCTCGCCATCATGGCGGCGACCGCCTACGGAATCGTGGTGGTCGCGGAGCGGATCTACCGGCGTTCACTGATGCAGACCCAAGGGCGCCTGACGTACCGCCAGGCGCTCAGCGTCGAGGATTGACCGGCACTCCTGGCAGCAGGCCGGCACGCACCCCGGTACGGTCATCGGCCGCTCATCGGTCCCGTCCACCGAGGTCATCGGGAACGGCCGAGGGTGGCCAGGAGATCTTCGTGCAATTCGAACCAGACACGGTGGGCGGAGTCGCGGTCGGTCGCGGTCAGCCAGGCGGGATCCGTTCGGGCGCGATCGACGGCCGTATCGAATCGCTCGTGGTAGCCGCTGTACCGCGGCAGGCGGTGCACCAGACGCTCTTCGAGCACTGCCCACCCGGCGCTACCGCGGGAGAGGTCCGATAGCACACCTGCCAGGCTGGTGGGTGGTTCGGTGATGCCCATCTCGGTCAGCTGCCAGCGCGTGCAGGCGTCCACCACCAGGCGGTTGAGTGGCTCGAACTCGGCCATCACCGACTCGACCAGTGGCCGGGCGTCCGCGCCGTCCAGCTCCTCGGCCAGGAGCCGCTCTCCCAGCGTCTTGCCTGCTTCGGTCAGCGACCATCCGCCGTCGTCGTCGAATCGGCTCCAGTTCACCTGCCCGTCGGCCTGGGCCTCGAGCAGGATTTCCTCGGCCCCGGCGGACAGGACGCCCGCGCGCTCGCTCACCTGGGCGATTCCGCCGTAGCCGAGAAGGCGCAGTGCGTGAAGGACCTGCCGCCGGATGTCGTGTGGTGAGTTCATCGAGCCTTCTGTGCGGTGATGGTTCCGGTGCTGCCGTCGACGTCGACGAGCATGTCATCGGGCAGATCCATAGCGGAAGTAACGTCGGTGACGGCGGGGATGCGCAGTTCGCGGGCGACGATCGCCGCATGGGCGAGCACCCCGCCACGCGTGGTGACGACGGCCGCGGCCCGGGCGAGCAGGGGTGTCCAGGCCGGTGACGTGGCCCGGCACACCAGTACTTCCCCCGGTGTGAACCGGCCGAAGTCGTCCAGGCCGTCGACGATGCGCACAACGCCCCGCGCCCTGCCTGGGCTCGCCGGCGTTCCCGACGCGATGGTCACCGCGTTCGTTACCGGGGTGCCGGCCGGGCCTCGGTCACTGCTCGGGGTCGAGGTGATCGGCCGGGCTTGCAACGCCCAGACCTGGTTGCCGACGAGCGCCCACTCCACGTCTTGGCCGCCACCCAGAAGCTCCTCGGCGCGCGCCGCGACCCGGCTCACCGCGACCGCCTGCTCGGCGCCGAGGATCTCGGGTTTCGCCGCGGGCCTGGGGACGTCGCCGGGAGCTATCCGCCACCTTTCCGGACTCACCTGCCCCGACACGAGCCGATCGCCCAGACCGCGGACGGCCTCGATGACGACAGCCCGCCGCCCGCTGACGGGATCGCGGGTGAAGGCGACACCGGCCGCGTCGGGTATCAGCATCCGCTGGACTACGACGGCGACGCCGCGAGCGACCGACCGGTCGACGGCGGCAGCGTAAGTGCGCGCCCGGTCGACTGCCGCTGCGGTTCGTCGTACCTGGCCCTCGACGTCATCGGACGGCACGTCCAGCGCCGTGCGGAACTGTCCCGCGAAGGACGCCTCGTCGCCGTCCTCGGCCGACGCCGACGACCGCACTGCGAAGCGCGACCCGCCCAACGCCCCCAGGACGCCGGGCAGTTCACGCTCCCAGCCGACGCCTGCACCGACGGGCAGCGCGAATCCGTCCGGGACCGCGAACCCGGCTCGTGACAACCGCCCCAGCGTGACCGCCTTCGCCCCGCACGACCTGCCCGCCTCGCACAGCGGGACAAACGCAGTCACGGCCGTGATTCCAGCCGGGCAAGAACTCGGGACATCCGCTGCTGCGCGGCTTGCCCCGACCCCAGCCCCAGCGCCGCCCCGATCTGCTGGAACGTGACGCCCGCGGCCCGCGCGGCGAACAGCAGGGCCGCCTCGGTCTGATCCAGTTCCGAACGGGCCGCGCTGATCAGCCCCAGCCCCGCCGTCAGGACCTCCGGGTCGACTTTCTTCTCCGACGCTTTCCATGCCGCCAGCCGCACCAGATCGCAGTCACTCGGCGGTTGTCCGGTGTGCTGCCAAGGCCGGTCGGGCAAGGCGTCGCCACCGGCAGCGCCGAGAACAGCGCGATGGACTGTGAGAGCAGCCGCGTGGGAACGGTCATCGGGAACCATGGATTCATCTCAGTCGATCAACATCATGTTGTCAACGTTGCGTTGATGCCCTGATCCCTCAAAAGGGAATGATGCGGACCCCTGGACCGCACAATGTGGACATATCGTCGGCATCGCTGGTCAGCACGACCACGGGAGCGGGCTGACGTAACGCCATTTCCGCGACTACGGCGTCGACGGCGTACTTGTGGCCGTGGAGTCCGGTATCGAGCAGTAATGCCGAGGCGGCCCTTGCCGCTGTCTCGTCGACGTGTTCGATCCGAATACCGGACAGCAGCCAGTTCAGGTGTGCCCGGTTCGTTTTCCGGTGCGTCGCCTCGATGATGGTCAGCGCACTCACGACGACCTCCATGCCACGCACCCGCGCTTCCGCGACCAGCGCGACGACCGGCGCGGAATCGTCCAGCAGCCGGGACAATCCCTGACAGTCGAGGACCGCAGTACCTCCCTGGGCAGGGGCCGGGCGACGGGATGCAGGTGGGGTTAGCTTGCCGTGGGCCATTGCCCCGGCTCGGCGAGCGCACGGTCGAACGCTTCTTTTGCGCGCTGCCGTTCGTCGGGCGGCAGCGGGCCGCTCCGCTGCTCGTAGTCGGCGAGGTATTCGTCGAGGATCAGGCCACGCAATTCACGCTCCACCGCCGAGGCCACGAACGAGGAGAACTCCCGTTTACCCACTCGCCGCCGGATGGCTTCGGCAGTGCCCTCGGACAGCGACAGGCTGATCCGCGTAGCGGGCCCCTCACCGATGCCGTACTCCCGCTCACCCATGGCTCGATATTATCAAACCGATTAGGAAATGTTGGGTACCCACGAGTAAGGGGCCCTCCCGCAACCGCGGAAGGGCCCCTTTCAGCGCTGCATCAGCGAACCGCTCAGGCGGTTTCGGTGATCGGCCGGTCTACCCAGCTCATCAGGTCGCGCAGCTTCTTACCGGTGACCTCGATCGGGTGCTCGGCGTTGGCCTTGCGCAGGCCCTCGAGCTCCTTGTTGCCACCCTCGACATTGGCGACCAGGCGCTTGACGAAGGTGCCGTCCTGGATGTCCTTCAGGATGTCCTGCAT
>NZ_JARWNW010000064.1 GCF_029868325.1 Nocardia carnea
CTTCCTCGACCTGCCGCAACCCTATCCGTACCTGACCGGCGCACTGCTCCAACTCATCGCGGCAACCGAGAGCTAGGGGGGCCCCCGGGCCCCAAACACCACTGAGCCCGGCCCCCATCGCGGGGGCCGGGCTTCGTTATCGCGTCAGAGCCTTGCTGCGGCAGACTCCTCGCCGAGGGCTGCGGCCGGCTCCGCACCGCCTGCCGTCGGCGACTCGTCGTGCTGTAGTCCCCGCGACGAATCGGGCACCACTCGAAACAGTGCGATGGCTCCGCACAGACTGATCGCGCATATGACGGCGAGGTACCACGTGACCCCCGCAGACGATTCGGTGGCGTCGAGCAGCGCCGTGGCGATCATCGGCGCCAGGCCGCCACCCAGGATGGCGCCGCTCTGCAGGATCAGCGACGACCCGGAGTACCGCACCCTGACGGGGAAGGTGTCGGCGATAATACTGCCCTGAACACAGTGGGTTATGGGGATGATCAGTCCCATGCCGACGAACGCGATCGTGGCCACGGCCGCGTTCGCGGTGTCGAGCATCGGGAAGAACGCCACACACCAGATCAGGATCGCGGCCGAGCCGCCGATGAACATGGTGCGCCGCCCGTATTTGTCGGCCACCATGGTCCACACCGGAATCGACGCGAACCACAGGGCAGCAGCCACCATCACACCCAGGATCAGGAACTGCTTGTCGTAGCCGAGTTCTTGCGTTCCGTAGGACAGCGCGAACACCATGAACACATAGGCCACCGCAGAGTTGGCGACCACCGCGGCCAGCGTCAGTGCCAGGCGAACGAAACCGACATCGAGGGCCTCGCGGATCGGCAGTTTCGCGACCGCATGGTTCTGGACGACACCGCTGAAGGACGGCGATTCGGTGATGCGCAGGCGAATGGCCAGCCCGATCGCGACCAGAACGAAGCTGAGCAGGAACGGGATTCGCCAACCCCAGGCTTGGAACGCACTATCCGGTAGGACATTGCCGACGATCAGGAAGATACCGTTCGCGAGCACGAGGCCCGCGGGGGTGCCCATCTGAGGGAACCCCGCATATAGGTTCTTCTTCCCTGCGGGGGCATGCTCCATCGACATCAGGGTCGCGCCGGCTCCCTCACCGCCCAGTCCGATCCCCTGGACAACACGCAGGACAACCAGGAGAACAGGCGCCCAGACGCCGATCGCGTCGTAGTTGGGGACGAGACCGATCAGCGTCGATCCGACGCCCATCATCACGAGCGAGACGACCAGCGTCGCCTTACGTCCGATGCGGTCACCGAAATGCCCGAATACCAGACCGCCGAGCGGACGGGCGATGAATCCCACCGCAAACGTGCTGAATGCGGCGAGGGTGCCGGCCGTGGGATTCAGATCAGGGAAGAACTGTTTGTTGAAGATGAGTGCGGCCGCCGTGCCGTACAGGAAGAAGTCGTACCACTCGAGTGTGGTGCCGGCCAGAGTCGCTCTGGCGACGCGGCCGCGCGCCGCCGCCTCGCGGTCGGCAGCTCGGTCTCGGGTCGTGTGGTCGGTCATGGAAGCCGCCTATCAAGTCTCGGGTCTCCGGTCGGATTCCCGTGAACCGTTCGTCAGCGCACTTGCGGATCAGTCTGCCGCTGTCGCGGCTTCCGGGCGTATCGGATCGTGTGCATCGAATTCACTGCTGAACGTTTCACGTGTACGCACTGAGCGTGATCTGGCTCTCCATGCAAGGCAAATGTGAATACTCGCCGTAGACATGCCTCGATTGCTATACCGCGACGTCACGTACTATGGCTATCCGTTCCTAGCCCTCTTCGCGGAATCTCCATATGACCGCACCCCGGGAGCCCGATGTGGATCAACCACGATTACTCGACGGCCGCTTGAAGGTCCGGCATCTGGTCCTGATCGAAGCCCTCACCCGGCAAGGCAGTGTTATCGGCGCCGCCGCGGAGCTGCACATCACCCAGCCCGTCGCCACTCGCAGCCTGCGCGATATCGAGACGATTCTCGGCGTCGAACTCTATGAACGCGGGCCACGCGGAATCACCCCGACGATCTTCGGGGCGGCGTTCACCGAACACGCCCGCGCGGTACTCGCGCAGCTGAACCAGGCGAGCCGCCACGTCGTCGAACTCGCCGAGGCCGACCGGGGAACCGTCATCGTCGGCACTCATCTCGCCGGATCGAATGTGCTACTCCCCCAAGCGATCGCCCGGCTGAAACAGGCGCATCCACTGCTCACGGTCGCGGTCCGCGAGGGGTCGCCGGAATCACTGCTGGTCGAACTGGAGGCGGGCCGCATCGATGTGATCGTGGGTCGCCTGACCTCACCGACGACGGCGAGCACGCTCCGCACCCCGCTCTACGAGGAGCAGATCGAGGTGTTCGCCGGTGCGCACCACCCGCTCACCGACCGGACCGACCTGGCGCTGCGAGATCTCGAGCAGTACCCGTGGATTCTGCCCGGTACAGAGACCGCACTACGGCGGGAACTCGAGGAAGCGTTCGCCCGCGCCGGAATGGCGTTGCCGGTCAATCGCGTGGAGGCGACCTCGTTCCTCACCGTCCGGCAGCTGCTGCTGGACACCGATATGATCGCCGTGTTGCCGGGCCTCATCGGCCGCAGCGACGCCCGTATCGCCGCACTGCCGGTCGCGCTGGGCCCTATGGGCCACAGCGTCGGGCTCACCCTGGCCGCCGGGCGAACGTTGAGCCCGTCGGCGATGGCACTCGTGGAAAACCTGCGGTTCATCGCCGGCGAACGCCTCCGTTGATCAACCGGGCTCGCCCTCCTCGGAACGATCCTCGCGCGAACACACCGTTGCCCATGGTTCGTGTCCTGCCCATGGCGAAACCACTGACCTACTCCCCGGCCACCGGAGAGGTAGCGTTCCCGAGGCGGTTGCCTACGCTGGGCGGATGGCTTCGCGAGACGAGATCGAGGGTAGCGACCGGCCGGTGCGGGTGACGGTGGGTGACGAGGTCCTCGTCATCGACGACCGTTACGAGACCGCCTCCATCGTCAACGACGTGCTGATCGCGGTATGGTTCACGCTCGGCAGTGTCCTGTTCTTTTCCGAATCAACCCATATCCCGGCCACCTGGCTGTTCCTGGTGGGATCGGTGCAGTTCCTGATCCGTCCCCTCATACGGCTGACCCGCCGGATTCACCTGCGCCGCCTCGGAGCCTCCCGCCGTCCACGCCCCGACTACGACTACTGACCCGCAACACCCATTGGCTGGCTCTGGCCCACTTTCGGTGGTGTCTGTGAGGTGACGGCGGCACGATAGCCCAGTGGCTGAGGTGGGTGTTGGTGTCGGCGTGGTGTTTTCAGGTTTGTCGCCACTGGTTGTCGAGGATGTGGGCGTGGCGGGTTCGCGGCTGGTGGTCCGGGCCCGGACTCCCGGTGGTGTGGCTGAATGCCCGGGCTGTGGTGCGGGATCGGCCCGCGTTCATGGAGTTCACGAGCGGCGACTGGCCGATCTGCCGGTCGATGGCCGCAGCGTGGTGGTGCGGGTCCGTGTCCGGCGCCTCTACTGCCAGACCCAGGGATGCCAGCGCACCTTTCGGGAACAGGTTCCCGGTGTGGTGGAACGCTATCAGCGGCGCACTACCCGGTTGACCGGGCACGTGCGTGCGGCGGTGCGGGAGCTGGCCGGGCGGGCTGCGGTCCGAATGCTGCGGCAGTGGTCGGTGCGATTGTCGCGGCAGACCGCGGTGCGGGCGCTGCTCGGCATTCCGCTGCAGACCCAGAAAGTGCCGAGGGTGCTCAGTGTGGATGATTTCGCATTGCTGCGCCGTCACCGCTACGGGACCGTGCTGATCGACGGCGCGACCCACCAGCGCGTCGATGTCCTTCCCGACCGCCGCTCGGCCACCTTGGAAACGTGGTTGCGGGCCCATCCTGGGGTCGAGTTCGTCGTGCGTGACGGGTCGGCGACTTATGCCGAAGCGATCCGCCGCGGGGCCCCGACCGCGATCCAGATTGCTGACCGCTGGCACCTGTGGCACAACCTGGTCCGAGTAGCAGAGAAGGTGGTCGCCGCCCACGCCCGCTGCTGGGCCGCGGCCGGCCCGAAACGCCGGAAGTTGACCCGCGAAACCACCACGCTGGCCCGCTGGCACGCCATCCACGACCTCCTCGACCACGGGGTCGGACTCATGGACTGCGCCCGCCGACTCGGACTCAGCTTGAACACCGTCAAACGGTATTCCCGCGTCAGCGAACCCGAGAAGCTGCGCCGCCCACCGCAATACCGGGCCAGTCTGGTCGACCCCTACCGTGATCACTTGCGCGCCCGCCGCGCCACAGAACCGGGCGTGCCGGTGACTACTTTGCTGGCCGAGATCACCGATCTCGGTTACACCGGTAGCCTGAATCTCCTGCACAAGTATCTGAATCAGGGCCGAGCCGAGTCCGACCGGGTCATGCCCTCGCCCCGGCGGCTGACCGCCTGGATCACCACCCGCCCCAGCGAGCTGGGCGAGCAGCGCCACACTCATCTCACCGAGCTGCTGGCGGCCTGCCCGGATCTGACGGTGCTCGCGGAGCTGGTAAGCGGGTTCGCTCGTATCGTCACCGAACACCGCGGCCGCGACCTCGACGACTGGATGAGCAGCGCCCGCGCTGCGGCGCTACCCGAACTGGACCCGTTCCTGCGCGGTATCGACCGTGACTATCACGCGGTCCTGGCCGGACTCTGCATGCCCTACAGCAACGGCCCGGTCGAAGGCGTGAACACGAAAACGAAGCTGATCAAACGACAAATGTATGGCCGCGCCGGATTCCGGCTGCTCCGCCACCGCATCCTTCTCGGCTGAAGTCCACCCAGCCACCACCGAAAGTGGGCCAGAGCCCATTGGCTGACACCCACCTCGAAATCCCTCGAACCGAGGTTATCCGCCGCTGCTGCCCGTCAACGGGATGCTGGTGACTACCGTTTCCACCGTGACCACTTCGCTGGCCGAGGCCGCCGGGTCGCCTGCGGCGGGCGGCAGATGGTCGGCGCACCGGCCGACGACACGAACGGGTCCGCTCTTATCGTTGTCCAGTGACCGGACCATTACTGCCCCCGGGCCGGCAACCGACTCTTCCACCGGGAAGTTGTGGAACATCGGACCGATCGTGAAAACCGCGCCGGTGTCCGCATTCTCCGCCCAGCACACCCCGTGATCGTTGGGGTTCTCGATCAACCCGTACACACTTCCCCCGTTTTCCGCGTGGAACTCTACGAGCGGTGGCTGCAATGCGCCGGGATCGGCACCGGCGGTGGCCGGAAAAACCATGCCGAACACGCCTATGGCAGGGATGACACGCAACAGGGATTTGCGGATAGCTTGTTGATTCACGGCGCAGATGCTAGCAACACGAATTCGCGTATCTCCATTTCTGAGAACAGTTTTCACCTACCCAAGGGAGTGGATTTCGCTTCTCACCAGCGACGGAGGCGAATTGTTGTCACACCCGATTCGACCACAGAGCGAGACCGTTTCACATTCAAGAGATACTTGGTGTCCGAAAACCTCCGTTCAGATGATTTGCTGCGCCGGCAATGTCGGACAGCGCCGAAATCGGGTCGGTGTCCGATATATACGATATTTCGGAATTCTGACGCCCGTTGGGGCAGTCCCGCCTCTTCGAACCCACGGTTCGACGCCCCAGGACATCACCGGCCCTACCGGCCGGTCCGTTCAGTCCACAAGGGCGGGTAGGACCAGGTCGCGGTAGCGCTGCTTCATCGTCTCGATGACTTCCCGACCGTCCCCGGCCCAGATATCCGCATTGAAAATCTCCACCTCGACGTCGCCTCGGTAACCAGCGGTACGAACCCACCCGCCGATGGTCGTGAAGTCGATGACACCGTCGCCCATCATGCCGCGCGACAGCAGCGGATCGGCGGTCATCGGGTTCAGCCAGTCACAGACCTGGTAGGAGCTGATCCGTCCGGCGGCACCGGCCTGTGCGATCTGTTCTTCGAGAGCCGGATCCCACCAGATAT
>NZ_JARWNW010000065.1 GCF_029868325.1 Nocardia carnea
ATCGGCGCACCGGTGATCAGGTGTGGCGCTACAGCCGCGATCTGCCGCTGTGCGGGGTCGAAGCGCAATTCGGCATGGTGATCGCGGTGTACCGCAATGAGCGCGGCTGCAGTGAGACCACCATGCTCTCCGGCGCCGACGGCCGCCGGCGCACCGCCCGCAGCAGCTATATGGACGATCAGGTCCGGCTTTCGGTCGACGGCACCTACGTGGTGGCGCACGGGCCGCGGCGGCTGGAGGTGTGGCGCTCCGATCTCGTCCGCACCCTCGAATACGGCTATGTGGATGCCAAGGAGAACTGGAAGACCCAGCCGCGGCACGACTGCGAGCTGCAATCGGCGGCCTCGAGTTCGTCGCGACTGGTGGTGCTGGAACGCTGCCCGGGCGATCCGGCCGGGCGGCTCACCGTGCTGGCCCCCGCACCCAAGGACGACAATGTGCCGGAGGAGTACGGTTCGCGGATCCTGGAGGGCCCCGGCGCGGATTCGCCCGATGCGCGGGTTATCGCGGTCTCCGACAACCGGATCGCGGTCTATCAGCCCGGGGCCGACGGTCCCGAGGCGGCCGCGCCCCGCCTGACGGTATTCGACGCGAAGGGTAATCCGCTGGTGGTGCAGGAACTCTCGGCACCACTCGACGAAACCACCACCACCGTCCGGGCCGGTTCCGCATTCCTCGTCTTCACCGGTAACAGCGTGATCGCATTGCAGGCCAGTACTTTCGACCCGATGTGGACGGCGGCCGACGCACTGGGCGCTCCGGTGCTCATGGCCGACCGGCTCCTGATTCCGGTACCTGGCGCCATCGCGGCCCTCGATCCTGCCGACGGCACCGAAATCGCCCGGATACCGGTGGACCGGTCGGACTATCGCGGCGGCCCGATCTCGCTCGGGGTGCTCGGCAACACGGTTCTGGAACATCGCGACGGAGTACTCGTCGCACTGGCCGATCCGGACGCCCCCGAAACCGGCGACGCCGAAGCGAACCGCCCCGCAAAACCACTGCGGTGAAACGTTTTTGTCGGTACCCGCGGGCACACTGGCGGGTATGACAGAAGCAGCCCGGCCCACCGATGCGGCCCCCACGGCCGAGACCGCCCGCTACGACGATCCCGACGCGCCGTGGAACCAGCACACCGACGTTGTTCCGGCGGTATGGAACACCGAGGTGATCCGCGAGTTCCGGGCGAACGGCGGGCGCGTCGGCGGCGCCTATGCCGATGCGACGCTGCTACTGCTCACCACAACGGGCGCGAAAACCGGTAAGCGCCACGTGGTTCCGCTCGCCGCGCTGTATCGCGGGGATACCCTCTACATCAGTTCGCTCGTCGACGACGGGTACCCGTCCTGGTACCACAATGTGCGGGCGGATCCGGCGGTGATCGTGGAGCTCGGCGATCACGTTCACCACGCCACGGCCCGTGTCCTCACCGGCGCCGCCTACGACGAGTTCGCCTCCTGGGTACTGGCGAACAACCCGCTACTCGCCGATTTCCAGGCCACCACCGAGCACCCCATCCCCCTGGTGATCCTCACCCTGGCCGGATCGCGCTGACCGAGGCCCGAGGCGCAGGTTGTGCCGGGGCCACCGGATCCCCGACAGGGCGGGCTGACCTGCCGGCCACCGACCCGGATCAGCAGGCCACCACCCCGCTCCACCGGCCGCGCCGACAGACTGCACCGGCGCGGGCGACGGTGGGTGTCCGGCGAGGATGTGGGCCCGGACGTTCCCGACCGGTGTACCCATGGGGACGCTGCCGTCGTCGGCGCCGGGCGCTGTGGGCCGCTACTGCACCGGCATCCCGCCCGATCCGAAAAGCTGCGCAGTTTCCCGGCCACAGAGTCGCCGTGTTCTTGACCGCGGCGGCGGATTACACCGGTCGCGGCCGGGCCGAGAGGATGCCCGACCTCAGCGCCTGGGCGCCCGATTCCATCGGGTCCGGTCCAGACCGACGGACTCCACTGAATTCGCCCTCGGCCGAAGGACTGTGTCGGCAGGGTACGTCGATCGGAGCCCGGCGGGTTTGCCGCCGCCCGGGTGCCGGCCCCCACGACCTCGGGCGCGCGGGCCGGATTCCGCGCCGGGCATCATGGTGCGTATGCCCGGCTCCGAGAACGCCCGTGTGGTGCTGCTACGCCACGGCGAGACCAGCTGGTCGGTACAGCATCGCCATACCGGCCGCACCGACCTACCGCTGACCACGACCGGTGAACGTCAGGCCACGGCGGCCGGTCCGGTCGTGGCCGGTTTGGGGCTGCGGGACCCGATGGTCCTGGTGAGCCCGCGCGCCCGCGCGCAGCGGACCGCCGAACTGGCCGGGCTGACCGGCGCACGGATCGAACCGGACCTCGCCGAATGGGATTACGGCGACTACGAGGGCCGCACCACCCCGCAGATCCGCACCGGCGACCCCGGCTGGACCATCTGGACCGGCGCCGTACCCGGCGGTGAATCCGCGGCCGAGGTCAGTGCGCGGGCCGACCGTGTCCTCGCCGCCGCGGCGGGCGCGCTCGGCGAGCGCGATGTGATCCTGGTGGGGCACGGGCATTTCTCCCGCGCCCTGATCGCCCGCTGGCTCCGTTTCCCGGTCCAGGAGGGCCGGCGGTTCGCGCTGGCGACGGCCGCGGTCAGCGTGCTGGGCTACGAGCACGACGAACCCACCTTGTGGGCGCACAATCTGCGACCGGGCACCGGATGAGACGGTCACCGGACCGAATGCCGCCGATCACCGTGTTTCGCCAGCACCCGTGCCGCTGTTTCGCCGCCCCTGCCTGACAGAACCGAAGGAGATATCGTGTCCCACGCTGCCGACCCGGTGATCCGCCGAGCCGAGCCCGGCGACGTTCCCGCACTGGTCGACCTGGTCTACGGCCTGGCCGAATACGAGAAGGCGCGGCAGGAATGCACGCTCACCGCCGAGCAGCTGCACACCGCATTGTTCGGCCCGCACCCGGCCGTCTTCGCCCATGTGGCACTCGTGGACGGCACAGTTGCGGGATGCGCCATCTGGTTCCTGAACTTCTCCACCTGGGACGGCGTCCACGGGATCTACCTCGAAGACCTGTATGTCACTCCGGAGGCGCGCGGTACCGGGCTCGGCCGGGCATTGCTGGCCGCTCTCGCGCATGAGGCGCATTCGCACGGCTACAGCCGGGTCAGCTGGTCGGTACTGACCTGGAACACGCCGTCGATCGGCTTCTACGAATCCCTGGGTGCCCAGGTTCAGGACGACTGGGTGGGCTACCGGCTCAGCGGTCCGGCCCTGTCCGCGCTGGCCGCGACCGCTGGTTCGCACCACCGGTAACGGCCCGGCGCCCTCCGGACCGTACGCTCATTCGTCGTCTGTGGCTCCGTACTCCTGGGCAGCCCAGCGCGAGGTGGGCGGAGCGAACAGCAGGCCCAGTGCGCCCAGCGCCACCACGCCGAGAAAGGTCCCGTAGAGCGGCTGCCCCGAGCCGAACAGCAACGACCACACCACCGGCAACAGCAACAGTTGGGTTATCACCGCGATAGCCCGCCCCCAGCGCTGTCCGAGCAACAGGCCGATACCCGAGGCGAGCACCGCGCCGCCGAGGATCCCGAACCACATGGCCGTGCCGTAACCGCTGATCGCGTCCTCTTCGTGCCCCAGCAGCGCCCGCACCACGAGCACCACCGCCACCGTCACCGCGACGGCGCCTTCCAGCGTCACCAGCCCACCGGCGCCACGCACGGTCCCGGGCACACCAACGTCTTTTCGCTCGACCACCCCGCCAGCTTAAGTTGTGTTTTCCCGATGCCCGCGGGCGCATGTTCGGCGCCGAGTCCGAGGCATTTGGACCGGTGTATCGCGGACGGGCCAGAATTACCCCATGCGGACGTTGTTGATCGTCAACCCCAATGCGACCTCTACCACGGCGGCGACCCGTGACCTGCTCGCGCACGCCCTGGAGAGCCGAACGCAGTTGACGGTCGCGCATACCCAGCATCGCGGTCATGCCGCCGAATTGGCGCAGTGGGCGGCAACCAACGAGATGGATCTCATCGTGGTGCACGGCGGAGACGGGACGGTCAATGAGACGATCAACGGTTTCGTACCGCTGCCGCAGGTCGACGACGGCCAGGCGTGGCGGCCCCGGCTCGGCATCATTCCCGGCGGTTCGGCCAATGTGTTCGCGCGCGCGCTGGATATCAAACCCGATCCGGTGGCGGCGACCAATCAATTGATCGACCTTCTCAAAGCCGGTGACGGGGATCGCCGTATCGGGCTCGGCATCACCGATGACCGGTGGTTCTGTTTCAGCGCAGGCGTCGGTCTCGACGCGGAGGTGTGCGCCACCATCGATTCGGCCCGCGCCAAAGGACGGTCGGCGACACCGGCGCGCTATGTGCGCACCACCGTGGCGCAGTTCTTCCGCGCGAAACGGGCGCAACCGGAAGTCACCGTGCATGTTCCGGGCCGCGAGCCCGTTTCGGGCGTGCATTACGCATTCGTCACCAACACCAGTCCGTGGACCTATCTGAATGCGACACCGGTATGTACCAATCCCGGCACCAGGTTCGAATCGGGTCTCGGTGTGTTCGCCGTGCGAACCATGGCATTACTGCCTACACTTCGGCTGGCGACACAACTGTTGTCGCCACACTCCGAGCCGAAGTCGCGGAAGCTGTTTCGTGACGACGACGTCCCGTCGGTGCGCATATCGAGTGCCGAGCCGATCGGCCTGCAAATCGACGGCGACTTCATCGGCAGGCGCGACGTGGTGGATTTCACCGCTGTGCCGGATGTCCTCGATGTGGTCGCTCCACGACCGGTATGACGTGGCGCATCCGGGAAATAAATCCCGTTTGTGCTGCGGAAACCGGCGTAGGCGAGTAAAAAGGACTGCGGCAGGTCTCCTCGTGGGGCCTTCAGTGCGTGAGCTTCCCCACGGTGCGTCGGATACCTATTGACATCTACGGTGTTCGTGAAAGCATTCACAAGCAACCGTGCGGAAACATTCAGTTCGCACAAGTGAACGATCCAGCAACCGATCGGCGCCCTGTGGCGCCCTACAAAGGAGCAGAAGGAATGGACTGGCGCCATAAGGCCATCTGTCGCGATGAGGACCCTGAGCTGTTTTTCCCGGTGGGCAACAGTGGTCCTGCGCTCGCGCAGATTGCCGATGCCAAGCTGGTCTGCGCCCGCTGCCCCGTTACCGCCGAATGCCTGTCCTGGGCTCTGGGTTCCGGGCAGGACGCCGGTGTATGGGGCGGTATGAGCGAAGACGAGCGGCGCGCGCTCAAACGTCGCAATGCGCGCACCCGCACTCGTACGGCTGTCTGAGAACGCGGGGAAGCGACTACCGGACCATTTCCAGCCCGGCCCGGGGAGTCGTGGATTGCCCGGCACCAGTGAATCTGGTGCCGGGCCGTAGTTTATTCGGAGCCGCCTACCGGAGATGAATCCGCAATTTGCCGGAAAGTCGCCCGAGAAATAGGCGGTGTTTCCGTCCACGGCCGCTGAGCGGTATGCATAATTGAAACCGGCGAGTTTCCGCCGGGTATCAGCGTGCCGCCCGACGCCCCAGCGGCACCCGCAGTACCGCATCCGTCCCGATATCGGTACCGGGGTGTAATCCGATGGATCCGCCCAGTTCCGCGGTGACCAGTGTGCGCACGATCTGCAGTCCCAGACTGTCCGACGACTCCAGGCTGAAAGCGGCCGGCAGCCCCCGCCCGTCATCGCTGATGATCACGTCCAGCCAGCGGGCCGAACGCTCTGCGCGAATGGTCACCGTTCCGTTCTGACCGCCGTCGAACGCATGCTCGATGGCGTTCTGCACGAGTTCGGTCAGCACCATCACCAACGGTGTGGCGCGTTCGGCCGAGAAAACTCCCAGCGAACCCGCCCGGCGCACGGTGATCCGGGCGGTGTGCACGGTCGCGACATCGGCCATGATCGGCAGCAGCCGGTCCACGACCTCGTCCAGATCGACCTCCTCGTCCACCGACATGGACAACATCTCGTGCACCGAGGCGATGGAGGTGACGCGCCGCACCGATTCGGTGAGCGCCCCCCGCGCCTCCTCGTTCTCGGTGCGCCGCGCCTGCAATCGCAGCAGCGCCGCCACGGTCTGCAGGTTGTTCTTCACCCGGTGATGGATCTCCCGAATGGTGGCATCCTTGCTGAGCAGTGCGCGGTCGCGCCGTTTGACCTCGGTGACATCGCGCACCAGGACCGCGGCCCCGGCCAGTTCGCCGTGCGGGCGCAGCACCAGTGTGCGCAACAGTACGGTCGCCCCACGCGCCTCGACCTCCATCCGCCGGCCGGTACGCCCGGCGAGCGCGGCCTGGATATCGCCCACCACCTCCTGCGCGTCGAACGGGTCGGTGATCAGTGATCGCGTGGTGGTCGCCAGATCCTGCCCCTCCAGATCGGCCTGCAAACCCATACGGTGATACGCCGACAGGGCATTCGGGCTGGCGTAGGTGACGATGCCCTCGGTATCGAGCCGGATGAACCCGTCCCCGGCCCGCGGGCTGGAATGGGTGGCGGCACGGTCCTCGGTGGTCGGGAAGGTTCCGTCGGCCATCATCTGGCACAGATCATCGGCACATGCGACATAGGCGATCTCCAGGCCACTGCGCACCCGGGAACGCTGCCGGTCGGTATCGCGGCTCAGCACCGCGATCACATCGTCACCGCAACGCACCGGGATCGCTTCCCGGATCGCCTGCACCGGGTAGGGGTGATACACCCCGGCCGCCTCACCCTCGGCATCCGTGCGCACGATCTCCCCGCTGATCAGCGCATCGAAAACCTGCGAATGATCCGCTCGCCGAGCCACCGAGCCCACCAGATCCGCCAGATGGACGGTCGGCGCGGTGGTGGGCCGGCACTGCGCGACACACACGATATCGGCGCCGTCCTGAATCGGCCCCGCTCCGACCCACAGCAGCAGATCGGCGAACGAAAGATCGGCGAGCAACTGCCAGTCCCCGACGACGCGCTGCAGATGATCCACCGCCACGCCGGGGAGATCGGTGTGTTCGGCCAGCAGATCACTCAGTGTCGACATGGGGGTAATTCTGGCGTGCCCGTCGCGTACAGAGTTGCGGCCCCCGTCGATCACTCCGTCACGACCGCACGCCGTCGGGTCCAGCGGGCGGAATAGTCGCGGACCATGAGGGCGTGCGCGAACCCCGGCAGTGATGAGGAACTGGACGGTCACGGACGCCGCCGCAGCCGAACCCAAGCCGCGCGAGCAACCACGGGCCCTCCCCCGCCTCGGTGGTGGCGTGGTGAGCAAAGCCGCGACAGCCCGGCACGCGAGCGGAGTCCTATGGCCGGCTGTTCGGGGCAGCGGCGGCCGAATCGGAGACGGGATGGGTCCGTTCGGCCGCATCGAAGGCCGGTTCCAGGGGAGCGAGAGCGGTGCGGAGGGCGGCGGCGAGGGGTCCGGACGGTATGACCAGCCCCGTCCCGGCCGACGGTCCGGCGAGCGGTTGTAGCCATCGTTCGAGGCCGACGCGTACGGCAGCGGTCACACTTGCCGCCAGGACACGGGCCGTCGATCCACCGGTCGCGCCGAGTCGCGCCGCGATCGCATCGGTGAGCGGGTGTTCGATCGCGGCGGCCGTTGCGAGGAAGGACTCCCGCAACCCCGCGTGGGTGGTGATCAGCAACAGACCGTCGCGGGCAGGTTCCCCCGCGTCGGTATATCGGTCGACGATCGACTGGATGACGGCCTCGGCAAGGCGCACTCCGGCCGGTTGCTCCACCACAGCTGCGGCCACCGAGGCCTCCCGCTCGGCGGTGACGGCGGCGACGATCGCCTGTTCGCGACTGGAGAAGTAATTGTTGTAGGTCCGCGGCGAAACACCTGCCGCGGTGGCTATGTCCTCCACGCGGACGTTCCCGGGCCCGTGTTCGAGCGCCAGTCGCAGTGCTGCCTCACGCAGCGCCTGGCGTGTGGCCTGTTTCTTCCGCTCGCGCAGCCCCTCATGCCCCGTCGTCACGTGAGCAGCTTCGCACACAATCTGCGTGCACGCAAAATTGCGTGCACGCAACTTTAACGTCTATGGTTCACCGCAGGGGGCAGATCGACGAACGGAGCGTGCGCATGCGCGGCAGAGGAATGACCTACGACACCGGATTCATCCGGGGCGGCCGTATCTCACGGCCGGACTTCGACCCGGCAGTGGTCGCGCGTGAACTCACGATCATCCGCGACGATCTGCACTGCAATGCCGTCCAGATCATCGGCGGCGACCCCGAGCGGCTCGAACTCGCGGCCCGCTGCGCCGCCGAACTGGGGCTCGAGGTCTGGTTCTCGCCCTACCCGCTGGAACTGACACCCGAGCAGATCCTGACGCTGCTCACCGATTGCGCACAGCGGGCCGAGCGGCTGCGCCGGACGGGTGCCGAGATGGTATTCGTCGCCGGGGTGGAACTGAGCATCATGAACCGCGGCTTCGTCCCCGGCGACACCGTGGAGCAACGACTGGACCTGCTGTTACGCGATCCCGAACACCGGGCCGAACGATTCACCGAGGTGAGCGCCCGGCTCGACGGTTTCTTCGGTGGCGCACTACCGGCGATCCGCGAACATTTCCACGGCAAGATCACCTACGCCTGCATACCGTTCGAACGCATCGACTGGTCCCCGTTCGACTTCCTCGCCATCGAACTCATCCGCTCCGCCGAGGTCGCCGACCAGTTCCGCGCAGGTGTCCGCAGCCTCGTCGCGCAGGGAAAACCGGTGGCCGTCACCGGCTTCGGCACGGCCACCTGGCGTGGCGCCGGTGATGTGGCGCCGCGGAGTATGGAAATCGTCGAATACGACGCGCACGGCGACCCCGTCCGCCTGACAGGCGACTACGTCCGGGACGAGGCCGGCCAGGCGGACTACCTGCGCGAGCTGCTGGAGATCTTCGATTCCGAAGGCGTCGACAGCACGTTCGTCTTCCTCTTCGCGCTGTACAACTATCCCCACCGCACGACCGGCGACCCGCGCGACGACCTCGACCTCGCCGGCCTCGGCATCGTCAAGGTCCTACCGGACGGCTGCGGCGATACCTACCCTGATATGCCCTGGGAACCCAAGAAGGCCTTCGCTGCGGTCGCCGAGCACTACCGCGACGCATAGGCCCGGCACCGAATGACAAAGCGCCGGCACCGGACACCGGTCGTGTCCGGGACCGGAAGTCCCGCACCCACTGCAAACGGGGGCGGTGAAACCGACGCGGGTCCGAACCCGTCGAGCGGCGGCAGCCGCAGGAATCAATCGATCACGGCGATGAGGTCGCCCGCCTGGAGGACCTGGCCGGGTTCGACGGCGACCGAGGCGACCGAACCGCTGACCTCGGCGAGCACCGGGATCTCCATCTTCATGGATTCCAGCAGCACCAGGGTCTGGTCTGTGGCGACCCGGTCGCCCACCGCGACCTCGACGGTGAGCACCGTAGAGACCATTTCCGCCCGCACTTCTTCGGCCATGACACCTCGTCCATCAGCTTCGTTCCGGTATCGGGTCCCGCTGCCCGATGTACCGCCGTCGGTACAGCCAATCACACGTGAAACAATGGCCGGGATCGATATCTACTCCCCGCAGTCGCGGGAAACGTCCCCAGGAGGGAGCTACCCATGGGTAAGCGTGGCCGCAAGAAGCGCAGCCGTAAGGGCAACGCCGCCAATCACGGCAAACGTCCCAACTCCTGAGCCGCCGGCACAGGTACGGAACGTAAGAAACCCGCACTCCCGAGGAGTGCGGGTTTTCTCATGCGCGCGGCGGCCGGGTATCCGGCGGTCACACGCTGGCCGTTTCCCGGCCGACGGTATTCGGCGGGCACCTCCGCCACGCGTTGTCCGGTCGGCGAGACGGTCTATTCGGCGGGGGTCTCCTCCGTCGTGATCGTCACCGAGCGGCTGCGGATCTCCACCATGAGGCGTTCCCGGAGGGCATCCGGGGCCTTGTCGCCACCACATTTGCGGCTGAGCAGGCTCTTGATCTTCTCTTCGATGCCGTAGGCCTCGATACAGGGCGCGCAGTGGTCCATATGGTGCTGGAGCCGTTCACGGGTGCGATCGTCGCACTCGCCATCGAGCATCAACCAGACATCGGCCAGTACCGCCGTGCAGTCGAGCTCCATATCGGGATCATGCTCGGTGCTCACTGCTTGACCTCCTGGCGCACCTCGGTGGACTCGGCGGTGCGGTTGAACCCGCGTTCGCGCGCAACATCGCCGAGCAGACCCTTCAGCTGTTTCCGGCCGCGGTGCAGCCGGGACATCACCGTACCGATAGGTGTGCCCATGATGTCGGCGATTTCCTTGTACGGGAAACCTTCGACGTCGGCGTAGTACACCGCCATCCGGAATTCCTCGGGCAACTGGATGAGGGCGGCCTTGATGTCGTCGTCCGGGAGTGCGTCGAGGGCCTCGACCTCCGCCGAACGCAGACCGGTCGAACTGTGCTCCGCGGTGGCCGCGAGCTGCCAATCGGTGATCTCGTCGGTCGGATACTGCGCGGGCTGGCGCTGTTTCTTCCGGTAGGAGTTGATATAGGTGTTGGTGAGGATCCGGTACAGCCAGGCCCGCAGGTTGGTGCCTTCTTTGAAGGATTTGAAACCGGCATAGGCCTTGACATAGGTCTCCTGGACCAAGTCCTCGGCGTCGGCGGGGTTACGCGTCATCCGCAGCGCGGCGCCGTAGAGCTGATCCAGCATGGGTAGCGCGTCCCGCTCGAACCGCCGGTCCAGTTCGGCGCCGGTTTCCGGCTGTTCGGCAGGCCGCTCGTCGGCGCCGGTGCCGGTCGCCACGTCGTCCTCGCTCGTCACACGTGTCCCTTCGATAGGTTCACCAGCCAAATCTACCGGGAGTGTGAAGTCGGAGAAGAACCGCGTGCGCGCCGGGGCCGGATCCGCGGTGATCGGGCGTTGTTCGACAAGAACGGGCACCGTCGCTCCTTCGCTCTAACGGGTTGGGCACCGGTGGCCGGGCACGGCCCGCCCGATGCGCTGTATCTGCCGCTTACAACCCGCACCGGTCGCGAAGTGTTCCCGGGTTAAGGTGCTGGCCATGGCAGCAGGCGCCACACCGGCGATCCGCGCACTGCTCGCGGACGGGGCCGGACATACCGTGCACAGTTACGATCACGACCCGCGTAGCGACTCCTACGGCACCGAAGCGGTCGAGGCGCTGCGGGCGCGGCTCGGGACAGCAGCCGGGCAGATCTTCAAAACGCTGGTTCTGGAGCTGTCCACCGGATCGCTCGCGGTGGCGGTGCTCCCCGTCCCGCAGACCTTGTCGTTGAAGGCGGCGGCCGCCGCGCTCGGGGCCCCGAAGGCGACGATGGCGGACCGGGCCAAGGCCGAACGCGCCACCGGCTATGTGCTCGGCGGGATCTCGCCGCTGGGGCAGCGCCGCCGCCACCCGACCGTGATCGATGCCTCGGCACTGAACTGGGAAACCGTGTTCTGCAGCGCCGGTAAACGCGGGATGGAGATCGAAGTCGCTCCCGCGGATCTGATCCGGTTGACCGGCGCGGTGACCGCACCGGTCACTGCCTGAACGCTCGAGACCGGGCCGCACTGCCGATACCGGCCCGGAGGCGCCCGCCGACGGGCCGGACGGTGATCGACCGATCCGAGTGGGCGCGGAGCGCAGCGAACAGGTTCTCGATGACGAACCACCAGGTCAACCGAGCAGACCAGCACAGTCGAACCGATCCCCCGACGACCGGGCCGGAGCCGTGCCCGCTGTGATCCGCGACATGTTCGGATGACTGTTTGCTGCCGCGTAGCAGGGCGGCCGCTACCAGGTGCCGATCCGCAGAATTCCCCCGATTCGCGCACAGTGCCGATCGACTGACAGGATCGGCAGCGCAGTGCGGTCGAGGCGGGTGGGTTCACCAGGTGGATTGCCGACCTGTCCTACGAACGAAGATACGTGGTTGAAAGGAACACCGGGATTGACGACGGACGCGCGAGCTGAACTGGAGAAGTTCCTCCTGGGAGACCGGTTCGCCTGTCTGGCGGGCCGCTCCGCCTGGCGCCGAGGCGGTATCACGCACCGCCACTACGACGTGATGGGTGGCGAGGATTCGGCTCGGTTGATGGCACTCGATCTTGCCGAATACGTCGGCGACGCGGACTGGAACCCGCGGAAGTTCACCAGCTTCATCGCCACCTTCGAGCAACCTCGCGGGGTGGACGAGTTACGTTTCGAGGAATTACTGTGGCAGCACCTCCAGCTGCTGCACGAGGCGGAAGCGGACAGGTACGGGTGGGCGCCCGGGTATTCGTCCGATCCGCAGTCCGGCGAATTCGGATACAGCGTGGCAGGCCACCCGTTCTTCGTTATCGGGCTGCACGAGACGCATCGGCGGCTGGGCCGCCGGCCACCGTTTCCGATGCTGGCGTTCAATTCCCATGAACAGTTCGGGCTGATCAAATCGGCCGGTATGTGGGATCGGCTGGCGGAGAAGATCCGCAAACAGGACATCACCCTGCAGGGCGATATCAACCCCAATCTGCTGGAGTACGAACAGCTTTCCGAGGCACGCCGCTACTCCGGGCGTCCCAAACCCGCCGATTGGCAATGCCCGTTCGCGGCCCGCCCCACGACGGAGGATCGCGAACTGGCCGGGGTCCCGGGGAACTGATCCGCGACCAACAGGTCCACCCCGCCTCGGAAAGCGCGGCGCAACCGGCGGCACGGCGTTGTCGCCGGTTGCGCCGCGCGGACCCGTGGCTGCGCCGCACACTCCGAATCCGGGCAACTCGCCCGCGCACCGCGCGGGAATCCGCTGGTAGCGCACCCTTGTATGCGTTACTTGTGGGCGAGGAGTTGGACCGACCCGAGGATGTGATGCGATATGTCCCCGCGCAAACCCCTGCGCACCGTGTTCGTCGCCGTCTCCGCGGCCGCGGCGCTGACCGTTGCCCCCGCCCTGCTGACGACCTCGCTCGCGGCACCGGCCGCGTATGCGGCGCCGAGCGAGTATCCGCTCGGCGGTGAGAAGGGTTCCACCGACGACGGTGAATCGAAGAACGGACCGGCCGAACGTGCGGAAAAGGCGGGCGGCGGGATTCTCTCCGAAACCATCGATCTCAGCGCCGACCTGCTCAAATGTGGTCTGAGTATCGCGACCCCGGCGGTCAGCTGCCCGCTGGGTAGTTGATCGTGTGGGTGCTTCCGGGGCAGCCCGCGCACCCCGGAAGCACCCGGTTCACAGCAACGTCGGCTGTTCGGCGGTCCCGTCGGCCGGGGCCAGGAGTTCCGGGCCGTTGTTCTTCACACTGTTCACCAGGGGCGGCACCGGGCGCGCCGTGATCTGGGCGACCACTTCTTCGCCGGGGGATTCCAGGAGTTCGGCGGGGGCCGGATGGTCGGGATCCAGCCAGGCGGCCCAGTGCTCCTGCGGCATGGGTAGCGGCATGCGGTCGTGGATACGGGTGAGATCGCCGATCGCGTCGGTGGTGAGGATGGTGCACGACAGCAGCGGCCGCGGGTCGTCGAGGGAACGGTCCCGCCAGACCGACCACAGGCCCGCCATGTAGAGCCGCGAACCGTCGGCCCGCGACATGAAGTACGGGTGTTTGATCACCTTCGGTTTCTTACCGCGCCCCGGACCGGCCGGATCGGGTTCGACCAGCCATTCGTACCAGCCGTCCATGGGGATCAGGCAGCGGCGGTATTTCACCGCGTCCCGGAACGACGGCAGGCTCGCCGCTTTATCGGCACGGGCGTTGAACAGGGGCTTTCCTTTGACGGGCACGCCGGGTTCGGCCGCTTTGGTCCAGTGCGGGATCAGCCCCCAGCGCATCCGGCGGATCCGCCGGTGGATGTCGTCGCCGCGGTCGTCGTGATCGTGCCGGTCGACCACGGTGAGGATCTGCGTGGTGGGGGCGACGTTGTAGTTCGCCCACTGCCGCTGGTCCGGGCCGGCATCGGATTCGGCGGCGCCCGATCCACCGGCGCTCCCCGCCCGGATTTCCGACGGGGCGGGGCCGGTTTCGTCGAGGGCGTCCAACTCCGCGGCGAGGCGCCCGGGGTTCGTCGTCGTCGCATAACGTCCGCACATACTCCGATGGTCGCACCGAATACCGACAGATCGAGACAATTGCGACCCGGAGGACGACAATGGGGGCTAGTACTGGGTGACGTGTTGAGAGTTATGTCTTAGCATTCTCTCAACGGGGACGTGGCGGTCACAGGCTGCACCGTCCGCGCGCGCAGCTACCGCCCTACTTCCCGCAGAGGAGACCCTGTGACAACCACAGAAAAAGCCGCCGAGAAAGAATCGGTGCTCACCTCGGTCGATCCGGCCACCGGCGCGACGCTGGCCACGTATCCGATCGCGGATGACGCGGCGGTCGCCGACGCCGTCGCCAAGGCCCGCGCAGCCACCGGCGTCTGGGCCGACCTCGGATTCGACGGCCGCAAGAAGGCACTGCTGCGCTGGTCCAGCCGCCTGGTCGCCAAATCCGACGAGTTCTGCGCCCTCATCCATGCCGAGAACGGCAAACCCGTCGACGACGCCTTCCTCGAGCTCATGCTGGCGCTCGAGCACATCGCCTGGGCGGCCAAGAACGCCAAGAAGAAGCTGTCGCCGCAGAAAGTCCCCTCGGGCCCGATGATGGCGAATTTCGCCGCCCGGATCGAATACCGCCCGCTGGGCGTCGTCGGCGTGATCGGCCCGTGGAACTATCCCGTGTACACCCCGAACGGATCCATTGCCTATGCCCTCGCCGCGGGTAACACCGTGGTGTTCAAACCGTCCGAATTCTCTACGGGTATCGGCAATTTCGTAGCCGAGGCCTTCTCCGAGGCCAACCCGGAACTGCCCGAGGGCGTATTCGTCGCGATCAACGGTTTCGGGGCCACCGGCGCCGCGCTGGTGAAATCGGATGTGGACAAGATCGCGTTCACCGGTTCGGCCGCCACCGGCCGCAAGATCATGGCCTCGGCCGCCGAGAACCTCACCCCGGTGCTGCTGGAATGCGGCGGTAAAGACCCGGTGATCGTCGCCGCGGACGCCGATGTGAAGGCCGCCGCCGACGCCGTGGCCTGGGGCGCCACCTCCAACAGCGGCCAGACCTGCGCGGGCGTGGAACGCGTCTACGTGGACAAATCGGTGAAGGACCAGTTCCTCACCGAACTGACCCGCATCCTGAAGGACGTCAAGCCCGGTTCCGAAGACGGTGCCGCCTACGGCCCGATGACGATGCCGAGCCAGATCGATATCGTCAAGCGGCATATCGAGGCGGCGCTGGCCAGTGGCGGCAAGGCGCTGCTGGGTGGCCCGGAATCGGTGAAGGGCCCGTTCATCGAACCGGTCGTCCTGGTCGACGTGGACGAGAACTCCGCCGCGGTCAAGGAGGAAACCTTCGGGCCGACCGTCACCGTCACCACGGTCGACACCATCGACGAGGCGATCGAGCTGGCGAACAACACCACCTTCGGCCTGGCCTCGGCCGTGTACTCCAAGAACAACGGCCTGGCGATCGCCCGCCGCCTGAAAGTCGGTGCGACCTCGGTGAACTCGGTGCTCGGTTTCGCCGCGATCCCCGGCCTGCCCTTCGGCGGCAGCGCCGATTCCGGGATCGGCCGCATCCACGGCGAACCGGGCCTGCGCGAGTTCGTCCGCCCGCATTCGATCGCGGTCCAGCGCTTCGCGATCCCGGGTATGGCGCTGATGAGCTACAGCCGCACCCAGGCGAATATGAAGATGCTGCGCAAGATGGTGCCGCTGCTGCACGGCCGCAACAAGTGAGAGTCCGGCACAGATGAACAGGCGGCCGGTGGTGCCCGGCGACACACTCGGGAGCACCACCGGCACGCCTGTCGGCCCGATGCGCCAAGATGGTGCAGTGAGTTTCTGGCCAGCGCCCCATGTCGACGCCCCCGTGCAGGCGACCGTCACCCTGCCCGGATCCAAATCGATCACGAACAGAGCGCTGGTCCTGGCCGCGCTCGCCGACGGTCCGTCCACCATCACCGGCGCACTACGCAGCCGCGATACCGGACTGATGATCGATGCCCTACGCGCGCTCGGCACCCAGATCATCGGTGATGCCGATACCCTCGCCGTCACTCCCGGCCCGCTCCGTGGCGGCCGGGTCGATTGCGGGCTGGCGGGTACGGTGATGCGTTTCGTACCGCCGGTGGCCACGCTGGCGACCGGGGACACGTCCGTCGACGGCGATATCGCCGCCCGCGTCCGCCCGCTGCGCACCATTCTCGACGCCCTGCGCGGGCTCGGCGCGGCCATCGAGGGCGATGCCCTGCCGTTCACCGTGCGCGGTAACGGTGCGCTACGCGGCGGCACCGTCACCATCGATGCCTCCGGTTCCTCACAATTCGTGTCCGGGCTGCTGCTCTCGGCCGCCCGGTTCGACGAGGGCGTCACGGTCCGGCACTCCGGTGGCGCCCTGCCCTCCATGCCGCATATCGAGATGACGGTGGAGATGCTGCGGCGCGCCGATGTGGCGGTCGAGGCGCCCGCCGACAACCGCGCCGAACAGGTCTGGACGGTGGCGCCGGGCGAGATCCGCGCGGTCGACTGGAAGGTCGAACCCGATCTGTCCAACGCCACCCCGTTCCTGGCGGCCGCGGCGGTCACCGGCGGACAGGTGAGCATCCCGCACTGGCCGCGCCTGACCACCCAGGCCGGCGATGTGATCCGGGAGATCCTCGTGCGGATGGGTGCCGAAGCCGGTTTCTCCGACGGAGCCCTCACCGTGACCGGCCCGGACCGGCTCGCCGGTATCGATATCGACCTGCACGATGTCGGCGAGCTGACGCCCACGGTCGCCGCGCTGGCCGCGCTGGCGGATTCGGATTCGCGGCTGCGCGGTATCGCGCATCTGCGCGGCCACGAAACCGATCGGCTTGCCGCTCTTTCCACCGAGATCAACCGGCTCGGCGGCCAGGTCACCGAAACCGAGGACGGCCTCGCGATCACCCCGGCCCCGCTGCGCGGCGGCCGCTGGCATTCCTACGCCGATCACCGGATGGCCACGGCGGGCGCGATTCTCGGCCTCGCCGTACCCGGCGTGGAGATCGAGGACATCGGCACGACCGCCAAAACCCTGCCCGATTTCGTCAGCCTGTGGGAGTCCATGCTCGATCCGGAATCGGCCGCACCGGGAGCGGCCCACTGAGCCGCCGCGGCCGTAGCAGCGCCTCCTACGACGAATCCGATGTGCGGGTGCGTCCGGGGCGCAGTTCGCGGCCGCGCACCAAAACCCGCCCGCAGCATCGTGACGCGCAGCCGGCGATGGTGGTGTCGGTGGACCGGGGGCGCTGGGGTTGTGTCCTGGACGGCGATCCGGCGCGGCCGCTGGTCGCGATGCGCGCCCGGGAACTGGGCCGGACACCGATCGTGGTGGGCGATGAGGTTGATGTGGTCGGCGATCTCTCCGGCCGGCCGGACACCCTTGCGCGGATCGTACGGGTCGCCGAGCGGCGCACCGTATTACGCCGGACGGCCGACGATACCGATCCGTTCGAACGGGTGGTCGTCGGTAATGCCGAACAGTTGTTCATCGTGGTGGCACTGGCCGATCCGCCACCGCGCACCGGTTTCGTCGAACGTGCGATGGTTGCCGCTTTCGCCGGTGGCCTGACCCCGGTGCTGTGCCTGACCAAACACGACCTGGCCGCGGATTCGCAGTTCGCCGGCGATTTCTCCGATCTCGACCTGGCCATTGTCTATGCCGGGGTCGACGACCCCCTGGACGCCACCCTGGAAATGCTCACCGGCCGCCTGACCTGCTTCCTGGGACATTCGGGGGTCGGGAAGTCCACGCTGGTGAACCGGCTGGTTCCGGATGCCGCACGGGCGGTCGGGGAGGTCTCCGGCGTCGGCAAAGGTAAGCACACGTCCACGCAGTCGGTCGCGCTGGCGCTGCCGGACGGCGGCTGGGTGATCGACACTCCGGGGGTGCGCTCGTTCGGTCTCGCCCATATCACCCCCGACGACGTGCTCGCCGCGTTCACCGATCTCGGCGCCGCGATCGAGGACTGCCCTCGTGGATGCACCCATCTCGGGCCGCCCGCCGATCCGGAATGTGCCCTGGACGAACTCCCGGGCAAAGCGCGCCGGGTGGCCGCGATCCGCCGGTTGCTGGTCGCGTTGAATTCGAACGAAGCCTGGTGAAAACGTCCTGCCGCAGCACTTCCGGCGGTGGACTGATCAGCGTTGCCGCTTCGCGGGTTTCGGTTTCTTGGGTGGCAGCGACCGGGCGAACCGGGCACCACGGTCCACCCATGCCGTGAGCGCGGGATCGCCGGCGACAGCGCCGGAGCTCACCCGCAGCCAGCCGTCCAGTTCCCGGCCCTGCATCACCATCGGCGCCACGGAGATATCGTCGACCAGCGCGGCTGCCTCCTCGGGTGCCATCCGGATCATCAATCCGCCGCCGCCCAGCACCACGACCCCCATATGCCCGCCGAACAGGAAGGCCAGCCCGCCGAACATCTTGCGTTCGGAGATATCGGCCGCGGCACCCACCACGTCCCGGATCCGCTCCGCCAGTTCTTCGTCGTATGCCATGGCGTCAGTGTGCGCGTCCCCGCCGACAGGTCTACCCCAAACCGGCCATCACTGAACCCTTTGTTATGATTCAAACATAACAAAGGAGTTGCCGTGACAAGACCCAGCTCGCTCCGGCTCTGCATACTGGCCGGGCTCCCGCCCATCCTCTTCGCCATCCCCAACCTCGTCCTACTGGCCGCCGCGGCCGAGGATCTTCCCGATCCGCTGGCCACCCACTTCTCTTCCGGCGGTGCCGACGGTTTCACCGGACGGGTCGCCACCATGGGTATCGCCGCCGCGCTGGCCATCGGCTCGGGTGCGCTGTTCGCCGCGATGGTGGTGGCCGGCAACCGGAAAGGCGCGCCGGCACGCCGCCCGGATACCACCCTCGACCCCAACCGTTTGCTCGTCTCGAGCTCCTGGGGCGTCGGCGCTTTGCTCGGCGTCATCCTGTTCGCGAGCACCCGCGCCAACGTCGGCCTGACGGATGCCGCACAGGCGACCCTGCCCGGCTGGATGTTTCCGGTGGCGGCGGTGCTGGCGTTGCTGTGCGGCGCCCTGGGCTGGCTCGTCGCTCCGGCGAGCCCGGTGGCCGAACATGCCCCCGCGCCCGCCGAACCTCTTCCCATCGGAAGCACGGAACGAGTGAGCTGGTCACGGCGGGCAACCTCGCCGTGGATGCTGCTGGCGGGCGTGACGTCGGCAGTGATCGGTGTGGCGGTCGGATTCGTCGTGCACCCCGGTGTGGGTGTGATCGCGGTACTCGCCGGACTGCTGGTCGGACAACTCGCACTCGTGCGGGTAGTCGTCGATCAGCGCGGGCTCACCGTGGGAACCGGTCTGCTGGGCTGGCCGCGGTGGCGGTTGTCGCCCGCCGAAATCACCGAGGTCACCGCCACCGATATCTCGCCCGCCCATTACGGCGGCTACGGAATCCGGCTGACCCCGGGCGCCACCGCGGTAGTACTGCGCGGCGGTCCGGGCATCGTGGTGACCCGCCGCTCAGGCCGGCAGTTCGCGGTCTCGGTGGACGACGCCGAAACGGGCGCCGGGGTTCTGGCGGGTGTCGTGCAGAAGGCCGCGTGACGGTGCTGATCCGTGTCGATCCGGCGCGCCCGGAACCCCTGGCCGACCAGATCGCGGCCTGCGTGCGCCGCGCCATCGCCGACGGCGAGGCCGTCGCGGGCGACCGGCTGCCCGGCGCACGTGAACTCGCCGCATCGCTGGATGTCAGCATCCATACGGTACTCGCCGGTTACCAGCGACTCCGCGACGAAGGCCTGATCGAACTACGCCGGGGCCGGGGCGCGACGGTCCGCGCCGGGACCCCGGCGGGCCGGGCCGCCGTCGTGGACCTCGCCGGTCAGTTGGTCGCCGCCGCACGCCGTATCGGCCTGGACGAGAACGAACTCATCCAACTCGTCCGCGCTGCGGCCGGTCGCTGACACCCGCGCTGCACGGGTCCCGGTGGTCCGGCGGCGGTCGTCACCAGCGGAGGCCCCTCGGCCCGAAGGTAGCGCGGTCTTGCGAACGGCACCAAGCTCCCGGCCGTAGTCCGTGCTACCGAAGGCCCGG
>NZ_JARWNW010000066.1 GCF_029868325.1 Nocardia carnea
AGGTCACCGACCAGGTCCGCTAAACCAACCAGCAAACCCTAAACAAACTGCTCATAAAACGCCCCAACACCTTCATGGGCTTAATTTTTGGCGCCGACTTCGTCGGCGCGGGGTTTTGGCCCCCCTTGGTCCCTGCTTACCGCCCCGCGATACTCGCGGCTGCGCCGCATTTCCTCGAGCACTGACAGCAGGGACGGGCCAAAACCTTTCAGGGCCTCGTCAGACTCGGCACCGCCGTCGGTCGCGTTGGGAGGTCGCTCGGGCCGGACGATCTGATCCGACGTGCAAGAACGACTGCTACGAGACCGCCTCCGGTTGTCCCGCGGCTCGGTCCGGTTCTAGGTTCCGAGGTGGACCGGGAAGGCAGCGGGGTCGTTCTGGGTGAGCACGGGGAGATTGCCGTGTTCGGTGAGGGGGATATCGGCACGCAGGTCGGGGAAGCGGTCGAACAGGGCGGGTAGGGCGATGGCGGCCTCCAGTCTGGCCAGGGCGGCGCCGGGGCAGATATGGGGGCCGTAGCCGAAGGAGATATTGCGGTTCGCGGTCGGGCGGGTGATATCGAAGGTGTCGGCATCGGCGCCGTGCAGGCCGCGGTCGCGGCCGATGGCGCGATAGGACATGACCACACCGTCGCCTTTTCCGATGGTCAGATCACCGACGGTGATGTCCTCGGTGGCGAAACGCATCAGCAGGTGAATGACGGGGCCGTCCCAGCGCAGCGTCTCCTCGATCGCTTCCTCCCAGGTGCGGTCTCCGGCCCGGATCGCGGCCAGCTGCTCCTGGTGACCGAGCAGGGCGCGAGTGGTCATGACGATCAGGCTGACGGTGGTTTCGTGGCCGGCGGCGACCAGCGCCTTGAGGTTGCCGTGTACCTCTTCCTCGGTGAGCGGGGTTTCGCCGTCGGCCACGTCGTGGAGGAAATCGGAGGTGAGATCGTCGGCCGGGTTCGCGGTCTTCTCCCGGATGAGACCGGTGTAGTAGTCGTCCAGTTCGGCGAAGACCCGCATCCGCTCGTCGTGCGGGGTGAGCAGCGAGAAGAACTTCTTGTACGCCTCGAGCAGGTAGGTGTGGTCGGTGCGCGGCACGCCCATCAGTTCACTGATCACCCGCATCGGCAGCGGATAGGCGAAAACCTGCTTCAGATCCACCGTGCCTCCGGCGCCGGCTTCCGCCAGATCGTCGAGGAGTTCGGCGGTGAACTGTTCGATCTTCGGCCGCAGCGCACCCAGGCGCCGCGGTGCCAGCGCGCGGGTGGTCTTGATGCGCAGCCGGCGGTGTTCGGCACCGTCGACGGTGAACATGGAGCGGCCGGCGTCGAGCATGCCGATCAGCGGCCATTCCCGGGTCACCGCGCCGGACTGCCACAGGTTCCACTGTGTGTGGTCTTTGACCAGGCGGGTGTCGCCGAGGAGTTGCCGGGCCAGGTTGTGCCGGGTGACGGTCCACGCCGGGGCGCCCAGCAGGTCGATCTTCGTGAGCTCCGGGCCCTCGCACAGAGTGCGGGTCTCCCCCGCGAGATCGGCGACCATGGGGTCGATGGTCAGGGCCGCGGTATGCGGGCATTGCCGGCTCACGAGCCACCTCCAACGGCGGGAACAGGGGTGAAACGAACTGGAAGAGAAGTGAACCCGCGCAGGAACGGGGAGGGCCGGCGGACCAGGGACCCGGCGGGAACTGCGAGGTCCAGATCGGGTAGCCGGTCGAGCAGCACCTCGATACCGGTGCGCGCGATGATCTCGGCGATCTGCTGGGCCGGGAACGGGCAGCGGTATTCGCCGTGCCCGAAAGCGAAATGGGCGGCGTTACCGGAATGCGCCGGATCGGCGCCGTCACCGGTGTACTGGCGGATATGCGGATCGGAATTGGCGGCGGCCAGGCCGAGCAGCAACATATCGCCGCGGCGGACCAGTGCCTCACCGAGCCGGGTATCGCGTGCGACCCAGCGACCGGCCAGGATCTGGGTCGGCGTATCTTCCCAGAGCACTTCGGTCATGGCCTGCCCGATACTGTGCCGGGCCGCCCCGAACGCGGCGGCGAACCGGTCGTCGACCAGCATGAGGCGGATCGAATTTCCGATCCAGTCGGCCGTCGGCAGATGCCCGGCCGCGGTGACCGACTGCATATTCAGCACATACTCCTCGTCCGCGAACGGCGCGGGATCGGCGAGCATCCGCGACACCAGATCCTGGCCCGGCTGCAGTTTCTTCTGCACCAGCAACTGCTGCATATATTCGACGAACCGCTGGTAGGCGGCCGGGGCCTCGGGGCCGCCGTCACACAGCACCTGCATCGTCTGCGCCAGATAGGGCCCGTCGGCTTCGGGTACGCCCAGAATCCACGCCAGTGTCAGCACCGGGAGCAGTTCGGCGAATTCGGTGACCACATCCGCGTGCCCGCGGCCGCAGAATCGGTCGATGAGGCCGTCGGCGAGTTTTTCGCAGGCGCTGCGCAGCGCGAACGGATCCACCGATTCCAGCGCGGGTTCCACCAGCGCCACATGGCGGGCATGGGCGGCGCCGGCGGTGAAGTAGATCCCCGGCTGCGGGCGGCCCACCATCGGTAGCAGCGGCCAATCCGGCGGGATCGCGGGCCACTGGTTC
>NZ_JARWNW010000067.1 GCF_029868325.1 Nocardia carnea
GCTTGCGGGCCGGCCCGAACCCGCCACCCCCCCCCCCCCGCCAAAGGGGGGGGGTTGGGGGGGTGGCGCGTTTTATATATTAAAAGAGTAACCCCACACCCCCCCGCCCCCCCCGCCCGGCGGGGCGCCGCCCCCCGCCCGCCCGGAAGCGCTGCCGGACGCATCCGGTGCGCGGCCCCGTATGGGTATGGCGTTCGTTCCGCGGCAGGACCATTCGGATGCGTCCGCGGGCGAGTTCGATACGACCGGCTTCGACGGGCCGGAGACGGATACGGATGCGGATGTCGAGCGGAGCGGTTCGGCGGAGCAGCCGCTGTCGGCTTCGGACGACCGGCCGGGGAGGGGGCCACAGCAATCGGCCCCCTGGAGCGGTGCGACGTCGACGGCGGAACGGCCGCTGCCGGTGGATCGGGTTTCGGATCACATGCCGGGCCCCGGGGTATCCGCGGCAGCCGACACCCGATCCGGGCGGCAGGCGGGCATGGTGCGGCTGCGCGGCCTACGCGGACTACTCACCCGGACCACAGCGGGAGGAGCGGAAAGTGCGCTGCGCCCGGGTGTACGCGATGCGCCGGCGCGCGAGGAGGATTCGCCGGTTTCGGCCGGGAAGTCTCGAATCGGTGGGGAAACACCCCGTCCGGGAGTGACGTCCGGAGGCCCGGCCGAACGACCGGCGACCCGGACCCCTGGGCGCGGAGGGCGCAGCTCCACACGTGTCGCGGTAGGTGTCCGGCGACACCAGGCGCCGGGGACCGAAGCCGGGCGACCGGGGGAGAAGGCGGGCGGTGGCCGTGGTGCGCGGTATGCGGCGGCACTCGGGGCGGCGGGGGCGGTGCTGGCGTTGGTGGCCGGCACTGTGTTCGCGGCGTCCGGGTTCGCCCGGTTCGAGGTGGCGGAGTACGGCGCCCTCTGCCACAACAGGGGCGGGACGACGGTCGCCGCGCCGTATGCGGCGGCGGGGCCCAGTCCTGTGCATCTGGCCGGTGAGCTGTCCGAGATCACCACGTTCGGACCGTCGGCGATCTGGCATCCCGTCGACGCGCGCTCGGTGCAGCTGGTGGCCTGCGTATCGGAGGGGCGGCTCGGGGAGCTCGTACGGACCTGCCAGTATCCACCCGCGCCCGGTCATCCGGTCGGCCGGACGCTGAACCTGTTCGCGATGGCGTACCGGCTCAGCGTGTACGAGGCCCGGACCGGGAACCGGCTGGCGGCGATCGACCTCACCGGCGAACAGTTCGCGGACGACCCGGCGGTGACGGAATCGGACGAATGCCGGGCGGCCACCGGCGCGCCGGAGGACGGGCTACCGGGGCGGCGGCACAGCCGGTTGTCGCATCAGCAGATCCAGCGTGCGCTCGCGCCGTTCGTGACTCCGGCGGCTCCGCATATCCAGGCGGCTCGCTGATCGGTCGTGGGCCGGCGTACCCGCGGCTGTCGCCGCCGCCGACACCGACTCCGGCCGCGGGCCGATGGGCGCTCGGTTCAGGAGGTTTCCGGGCGATCGAGAACCTCGCGCAGGACGGCGGCGAACGCCTCGGGCTCGCCGGTCATTCCGAATTCGCCGCCGGTGAAGCCCGCGTGTCCGCCCGGGAAGACGACGGCCTCGTCGCCGAGTGCGGCGGCGAAGGCGATGGCAGCGCGGGCACACAGTTCGCCGGCCGAGGCACGGCCCGTCCCGAGCACGATCCGGGTGGAAGCGGCGGCGAGCGCCGCGAGATCGTGTTCGTGGCCGCAGCAGGACAGCAGATGCGGGCCCACCATCGGGTCGTTGCGGGAGCCGTCGTCGGATGTGGGCAGGTCGAACTGGGCGGGGTCGGGGGAAGGCCGGTCGGTGTAGTCGGCGGGCAGCGGGCCACGGTGTGAGATCAGGGTGATGAATTTCGCCATGGCAGGGCCGAGCCCGGCCCGCTGGTAGGTGGCGGTGATATCGGTGGAGACGGCGAGTATCCGGTCGCGGTCGGGCAGGAATTGGACGGTCGGCGGTTCGTGTGCGACCAGGGTGCGTACCAGTTCGCCGTGCCGGGCCACGAGCGTGAGCGCGTTGACCGCGCCGCCGCTGCTGCCCAGGATATCGACCGGTCCGGCCGCGAGCGCTTCGATGATGCGGCGGATATCGTCCGCGTGTTCCTCGGGTGTGCCGGAGGTGGTGCCGTCGTCGCGGATGCTGCGGCCGACACCGCGCGGGTCATAGGTCACCACGGGCCGGTCGGTGAAGTATTCCGCCAGGGTGCCGAAGCCGGTCGCTTCCATCGGCGAGCCCACCATCAGCAGTGGGGTGAGCTCACGTCCGTGCAGGTCGCCGCGGATATCGTAGGTGAGGGTCGCGCCGGAGGCGGCCAGTGTGCGGGTTTCGATATCGGTCATCGCAGTCCTTCGGGAGGTCGGGGGACATATCTGCAGACGGTGCCGGCGGCGCGAATTGATCGGTGGGTCGCCGGGGTGCGGGCTACGCTCGGGCTCGTCGTCCACTGCCGCGCCGTGATCGGTGCGGCCGACTCCAGGAGATGCGCTACCGTGGCCAAAGGTTCGATTCTCATCACCGGCGCCAGTTCTGGTCTGGGCGCCGAGATGGCGCGCCAGTTCGCCGCGCTCGGTTACGACCTGGCCCTGTGCGCCCGCCGGACCGAACGACTCGGCGAACTCGCCGCCGAGATCGCCGGCGCCTATCCGGCGGTGCGGGTCCGGACGGCTGTCCTGGACGTGACCGATTTCGATGCCGTGCCGCGGGTGTTCGACGAGTTCGCGGCCGAGTTCGGCCGTCTGGACCGGGTGATCGTCAACGCGGGTCTCGGAAAAGGTGTGCCGTTCGGAAAGGGTGGTGACCGGCCGAATCGCCAGACCGCGGTCACCAATTTCCTCGGCGCCATGGCACAGATGGAAGCGGCCATGAAGATCTTCCGGGCACAGGGCGGTGGTCACCTCGTGATGATTTCGTCGATTTCCGCGCTGCGCGGGATGCCCAAGACGATGACCAGCTATGCGGCGAGCAAGGCCGGGGTGGCGGCCATGGCCGAAGGTATTGCCGCGGAAGGGGTTCCGGGGGTGGATGTTTCCATCATCTTCCCGGGCTATATCGCCTCGGAGATGAACGAGAAGGCCGCCCATCCGCCGAAATTCCTGGTCGATACCCAGACCGGTGTGCGTTCGATGGTGTCGGCGATCGAGAAGCGCCGGTTCAAGGCCTACACCCCGGCGTGGCCGTGGGTTCCGTTCGCTTACGCCATGAAGGTGTTACCCCTGCCGATCGTGCGCCGGATCGCCGGTATCTGAACCGGCGCCGGTCGGCAAGTCGGCAAGGGGCAGGTCGCCCGCAGACCGGCGTGCTGCCCGCGCGGTGCCGGTACTCCGTTGAACGTTCCAGGAGGCCGGGATCTTGCCTATGCAGCCCGCGCGTAGTTGGCGGAGGTGCGGTTCGTTTTCGGCGGTGTGTAGACCGGGCGGTGCTCCGGTACCGCACCGCCGTCCACGACTCGGCACGTCGGTCCGTGGCGGTCCTGGGCACCGAAGCGGCACCGATGCGGACACCGGGACCTGGGGCCGGTGCCGCCGGAGGGGTGCTAACGCGGTTCGCCGGTGACCTCGATAGCGTCGACGGCGGCCGACAGTTCGGCGAGCGCCTGGACGATGTCGGTCAGCCGTTCCGCGCCCAGCTGCTTCGCGAGGCGGGCGGCGAATTCGGCGTGCTGCGGTCCGATACGGTCGATCGCCGCCTGGCCTGCCGCGGTGACGGCCACCAGTTTCGCGCGCCGGTGTGCCGGATTGGGCCGGTATTCGGCGAGGCCGCGGTCCACGAGCAGATCCGCGATCCGCTGGACGCTCTGGCGGGTCACGCCCATGGTGCGGGCGATACCGGCCACCGGTAGCGGTTGGTGCAGGACCGCACCGAGAACCTGCCACCATGCGGCGGTGAGACCGGCGGGCTCGGCCAGCTTCTCGGCCAGGGCGAGGAACTGGCCGTTGAGCCGGAACGAGGTGATGGCGGCGGTGCTGAACAACTGCTGTTCGGAGTTCTCCATTGCGGGCGCCGGGGTCAGACTGTGGCCTGCCGGGCTTCGTATTCCGCCAGGACCGCGTAACCGGCCGGGTCGCCCTGGCCGAACAGCCGGTACCAGCCGTCGAGCACGGCGGGTTCGTAGAGGTCCAGGGCGGCGAGTACTTCGCGGGCGAATTCGAACGGTGCGGTCGAGTTGGCGGTGATGACGCCGCGGTCGGTGACGGCCGGTTCATCGGTGTAATGATTGCCGCCGGAGTAACCGCTGGCAGCCAGATATTCGGCGATGTTGCTGGTGTGCGCACGGTCGTCGAGCAACCCGGCCGCGGCGAGCCCGAACGTCGCGCCGCAGATCGCCGCGACCGGTACTCCCGCGGCGGTGAACTCGCGGGCTTTGTCCGCGAAGGCGCTCAGATCGCCGCTGTCCCAGCCGTCGGCGCCGGGCAGGATGAGCATGGCGCTGTCGGCAGGGGACAGATCGGCCAGCGCGAGGTCGGGCAGGATCCGCATTCCACCCATCGTGGTGACCGGTTCGGTACCGGCGCCGACCGTGCGGATGCGGTACCGCCCGGGTTCGCGGTGCCAGTTGCCGTTGTTGATATGTGCGGTGGCCGCGCCGACCTCCCAGTCCGCGAGGGTGTCGTACACGGCCAGGTGAACGGTCTTCGTAGGCATGACAATATCCTGTCAAAATGACAGCATATTGTCAATAGTGTCAGAGGTCAGGGGCTCCGCCGACCACCTTGTCCTTTTCGAAGGCGGCGATCTCCTGCGCCGAGTACCCGAGTTCGCGCAGCACCGCGTCGTTGTCCTGTCCCAGCAACGGAGCGTGCGCGCGGTGATAGCGCGCCGGGCCCGCGGAGAAGCGGGCGGGAACCGTGCTGTGGCGTGCGGTGGGATTGATCGGATGGGGGACCGGTTCGAAGAAGTTCCGGTGGCCGAGCTGGGGGATCTCGGTCTGCCGGTGCGGTTGCCGGACCTCGGCGACCGGAACACCCGCCGCCCAGAGCACATCGACGATCTCGCCGGCCGGGCGGCCGGCGCACCAGGCGGACAGGTGCTTGTCGATATCGTCGTGATGGGCGCGGCGACCCGCGGCCGTACGCAACTCGGGTGCCGATGCCCAGCCGGGTTCACCCAATGCCGTTATGAGTGCCACCCATTGCTCGTCGGTCGCGACGGCCACGGCGACCCAGTTGTCGGGCCGGCCGAATTCGTCGACCCCGGCCGCGCGGTACAGATTCTGCGGCGCCGCGTGCGGCCCCCGGTTACCGTCGCGTTCCAGCAGTTTGCCGTAGGCGGAGGATTCGATGACCTGTTCGGCGGTGATGTTGAGCGCCGCGTCCACCATGGCCGCCTCCACGAGCATGCCCGCGCCGGTGCGCCTGCGGTGTTCCAGGGCGAGCAGTAAACCGACCAGCGCATGCACGCCGGCATTCGGGTCGCCGAGGCTGTAGGGCTCGACGGGGTTCTGATCGGGATAACCGGTGCGCCAGGTCAGCCCGGAGGCATCCTCGATCACGTAGGCGAATGCCGGATTGTCCCGCCACGGCCCGTCGAGTCCGAAACCCGGCATGCGGACCATGATCGCGTCGGGGCGCAGGGTACGGACGGTGTCGTAGTCGAGGCCGATCTGTTCGATCACCCGCGGGGTGTAGTTCTCCACGAGCACATCGCAGGACGCGACGAGGCGGCGCAGGATCTCGCGGCCGGCGTCGGTGCGGAAATCGACGGTGATCCCGCGTTTGTTCGTATTGAGGCCGGAGAAGATCCCGGATTTCTCCCACCACCGGTCCTCGTCGACCGGGATACCCGCGATGAGCCGGGTGCCGTCGGGGCGCTGGGCCGATTCCACATGGATCACTTCGGCGCCCTGCAGCGCCAGGTAGTGGGTGCAGGACGGGCCGGCCCAGAAGGTGGTCATATCGAGCACGCGCAGACCCGCGAACGGAAGTGGCGCTGCGGCGCCGGTGGGTGACCGGCGGGCAGCGGAGTCGGCAGGATGCCTGCGGGCAGTACCTGCGGTCTGTCGATAGTGGTCTGTGTGTTCGCCGAGAGCCGGCGCCGGTTCGGGGGAACGCAGCAGCGCGGGGGTGGTCCGGAACGGCGGGCCCGGTTGGACGAATCCGGACCGGGGGTTCACGGTGAAGAACTCCCGGGCCCGGTGCTGGTCGATCTCGGTGACATCGGCGCCGCTGACCACGGGACTGTTGGGAATCCGGAATGCCGTGGCCAGTTCCCGTATTTCGGCCACCGTATGCTCGGCGAACCAGGCGGCGATCTCGCCGGCCTTCTCGTTGGTGCGTTCGGTGATCGCGGGGGTGGGGTCCTCGTCGATCCATTCCGGATGACCCACCATGACGCACAGATCGAACCACTGCTGCGCGGTACCGCAGCCCACCGCGATGAGCCCGTCGGCTGCGGTGGCGACGCCGGGCCGGCTCAGCCGGCGCTGAGTGCGGAAGGGCCGGTTCACGGTGTCGTAGAAGGAAACCGGGTAGTACGACAGCCCCAGGATCTGGGTTTCCAGCATCGACAGATCGACGAGTTCACCGGTCCCGGTGCGCAGGGCGCGGTGCCGGGCGGTCAGGGTCGCGGCTACGGCGTGGGCGCCGGCGAACCATTCACCCACTTCACCGCCGATATGGATCGGTGCCCGCTCCGGAGCGCCACGACCCAGGCCGACAATGCCCCCGGACCAGGCCTGCAAGGTGAACTCGGTGGCGGGCCGCCCCGCCCACGGGCCGTCGAGACCGAACGGGGTGATCGCGGTGACCACGAGTTGGGGGTGGCGTTCCCGCAGTTCCGCCGGTGCGAAATGCGGATCGTCGCCGGGGCCACCGCCGGGCGACCAGACGACGGCGTCGGCGTCGGTGAGCAGCGCGTCGAGCATATCGCGGTCCTGCGCGCGAGACGGATCGACGACGACGCTGTGCCCCGCCCCGGCGAGGAACTGGAACAGCGCGCCGTCGACGCCCGGCTCCGGCGTCGCGTCCGAGGATGTCCGACGGCGGAGGGCAACTCCCTGCGTCGGCTCCGCGAAAATGATCCGGGCACCGGCGTCGGCGAGCAGCTTCGTGCAGTAGAAGCCGCCGATACCACCGGCCAGTGTGACGACGGTGTATCCGTCGAGCACCCCGTCCCCGGCACGACCGTCGTCGGGTGCCACGTCTTGCTTCGCAACGGTGTCACTTCTGCCGCGCTCGGTATGGGTGCGCGAGCCGCTCGCCGGCGGCTCGGCGGTGGGCTCCTGATGCATGTGGGCTCGCTTCCCGCTGGGCGGTAGGGCGAACGGCCCTCCGCAGGATTTTCGACGGCCGGTCACCGTCGGCGGCTATGCCACCCACGGACCTGGTAAGTGAGGTGCCGGGACGCTCGAGTTGCCCGGGCCCGCCCCGCCGGGCGGGCGACCCGCCGGGGGGGAGCGCGCGCGCCCGCGGCGGTGGGGCGGGGGGGCCGGGTGGCAATTGTGACAATTAGTCTTT
>NZ_JARWNW010000068.1 GCF_029868325.1 Nocardia carnea
CGCCCCCGCTCCCCCCCCCCCGCGGCGCGCCCCCCCCCCCCCCCCCCCCCGCCGCCCAACCCCTGGCACGGGCCGAAACCTTTCAGGGCCTCGCTGAACTCGGCACCGCCGTTGGTTGCGTTGGGTTTTTTGGGGGGCGTCGCTGAACTCGGCACCGCCGTTGGTTGCGCTGGGTTTTCTTCCCGGGGGCCTCGCTGGACTCGGCGGCACCGCGGGTTACGTCAGGTCGAGGGCGCAGTCGGGTGGTGTCGAGTCCGCGTGGGGGTTGTGAGGGCGCGGAGGAAGAAGCCCAGGTTGGCGGGCCGTTCGGCGAGGCGGCGCATGAGGTAGCCGTACCACTGATTGCCGTACGGGATGTAGACGCGAACGAAGTCGCCGCGGGCAGCGAGCCGCTCCTGTTCGTCGGTGCGGATGCCGTACAGCATCTGGTATTCCAGCTCGCCGGGGCCGCGGCCGGTCCGGGCGGCGAGATCGGTCGCGGCGGCTATCAGCGCGGGATCATGCGTTGCCACCAACGGCCGGGCCGCGCCCCGCATGAGGGCGTGCAGGCAGCGCTGATACGCGCTGTCCACATCGACGCGGTGCTGATGGGCCACTGTTTCCGGCTCACGGTAGGCGCCCTTGCAGAGCCGCACTCGGGCGCCCGCATCCGCGAGGTCACGGCAGTCGTCCACGCTGCGGTACAGGTATGCCTGGATCACCGTGCCCAACCAGGGAAATTCCGGGCGAACCTGCCGGATCGCGGCGAGGGTGGACGCCGTGGTCGTATGGTCCTCGGCGTCCACGGTGACCCACACCCCGGCCTCCGCGGCCTTTGTGCAGAGCACACGCAGGTTCTCGGCGGCGACCACCGGCCCGTCCGGTCCCAGCCACTGGCCGAGTGCGGAAAGTTTCACCGAAACCTCGAGCGGTGCCGCCCCGGCCGGGATCGCGCCGGTATCCAGGGCCGCGAGCTCGTTGATCAGCGCCAGATACTCGGCAACCGCGGCATCGGCCTGCGCCCGGTCGGTGGTGTACTCACCGAGGAAATCCACGCTCACCGCCCGGCCGCTCGCCAGCAGTTCCCGAGCCGCGGCGACCAGATCCGCTCTCGTCTCCCCAGGTACGAAGCGCCGGACGAGGGAGGCGGTCAACGGACTGGTGGTCAGCGTCCGCTTCACCCGTTCCGACCCGGCGGCCGCGAGGATCGCCGGGCGCAACGGGTTCACCGGACCTCCACCGCAACAGACGCTCGCCTGCTCATCCTCGCTCCATATGTGGATACCGGTGATCGGTGTGCGGGACGAACGTTTCCTTGATCGCTCGCGGTGCCACCCAGCGCAGCAGGTTCAGCGGGGAGCCGGCCTTATCGTCGGTCCCCGAGGCCCGGGCCCCGCCGAACGGTTGCTGGCCCACGACGGCACCGGTGGGTTTGTCGTTGACATAGAAATTGCCGGCCGCGAACCGCAACCGCGTGGCAGCCTCCTCCACCGCATGCCGGTCCTGTGCGAAAACGGCACCTGTCAACGCGTACGGGGCGGCGCTTTCCACTTCCGCCACAACGGTCTCCCAGGCGCCCGGGGCACTGTCGTCGTACACATACACCGACAGAATCGGGCCGAAGTACTCGGTCGCGAACGATTCGTCGCGGGGATCCTCGGCAAGCAGCACAGTCGGCCGGACGAACCAGCCCTCGCTGTCGTCATAGGTGCCGCCCACCGGGATCGGCACATTCGCCGAACGGGCCCGTTCGATCGCCCGCACACTCTTGTCGTAGGCGCGCCGGTCGATCAGGGCACCGCCGAAATTCGACAGTTCCGCCACATCGCCATAGCTCAGCGAATCGGCGATCCCCAGAAAATCGTCGCCCATATTCCGCCACAGCGAACGCGGCAGATAGGCGCGCGACGCGGCCGAACATTTCTGGCCCTGATACTCGTACGCGCCCCGGACCAGCGCCGTCCGCAGCGCGGCCGGGTCCGCGGAAGGATGCGCGACGATGAAATCCTTACCACCGGTCTCCCCGACCAGACGCGGATAGCCGCGATACCGGCCGAGATTGGCACCGACCTGACTCCACAGATATTGGAACGTGGGCGCCGAACCGGTGAAATGGATACCGCCCAGCCGCGGATCGGTGAGCGCCACCTCCGAGAGCTCTTTCCCGTCCCCGGTGACCATATTGATCACCCCCGGCGGCAGCCCCGCGGCCTCCAGCAGCTTCATCGTGTAATACGCGGCGAGGGTCTGAGTGGGCGACGGTTTCCACACCACCGTATTGCCCATCAGCGCCGGCGCGGTGGGCAGGTTCCCGGCGATGGCCGAGAAATTGAACGGGGTGATCGCGTAGACGAAGCCCTCCAGCGGCCGGTAATCGAGGCGATTCCAGACACCGGGACTCGACTGCGGCTGCTGCGCCAGAATGCCGCGCGCGAACGACACATTGAAACGCCAGAAATCGACCAATTCGCACGGCGCGTCGATTTCGGCCTGCGCCGCCGATTTCGACTGCCCCAGCATGGTCGCCGCGGCCACGGTCTCCCGCCACGGACCGGACAGCAGATCGGCGGCCCGCAACAGCACCGCGGCGCGTTCGTCGAACGGAAGGGAACGCCAGGCAGGCGCGGCAGCGGTGGCCGCCTCGATCGCGGCGGCAGCTTCATCGTGAGTGGTATTCGTGTAGGTCCCGAGCACCTGCCGATGCCGATGCGGTGCGACTATCTCGCGGCGCTCACCGATCCCGGGACGGTGCTTACCGTCGATGACCAGCGGAATGTCGAGGGTGGTGCCCGAGATATCGGCCAGCTTGCCGAGCAGGCGATCCCGCTCGGGGCTACCGGGTGCGTAAGTGTGCACCGGTTCGTTCACGGGGGTCGGGACAACTGTGACAGCGTCCATACGCCCAGGCTAGCTGGATTTTCTGGCGCCGCCTCCGCCGACGCGGGGTTTTGGCTGTGTTGATGGCGCCGCCTTCGGCGGCGCGGGGTTTTGGCCCCCTAGGTCCCTGCTGTCAGCACTCGATGCTCGCGGCTGCGCCGCATCGCATCGAGCGCTGACCAGGAGCCGCAGTTTGCGAAGGGCCCGAGTTGACCGGCCTGATACCCGTCGCAGCCGAGGCACTGTCATCGTCGGAGAGCCTCCTTGATGCGGCAGGACAGTGCCGGCGTCGGGAGGCTATTGTGGCTGC
>NZ_JARWNW010000069.1 GCF_029868325.1 Nocardia carnea
TTGGGGCGGGGAGATCTTCGATCAGGGAGTCGTCATCGCCCGCAAGCGTCCGCGGGGCCGGCCGCGTAAGGTCGCCGGCTGTGTCTGACCGCGACGGCGGACACCCGCCCGCGGATTCGCGCCGATACCGGAAACGAGCCGCTCATCGCATAGCCGATGAGCGGCTCGTTAGCGTTCGGTGCAATACCGGAGGCGGGCAAACGTTTGCCCCCAAGGGTTTTAAGGCCCAGTAGCCGTACACACGGCACACCCGCCGCCCCCGCCCCCCGCCCCAACCCCCGGGGGGCCCCGGGTGGCCCCCCCCCCGGCACCCCCCCCCCCCCCCCCCCCGCCCCCCGCGGCCCCGCTTGGGGGGCCGCGTTTCCGGTATCGGCGCGAATCCGCGGGCGGGTGTCCGCCGTCGCGGTCAGACACAGCCGGCGACCTTACGCGGCCGGCCCCGCGGACGCTTGCGGGCGATGACGACTCCCTGATCGAAGATCTCCCCGCCCCAAACACCCCACGGCTCCCGCCGATCCATCGCGGCATTCAGGCAGCCCTTACGGATCGGGCAGGACGCGCACAGCGCCTTGGCCTGCTCCAACTGGACTGGGCTCTCGGCGAACCACAGATCCGGATCACCCGCCCGGCAGGGCAGGGTGGTCAGCGGCCGGGTTTCGGAATCGGCTGCCACGGTGCGACACGCCACATCAGTAGCGGCCTGCGGCCAACTCTGGGTGGTGGTGACCACGTCGTTCTCCTTCAGCTTGTTGTGCAGCGGTTCGGTGTTTCTGCTGCGAAACCGCTGCCTTGTGGGCTGAAGGCCAGATAAAAATGGCCACGGTTTCGCATATGCGACCCGTGGCCAGGAGGTTCGGGGTGTTACCCCGGACCTGGTCGGCGGTGGGGCCGCCTGTTCACGGTCGCGTGGTGTCCTTTGCGGAGGCTTTCCGCTCCCTTATCGGCCACCGCGGGTGCTGCGGCAGGATCGATAGCGAGCGAGCCGGCGGCTGCGAAGGCAGCTGCCGGGTGCCAGATCGCGACGGACTGGTCCTGCTGTTCGACGAAGTTCGGCTCATGCGAATAGCGCATACGCGGCTGCGCACCGTAACGATCGATGCAGGACGGGCCGGTCCCCTGCAGAGCGAGGACCCCCCGGGAAGCAGCCGACAAGCGCGTATTCGGGATTACGGTGACGAATCCGAAATTCGTAACGCCGTTCATCTGTCTGCCTCCCTCCTGTACTCGTGATCCGAAAATTCCAATGATGCGCGTGGATGTACCCTCCCGAGCGCGATTCCCACCTTAAGCCAATCGCGCCGGGCTCGACAACCTATTTTCTACCTGCGGTTTTGCGCTCGATCGCGCTACGGCTGCGAAAGAGAACGCCGCCGGGACCGGATGATCGCCAGCACCTCCGCGCCGTACCGGCGCATCTTCGCCGCGCCGACCCCGAGCGCCGCCAGCCCCGCCTCGTCCTCGGGGAGCTGTTCGGCAATTGCGGTGAGCGTGTTCACCCCGAGGATCCCGCGCGGGTCGATCGCGAGTTCCGCCGCCTTCTCGCGGCGCCAATCCTGTAGTGCCCCCAGCAGTTCCAGGTCCGGTTGACCCGCGCAGCCTTTGCAGCGGCGCAGCAGCACGGTTTCCGAATCGAGCAGGGCCCGCCCGCAGACCCGGCAGACCGGCCGGGTGGCTTTTGTACCGGACCGCGCAGGTGCGGCGATGCGGGATGCCGGCGACTCCTCGGGGATCAGGCCGGTGAGGAACCGGGAGCGCCGGCGGCTGCGGCGATCTCCGTCACCCCGCGACAACGCCCAGGACAAGCGCAGATGGCTCCGTGCCCGGGTGACCCCGACGTAGAGCAGCCGGCGTTCTTCCTCGAGCGCGGCGGGGTCGGCAACCGAACCGTCCCCGTTGAGGACATAACTGATCGGCAGTGTGCCGTCGGTCAGGCCGACGAGGAATACCGCATCCCATTCCAGCCCCTTGGCCGCGTGCAGGGAGGCCAGGGTGACGCCCTGCACGGTCGGTGGGTGGCGCGCCTCGGCGCGCGCGGCGAGTTCGCGCAACAGCCCGGCCGGATCGAGTTCGGGCTCCTGTTCGGTGAGTTCCTCGGTGAGCCGCACCAGCGCGACCAGTGACTCCCAGCGTTGCCGGGCCTGCGCCCCGGCCGGCGCCGCGGTGGTGAGCCCGATCGGGGCCAGTGCCGCCCGGACCAGGGTGACCAGTTTCTCACCGGTGCGCGATGCGGCGGGCAGATCGTCGCGGGCCGCGGTTTTGCGCAGTTCCTCGACCGCTTGGCGGACCTCGGGCCGCTGGAAGAATCCTTCGCCGCCGCGAACCTGGTAGGCGATGCCCTGTTCGGTCAGTGCCTGTTCGTAGGCCTCGGATTGGGCGTTGATCCGGTACAGCACGGCGATCTCCGCGGCCGGGGTACCGGCGGCCAGCAGGTCGGTGATCCGGTGCGCCACCGCGACGGCCTCTTCGCGCAGGTCGGCGTATTCCGCGAAGGCGGGCTCCGGTCCGTCGTCGCGCTGGCCGATCAACTGCAGCCGGGTTCCGGCTATCCGGCCCTTCGCCATCCCGATCACCCGGTTGGCCAGATCGACCACCTGCGGTGTGGAGCGGTAGTCACGCTCCAGCCGGACCACTGTCGCGTCCGGATAGCGGCGGGAGAAGTCCAGGAGATACGCGGGGCTGGCGCCGGTGAACGAATAGATGGTCTGGTTGGCGTCGCCGACGACGGTGAGGTCGTCCCGGTCACCCAGCCAGGCGTCGAGTACGCGTTGCTGGAGGGGAGTGACGTCCTGGTATTCGTCGACGACGAAGCAGCGGTAGCGTTCCCGGAACACGTCGGCGACCGCCGGATAGTCCTCGAGTGCGGCAGCGGTGTGCAGCAGCAGATCGTCGAAATCGAGCAGCATGCCTTCCGGAGTGGTCTTCAGCGTTTCGTAGGCTGCGTAGACCTCGCCGATACGCGCCGCCGGGAAGGGGATATCGCGCTGCCGGGCGGCGGCCGCGGCGGCATAGTCCTCGGGTGCCACCAGCGCGGATTTCGCCCATTCGATTTCGCTCAGCAGATCCTTCACGGTGTCGGTGCCCGATGCGATTCCCACCCGGTTCGCGGCCTGGGCGACCACCGGGAACTTGCGGTCGAGCAGGCGCCACGGGACCTCGCCCACGATCTGCGGCCAGAAGTAACGCAGCTGCCGGAGCGCCGCCGCATGAAACGTCCGAGCCTGGACCGTATTCGCCGCCGCCCCCAGACCCAGGCCGCGCAACCGGCCGCGGAGTTCGCCCGCGGCGCGCGCGGTGAAGGTTACCGCCAGCACCTGATCGGCGCGGACCTGCCCGGCTGCCACGAGGTGTGCGATGCGATAGATGATGGTGCGCGTCTTACCCGTCCCGGCCCCGGCGAGCACACAGACCGGCCCCCGCGGTGCACGGACAGCGGCGGCCTGTTTCGGATCCAGTGCGGAAAGATCGACTGCGGCCACGCGTCCATTGTGCACAGGTGGCTCAGCGGCCCCCGACCCGCACGCCTCGCCCGCCCGCCCTGGCTCGTCTCGGCACGCCCTGGCTCAGATCGGTTCGGTCCGACCGGCTCGCTGCGATGGTTCGGTCCGACCGGCTCGCTGCGACGGCTTGCTCCGACCGGCTCGCCCCGACCGGCTCGGCCCGGGAACGTGAGCCCCGGTCTGCGCTGTGCAACCGCTCGGCCCGCGCGAACGGAACGTCACGACGCATATTGCGTGACGCCCGCCGTCCTCGTGTCCGGCAGGGGCGGCTGAACTTGCGTGGTGGTCGGTGATCCCGGGACGAGTTCCGGCCGGCCGGCGTGCAGCCCGTCGAGTTCGCTCGGCCCAGCGCCCAGCGCCCAGCGCCCAGCGCCCAGGGGCCAGGGGCGAGCGTCCGGCCAGGGACCCGACCTCCCTATCCGTCGAAGCGGACAACGCGATCTCCGGAGCGCTGTCGAGCAGTACCCGGCCCCGGCGATATGATCGACCGGGCGCGCCGACGCTGTGGAGATTCGAGGCAGCCGGGCCCTTGCGAGCCATGGCCGGAAATCGATGGACCCGAGCTGGAACACCGGCACCGGTGGCGGCGTTGCTCTCTGCGTGAGTGATTCGACACCCGATCTGACCATGTACTCCACCACCTGGTGCGGCTACTGCCGCCGGCTGAAGACTCAGCTGAAAGAGGCCGGGATCACCTATGTGGAGATCGATATCGAGCAGGATCCGGTTTCGGCGGAGTTCGTGGGCAGTGTGAACAACGGCAACCATGTGGTTCCGACCGTGAAGTTCGCCGACGGCTCCACGGCCACGAACCCGTCGCTGGCCGATGTGAAGCAGGCACTCGCCCGTCAGGCGTGACCAGCCGGGTGCCGCCCACCTGAGACAGCGTGAGCGCGGTCGGCTCGCGCGTGCCTGCGGGCGCCGGGCGGGTTCGGATCGCTAGTGTTGACCGGGTGAATCGTCGGATCATCACGCTCCTCGTCGCCCTGGTCCCCATTCTGTTGCTCGGTGTGATCGGCACTGTCTACACCGTGCCGTTCGTCGCGCTCGGACCCGGACCCACCCATGACACGCTGGGGAAATTCGAGGGCCGCGAGGTCGTGGGGGTGACCGGCGCCGAGGTGGACCGGACTTCCGGCCAGCTGAATATGACCACGATCGCCATGCGCGACGGCCTGACCCTGTTCGAGGCGCTCGGGTTCTGGGTCAGCGGCCGGCACGGCATCGTGCCGCGAGCCGAGGTGTACCCGCCGGGGCTGACGCGCGAGGAAGTGGACAAGTCCAACGAACAGGAGTTCACGAACTCGGAGAGCAATGCCGAGGTCGCGGCGATGCGTCAGTTGAACCTGCCCACCGCGGTGCTGGTGCACCAGGTGGCCGAGGATGGTCCGTCCCGGGATGCGCTGCGTCCGGGTGATCAGATCGTGAGCGTGAACGGCAACCCCGTCTCCACTCCGCAGGATGTCGTCACCGCGGTATCGAACAGTGCGCCGGGGACGGTGCTGTCGCTGGTCATCCGCCGCGACGGTGCCGAGCAGACGGTGAACGTCACTCTCGGTGCGCGCCCCGACGACGAGACCAAGGGGTATCTGGGCCTCACTCCGACCGAGGCCGCGGCGCCGCCGATGCAGGTCGATTTCTACCTGCCCGATATCGGCGGACCGTCCGCGGGACTGATGTTCAGCCTGGCGCTGGTCGAGAAGTTGAGCCCGGGTGATCTGGACGGTGGCGCGTTCATTGCCGGCACCGGCACCATCGACGGGGACGGCAATGTCGGCCCGATCGGCGGAATCCAGTACAAGATGATGGCTGCCAGTGAAGCGGGCGCCGAAACCTTCCTGGTGCCCTCGGACAACTGCAGCGAGGCGATCCAGCGGGTGCCGGACGGGCTGCGGCTGGTCCGGGTGGAAACGCTGGCGGGCGCAGTTCAGGCGCTGGAAGATCTCGCGGCGGGCGAGCAGGCCCCGAGCTGCGGCTGAACCCGGGGCTCCGCGGCGGTCAGTCGCCGGAGTCCTCCAGCGTATGGCGCAGCGCCTCGACCAGATTCGGCGCGAGGTCCGGATAGGTCCGCAGATCCAGGTCGCCGTCGTCGTCGGATTCGTCCTCGGGCCGTAATTGCAGCAGGCACAGACTGTTTCCGGTCCGCAACGCGGCGGCGAACAGGCGGGCATCGCGGCGTTCGGGATGCGCGTGGGCGGCGGCCCGGCCGGCCGCATCGGCGGCGTCGGCATCGGCCAGTAGCGGAGTGAGCGCATCGTCGAGATCAGCTTCGGCGTCCGGTGGCAGGACGACGATTTCCTGTACCAGGACACACCCGGCGACCGCGGGCGGCCAACTCGTGGTGGCCAGGAATTCGTCCAGCGGCATCGTTCCGGCGGTGACCTCGTCGGGCAGCGGGTCCTGCGCCACCGGAGTCAGTTCGTTCGCGGTGTCGATCTGATCGATGAGGGTGGGTTCGGCGACCACCAGATCCGCGGTCCGCACCAGGGCGAACATCTGCGGTGCGGCACCCCAGCCCTCGGCGTCCACGAACTCGGCGACCTCGTGGACGGAACGGGCAAGGACTATTTCGGCATGCAGGTCGTCGCTCACCGGACCATCCTCGCATCCTGCGCGGCGACACCGGTCGAACCCTGCGCTCGCCAAGATGTCCGTTTTCCGTAAAGTGGGCGCTGAAGGTCCGTACGGACCCGACCGCAACAATTCGGACTGCGGTGCAGCGGCCGGTGGCGCTACCGGTTCGCCCGCCGCCGGACCCTGGAGAGTGGCATCGTGGGCATGCGCCCCCAAGCCGGATTACCCTCGCTGTCGCGGCGCAGCCGTCTGCTGCTGGTGGCGGCGGTAGTGCTGGCCGCACTGCTGTTGGTAGGGCCACGGCTCGTCGACACGTACACGAACTGGTTGTGGTTCGGGGAGGTCGATTTCCGTGGTGTCTACCTGACCGTTCTATTGACCAGGGTCGCGGTCTTCCTCGCGGTCGCGATCGTCGTCGGCGCGATCGTCTGGCTGGCGCTGCTGCTGGCCTACCGATCCCGGCCGGTATTCGTGCCGACCTCCGGGGCCGGTGATCCGATCGCGCGCTACCGCACGACCGTGCTGAGCAAGCTGAAGCTGTTCGGTCTCGGTATCCCGGCGCTGCTGGGTGTTCTGTCGGGGCTGGTGGCGCAGTCGAACTGGGTTACCGTCCAATTGTTCCTGCACGGCGGCTCGTTCGGCCGTACCGATCCCCAGTTCGGGTTGGATGTCGGTTTCTACGCCTTCGATCTGCCGTTCTACACCATGGTGCTGAATTGGCTGTTCGTCGCCGTGGTGATCGCTTTCTTCGCGAATCTGGTGACGCACTACATCTTCGGCGGGCTGCGCCTGACCGGGCGTGAGGGCGTGCTCACCACGCCGGCGCGGGTTCAGCTCGCGGCGCTGGCCGGGACTTTCGTGCTACTCAAGGCCGTCGCCTACTGGTTCGACCGGTATCAGCTGTTGATGAGCAGCCGTAAGGAACCCACCTTCAACGGTGGTTCGTTCACCGATATCAACGCGGTGTTGCCGGCCAAGCTGATCCTGTTGTCGATCGCGGTCATCTGTGCGATCGCGTTCTTCGCCGGGATCGTACTGCGTGATCTCCGGGTGCCCGCGATGGCGGCGGCGCTGCTGGTGCTCTCGTCGGTACTGGTCGGTGCCGTGTGGCCGCTGATGGTCGAGCAGTTCTCCGTGCGCCCGAACGCGGCGGAGAAGGAAAGTGAGTACATCGAGCGGAATATCGATGCCACCCGGCATGCGTACGGCATTACCGACGACAAGATCGAGTATGTCCCGTACAAGGGGGAGAGCAGCAAGAACCCGGTGGATGTGCCGGTCGACCATGCCACCATCGCCAATGCCCGGCTGCTCGACCCGAATATCCTGTCGCCGACATTCACCCAGCTGCGCCAGCTGAAGAACTTCTACGGGTTCCCCGAAGCCCTGGATATCGACCGGTACGAGCTCAACGGTCAGGTCCAGGACTACATCGTGGCCGCACGTGAACTGTCGCCGGCCAGCTTGAGCGGGAACCAGACCGACTGGATCAACAAGCACACCGTCTATACCCATGGCAACGGTTTCGTCGCGGCACCCGCGAACCGGGTGAACCGCCCGCAGTCCGACGACGTCAACACCGCCAGCAACAGTAGCGACTCCGGTTATCCGATCTTCATGGTGAGTGATCTGTTCACCCCGAAGGATCAGCAGCAGATCCCGGTCGATCAACCCCGGATCTATTACGGCGAGCTCATCTCGCAGTCCGACCCCGATTACGCCATCGTCGGCACGGAAGAAGGTCAGGCTCCCCGCGAGTACGACTCCGACCAGGCGCGGTTCACCTACGACGGCGCCGGGGGTGTGCCGATCGGCAACTGGTTCAACCGGCTGGCCTTCGCCGCCAAGTATGCCGAACGCAATATCTTGTTCTCCTCGGCGATCAGCAGCGATTCGAAGATCCTCTACAACCGTTCGCCCCGTGAGCGGGTGGAGAAGGTCGCGCCGTGGCTCACTCCGGACGGCAACGCTTATCCCGCGGTCGTGGACGGCCGGATCAAGTGGATCGTCGACGCCTACACCACGCTCGACAACTATCCCTACGCGCAGACCACATCGTTGGAGGGCGCGCTGGAGGACAGTATCGACCAGCGCACCGGCCGGTTGCTGCCCCGTAAAGAGGTCAGCTACATCCGTAATTCGGTGAAGGCGACCGTCGACGCCTACGACGGCACCGTCGAGCTCTACGAGACCGACCCCTCCGATCCGGTCCTGCAGGCCTGGCGCGGGGTGTTCCCCGATGCGGTGAACCCGGAGAGCGAGATCAGCCCCGAGCTGCGCGCGCATTTCCGCTATCCGGAGGATCTGTTCAAGGTCCAGCGCGAGATGCTCACCAAGTACCACGTGGACGATCCGCGCGAGTTCTTCACCAACAACGCCTTCTGGTCGGTGCCCGCCGATCCGACGGTGGAGGGTGTATCGGCGAGCCAGCCGCCCTACTACGTGCTGCTGGGCGATCCGGAGACCGGTAAGCCGACGTTCAACCTGACCAGTGCGATGGTCGGCTACAACCGGCAGTTCCTGTCGTCCTATATATCGGTGCGCTCCGATCCGGAGGGTTACGGCAAGTTCAGAATCCTGCAATTGCCGACCGATACCCAGACGCAGGGTCCGCAGCAGACGCAGAACACGATGACGACGGCGCCGCAGGTCTCGCAGGAGAAGACCCTGCTGTCCAACTCGAACAAGATCAGATACGGCAATCTGCTCACCTTGCCCGTGGCCGACGGCGGGATCTTGTACGTCGAACCGTTCTACAACGAACGCAATACCGGCCAGAACACGGCGACCTTCCCGCAGCTGCTGCGCGTGCTGGTCAGCTATCGCGACCAGGCCGGCAGTGTGAAGGTCGGGTACGGGTCGACGCTTGCGGACGCGTTGAACCAGGTGCTGCCGGGTGCCGGTGCGCTGGCGACGCCGTCGGGTGGCGATCCGGCCACCCGGCCGAGTCCCGGCGACGCACCGCCCACGGAGGAAACGGCTCCACAACCCGAGGACCAGGGCGCCGGTACCACCGAGGGGGCCGCCCCGCCGCCGCCGGCCACGGGTTCGGCGGCGCAGAATGCCGCCGCGGCCGAACTGAACCGCAAGATCGAAGCGGTGCGCACCGCGATGCGTACCGGGAACTTCGAGGACTTCGGCCGGGCGCTGGACGAGCTGGATGCCGCGGTCAAGGCATACCAGGACGCCGGTAGGTAACAACCGGGCCGACCCGCGGCCCCGCAGATAACGCAAGAGGGGGGGGGGGGGGGCGCGGGGGGGGGGGGGGGGGGGGGCGGCGGGGGGGGGGCCCCGCCCCCCGCCCCCCCCGCGGGGGGGGGGTTTTCGTCTTGCGGTGTGCGGGGCCCCCCCCCCCCCCCCCCGGGGTTCGGGGCCCTATAGGTCTCGTTCTTCACTCCTCCGCTCCTCCGCTTCGCTCCCCCGCTCCGTCGCTCCAGAACGAGCCGGGCCCCGAACCTTTGGGGCGGGCCGGGTGTTCTTGCTTTTGGGGTGGGCCGGGGCCGGATGTTCTTGTGCACTG
>NZ_JARWNW010000070.1 GCF_029868325.1 Nocardia carnea
CCCGCCAAGGCTCGCAGGAACACCTCGCCTTTCGCTCCGGTGACCTCTATCCGATCCGGTGTGAACCCCGCCTGCCGGGCCGATTCCAGCTCCCCGGCCGAGGCCACATCCACGGAAGTGCCCAGTGCCGCGGCGGTCGCCCTGGTCGGCGCGGGGTGTCCCCGCTTCGCCCCCGCGGCCCCCGCGGGGGGCGGGGGGGGGCGCGGCGCCCCCCCCCCCCCCCCGCGGCCAGGATTACGACACCGCTGTTGCCGATACCACCAATCACACGAGCGGTTCCGGCACGGAGCTGTGGCTCGACGGTCAGGACACCACCCAGCCCGCCGGTAGCCCTACCGAGCTGCTACGCGCCGTGAAAGCCGCCCGGGCGCAGGGGAAGACGATCCGCGCCGCCTACATCGTGGACTCCGAACTGGGCACCCGCTGGTTCGCCGACAAAGCGGAGTGGTTGCGCGAGGGCGATACCTATCTGGCGTTCACCACCCCGGCCGCCGCCGGCCGCTACCGGCATATCCATCCCGCTGCCCAGCCGGTCGGCTACGACCAGGCCGTCGCGGAGGTCCGGACGTGACCGTCGCCGCCACCGCCGATTCGGGCGCCGCGCCGCCGAGCGACCGCACCCGTCCGCGGCGCCGCACCGGCCCGGTGTGGCCGGGCCGGGCGCTGCGGGCAGGTTCGGTGGCCGGTGCCGACGTCCGGCTGTGGCTGCGGTTCGACACCCTGCCCACGGTCACCGAAGTGCTCGCCGCGTTCGGCCGTCAGCTGAGTTCCGACGTCTTCTATCTGGACCTGGCGCAATCGCTGATCCGCATACTCACCGGTTTCGTCCTCGCGACCGTGCTGGGTGTGGCGAGCGGGATCGCGCTCGGCCGGTCCCGGATATTCGCCGGCATTCTCGGCCCGCTCACCGAACTCGCCCGGCCCATCCCGGCGATCGCGGTGGTGCCGATCGCGATTCTGCTGTTCCCCGACGACGAAGCCGGGATCGTGTTCATCACCGGTCTGGCCGCCTATTTCCCGATCATGGTCAGCACCCGGCATGCGGTCCGCGCCCTGCCCACCCTGTGGGAGGACTCGGTGCGCACGCTCGGTGGCAACCGCTGGGAGGTTCTGGCGCGCGTGGTATTCCCCGGCGCGCTGCCGGGAATCTTCGGCGGGCTCTCGGTCGGCCTCGGGGTCGCCTGGATCTGCCTGATCTCCGCGGAGATGATCTCGGGCCGGCTGGGTGTCGGCTATCGCACCTGGCAGGCCTACACCATCGTCGACTACCCGGGCGTGTTCGTCGGGATCCTCACCATCGGCGTCCTCGGTTTCGGCACTTCTGCGGCGATCGAGCTGCTCGGCCGCCGGGTCACCCGCTGGCTGCCGAGGGGAGAGGAGAACATCCGATGACCGTGCGCCGTTATCCCGGCTTCCGCCGGATCCCGATCACGAACCCCTCAGAAAGGACGCCGGGTCAGTGACCACCACTCTCACCACCCACGAGGCGTCACCGGAAACCGGCGAGCACGGGATGGCCCTGCGCCTGGACGCAGTGTCGCTGTCCTACACCGGCGAACCGGTGATCGCGGGCCTGTCACTGGATGTCCGGCCCGGCGAGATCCTCATACTCACCGGACCCTCCGGCTGCGGTAAATCCACCGTGCTGCGCGCCCTCGCCGGCCTGCTGGCCCCCGATGCGGGCCGGGTACTCGCCGACGGCGACCCGGTGACCACCACCTCCCGCGACCGTGCCGTCGTCTTCCAGGACAATGCGCTGCTGCCGTGGCGCAGTGTGCGCGCCAATATCGAACTCGCGCTGCGGTTGCGCGGCGAACCGAAGGCCGGCCGCCGTGCCGCCGCCGACCGCTGGATCGCCGAAGTCGGGCTCACCGGGTTCGCCGACTACCTGCCGAAAAGCCTGTCCGGCGGAATGCGGCAGCGTGTGCAGCTGGCCCGCGGCCTCGCCGGAGCCCCGCGCGCGGTGATGATGGACGAACCCTTCGGCGCACTCGACAGCCAGACCCGGGCCATCATGCAGCGCCTGCTGGTCGAAACATGGCGCACCCACCCCACCACCGTCGTCTTCGTCACGCACGATGTGGACGAGGCACTGTTGCTGGGCGACCGGGTCGCGGTGCTCGGGCGGGCCGGTCGCCCACTGCGCGCCCTGATCGACATCCCGAATCCGCGCGAAACCGCCGACCGGCAAGCGGATCGCGCCCGAATCCTGGAGGCCCTGTCGTGACCGCACCCACCCTGTTCACGGCACCCGGCCTCGCCGAAACCGTCCGCCTCGACTGCGATGTCCTCGTCATCGGCGGCGGTACCGCCGGCACGATGGCCGCCCTCACCGCCGCCGAACACGGCGCGAGTGTGCTGCTGCTCGAGAAGGCACACGTCCGGCACTCCGGCGCGCTGGCCATGGGAATGGACGGTGTGAACAACGCGGTGATCCCGGGGAAGGCCGAACCGGAGGACTACGTCGCCGAGATCACCCGCGCCAACGACGGAATCGTCGACCAGCGCACCGTCTACCAGACGGCGACCCGCGGTTTCGCGATGGTGCAGCGGCTGGAACGCTACGGCGTCAAGTTCGAGAAGGACGAATACGGGGAGTACGCGGTGCGCCGGGTGCACCGGTCGGGGTCCTATGTGCTGCCGATGCCCGAGGGCAAGGATGTGAAGAAGGCGCTGTACCGGGTGCTGCGGCAGCGGAAGAACCGGGAACGGATCCGGATCGAGAACCGGTTGATGCCGGTGCGGGTACTCACCGCGGGCGGCCGGGCGGTGGGTGCGGCCGCGCTGAACACCCGCACGGGCGAATTCGTCACGGTCGGGGCCAAGGCCGTCGTCCTGGCGACCGGCCCGTGCGGGCGCCTCGGGTTGCCCGCCTCCGGCTACCTGTACGGCACCTACGAGAACCCGACCAACGCCGGCGACGGCTATTCGATGGCCTATCACGCCGGCGCGGAGCTGAGCGGGATCGAATGTTTCCAGATCAACCCGCTGATCAAGGATTACAACGGCCCGGCCTGCGCGTATGTGGCGAACCCGTTCGGCGGATACCAGGTGAACGCCCGAGGGGAACGGTTCGTGGACTCCGACTACTGGTCGGGGCAGATGATCGCGGAGGTGAAACGCGAGATCGATTCCGCGCGGGGACCCATCTACCTGAAGGTGTCACATCTGCCCGACGAAACCCTGCGCACTCTCGAGGGGATTCTGCACACCACCGAACGCCCCACCCGCGGCACCTTCCACACCAACCGCGGCCACGACTACCGCACCCACGATATCGAGATGCATATCTCCGAGATCGGTTTGTGCGGTGGGCATTCCGCGTCCGGGGTGTGGGTGGACGAGAACGCCCGGACCACCGTGCCCGGTCTGTACGCGGCCGGTGATCTGGCGTGCGTGCCGCACAACTACATGATCGGCGCCTTCGTCTTCGGGGAACTGGCCGGCGCCCACGCCGCCGGAACCCTCGCCGATGTGCCGGCCCCGGAAACATTGCCCACCGACCAGATCGCTGCCGCCCACGAACTCGTCTACCATCCGCTGCGCAACCCCGACGGGCCGCCGCAACCCCAGGTCGAATACAAACTGCGCCGTTTCGTCAACGACTATGTGGCGCCGCCGAAAACCGCCGCCAAGCTTTCGCTGGCGGTGGAAACCTTCGAACGGATGCGCGGCGATCTCGCCGATATGGGCGCACGGACACCGCACGAACTCATGCGCGCCGTCGAGGTGTCGTTCATCCGCGACTGCGCGGAAATGGCCGCCCGCAGTTCGCTGACCCGCACCGAATCCCGCTGGGGCCTCTACCACGAACGCGCCGACCTCCCGGAGCGCGACGACCAGCAGTGGCGTTACCATCTCAACCTCCGCAAACGCGCCGACGGGGCGATGGAGTTCCTGAAGCGGCCGGTCGCACCGTATCTGGTGCCGGTACCCGGACTCGATGATCTTCCCTCCCTGGACGAACCCGTCGTCATCGCCCAACCCGACCTCATCGGGCACCGCCGCGCTCCGGAAACCGCGACACCCGAAGCGAATGGTGCGGTCGCCGAACCCGCCTCCGCCGCCTCGCCGCGGCTGGTCACGTTACTCGCCCTGGATGCGCCCACCGCGGCGCAACTCGCGGATTACCTCGGCGATCCCGACGACCGGGTGCGGGTCGCGTCGATCGGGGCACTGACGGAGAACACCCCCGACGGCTACGCGCCGCTGCTGGTGCGGGCACTCGACGACGGGTCGGCCACTGTTCGCGCGGCCGCCGCGGCCGCCCTGCGTGAACTCGTGGAAGTCCTGCCGTCCCCGGCGGGTCTCGCCCACCGGCTCGGTTCCGGCGACCCGGTCGTCCGCGCGGCCGTTGTCGACCTGCTGCGCGCGTTACGCGCGGGCACGGTTGCCGATTACCGTGCGGCTCTCGGCGATCCCGACCACCGCGTCCGGATCGAAGGTGTGCGAGCGCTGGTCTCGCTCGACGAACGCGAGGCGATCGCGGCCGCGGCCACCGACCACAATCGCGAAGTGCGAATCGCGGCGGCGCAGGGTGTGGCCACGATCGGCGACGGCGGTGCCGATATCGTGCGCGCGCTGTCCGGCGACCGCGACCCACTCGTGCGGGCCGCCGCGCTGGCCGCGTTCGCCGGGACCGGCGCCGCTCCGGCCGATATCGATACCTGCATTGCCGCACTGCGGGACTCCGCCTGGCAGGTCAGAGTCGGTGCGGCCCGGGGATTGGCGGCGGCCGAACCCGGCTCGGCAATTACCGCGCTGTCCGGCGCGCTCGCGGACCCGCACCTGGATGTACGCAAGGCCGCGGTGCTGACCCTGACGACCTGGCCCGGGTTCGAACCGGCTCGCCTGGCACTGCAAGGGGCGGTGGACGACACCGACGCGGATGTTCGCGCTTACGCGCGCCGAGCCCTCGTGACGTGAGTTCATTGCGCTGAAGGTGGTTTCCGATTCGGGCGGCACGCCGGCCGTAGGTGGTGGCGTCGATGCGCACTGTGGTGAGGGCCGGATCCCACAGGGCGGCGTGCCGTCTCTCGTCGAGGCCGATGACCGCGAGATCGGCCGGAGCCCGGAACCACCCAGCGGGCCGTCCACCAGGTGTTACCGGACGCCGCGGACATAGGGCGGATGGCCTGCTCGATCAGCCGCGGCGTGCGGTTGCCAGCAGCTGGTCGACCGTGGCCAGCTTGATCCGGGGTCGTCCGGCGGCGGCGCCTGCGGCCCGCTCGGCGCGGTCGATCGCCTGCCAGGCGGTGCGGTCGAGCATCTCGGGTCGACGCTGCCGGACCAGTTCCGTGAGGGCGGTGCGGTCCCGGGCGGGAGCGGCCAATATGCCGGCCCGGAAGTCGTCGAGGATGGCTGCAACGGTTTCGGCGGCGTCGGCGCGGTTCGAGCCGATCACCCCGCGGGGGCCGCGTTTGATCCAGCCGGCGGCGTAGACGCCGGGAACCGGTGTTCCGGCCGAATCGACGACCCGGCCCGATTCGGTGGGCAGCACCCCGCGGTCGTCGTCGAACGGCAGATCGCCGATCGGCTGCCCGCGGTAACCGACGGCGCGCAGGACCAGCGATGCGTCCAGCTCACCGGTGTCGGCGGTCGGCCGGGCGGTGGGTGATCCGGCGGGGCCGGCGAGTTCGTTGTGCACATACCGGACCGACCGGACCCGCTCGTCGCCGGTGATTTCGGTGGGGGAGACGCAGTACTGGAACCGGATGCGCTTATGACCCTCGCGCGGCGGCCGGGCCGCGTACTCGCCGGCGGCGGCCACCTTCAGCCCGAGTTCGTACCCGGCTTCCGGACTGTCCAGGAACGCTTGCGCGGTCTCGTCGAGGACCACATCCGCTGGGTCGACGACGATATCGACCCCGGTCAACCGCCCCAGCGCCCGGAATTCCGGGGCGCTGTAGGCGGCTTGTAGCAGTCCGCGCCGGCCGAGGATCACGACCTCACGGATCTCGCTGCGCCGCAGGGCCGCCAGCGCGTGGTCGGCGATATCGGTGGCCGCCAGTTCGCCGGGGTCCATGGTAAGCACCCGCGCGATATCCAGGGCGACATTCCCGTTGCCGACGATCACCGCCCGCTGCCCGGACAGATCGAATTCCCGGTCCGCGTAGTCGGGGTTGCCGTTGTACCAGGCCACGAACTCGGTGGCGGAGTGACTGCCCGGCAGGTCTTCGCCCGGAATGCCGAGCCGTCGATCCGTGGGCGCGCCGACCGCGTAGATCACCGCGTGCACGCTGTCGCGGAGTTCTTCGTGCGTGATGTGGGTGCCGATTTCGGTGTTCAGATACATCTGCAGCGTGTCGCGTTTGAACGCGGCCGCGAACATATCGGTGACCCCGCGGGTCTGTGCGTGGTCCGGTGCGACCCCGTAACGGGCCAGCCCCCACGGGGTCGGCAGCCGGTCGAACATCTCGACTTCCACCGATCCGGCGGACAACAACTGTTCGGCGGCATAGCAGGCGGCGGGGCCGGTCCCGACGATCGCGACCCGCAACGTCCCCAGATCCTTGGCGAGGCGCCGCACCGGCGGCGGGGGAGCCATATCGGGTTCCAGGGGGTGTTTCGCGAAATATCCGGCGTTGACATCGAGGAATCCTTCGAGATGTTCCGGTAGATCCTCTTCGGCGTAGATCGCATCCACCGGGCAGGCCTCGTAGCAGGCGCCGCAATCGATACAGGTGTCCGGATCGATGTAGAGCATTTCCGCGGTCGCGAACTGCGGATCCTCGGGGCGTGGCCGGATACAGTCCACCGGGCATTCGGCCACGCAGCTCGCATCGTTGCAGCAGCGCTGCGTGATGACATACGCCATCAGTTCTCCCGGCGCCTGCGCCGGTATCGCACCGTGCACGGCTGCTGCAACTGCACCACCATCTTGGAGTGGTCGTTGCGGTAGCTTTCCGAGGGCTGCACCATCTCGAACTCCCAGTCCCGCAGCAGCACCGAGAAAATGGCCTTCAACTGCATCAGCGCGAACGCAGCGCCCACACAGCGGTGCCGGCCGGCGCCGAACGGGATCCAGGTCCAGCGGTTGACCAGATCTTCCTGGTTGGGGTCGATATAGCGGCCGGGGTCGAAACTGTCCGGGTTCGGGAAATCCTCCGGCAGCCGGTTGGAGATCGCGGGGGTGGCCGCGACATGGTCGCCTTCGGCGATGGTGTGCCCGCACACCTCGAACTCGCCCTGCGCCACCCGCATCAGAATGATCAGCGGCGGATGCAGCCGCAGCGTTTCCTTCAGTACCGCCTCCAGCTGCGGGATCTGGCGCAGCGCGTGGAAACTGACCTCCTGGCCGTCGGCGTAGAGCTCGTCGAGTTCCTTCACGACCCCCGACAGCACCTCCGGGTGGCGCAGCAGTTCGATCACCGACCAGGCGGCGGTACCGGAGGTGGTGTGATGGCCGGCGAACATCATCGAGATGAAGATGCCGGTGACCTCGCTGGCGCTGAAATGCGGTGTGCCGTCTTCCTTCTTCACCGACACCAGCACGTCGAGCAGATCACGGTCCTCCTTGTCGGCGGGCGGGTTCGCGATCCGGTTGTTCATGATCTCCTGGACCAGCTCGACGAGTTGCGCCCGGGATTCGTCGCGGATCCGGAAGCTTTCGATCGGCATATACGGGTCCACGTAGGCCAGGGCGTCGGTCCCGCGCTCCAGGTTGTGGTAGAGGTGCGCGAACCGGCTGTCGAGTTCCTCGCGAAACTTCGTGCCGATCAGGCAGGCCGAGGAGGTGTAGATGGTGAGTTCGGCGAAGAAATCGAGCAGGTCGATTTCGCCTTCGTCGCCCCAGTTCGCCAGCATCCGGTCGACTTCGCGTTCGATGGTGGCGGCGTGGCCGCGCATCTGATCGCCGCGCAGCGCGGAATTGTGCAGCATCTCCTTGCGCCGTTCCGGGCTGGCGTCGAACACCACGCCCTCACCGAAGATCGGTTTCATGAACGGGTAGGCGGCAGCCTGGTCGAGATCCTCGTCGGCGGCGCGGAAGAAGAATTCGTTCGCCTCGGCTCCCGTGAGCAGGATGACGTGGCGGCCGGCGAGTTCGAACTGGCCGACATCGCCGCATTCTTCCCGTACCCGGCGCATCAGCGCGATCGGGTCGGTGCGGAATTCCTCCAGATGGCCGTGTTCGTGTTCGCCTCCGGACACCCGCGGCGGTTTCACCGAAGTCATGTGGAAATCCTTCCCCAGATTACTGTCCAGGATCTATGGTAGACACCTGTCCAGACAGTACTATGGGGAGTCGGCCGCAATCAAGGCCGGCCCCGGAAACGAGAGCAGGTCCATGAGCGGTCAGCAATCCCTGTGGGGACGCGGCGCCGTGGTCGTCGGCGCCACCAGCGGTATCGGTCACGCCGTCGCCCACACCCTGGCCCGGCACGGCGCCGGAGTGGTGATCAACGGCCGGAACGAATCGGCCGTCGAACGCACGGTCGACTCGATCACCCTCGGTGGGCAGCGCGCGATCGGCATCGCGGGCAGCGCCGCCGACGAAACGGTCGCCACCGAACTCGTCGACACCTGCGTCCGCACCTTCGGCACCGTCGATATCCTCGTCAACTGCGCCGGAATCGCCGAACCCCCCGAATCCTCGATTCTGAATGTCACCACCCGTGATTGGCGCACGCTGCTCGATTCCCACCTCACCACCACCTTCAACACCTGCCGCGCCGCCGCCCCGAAAATGGTGGCGCAACGACGCGGCAGCATCATCAACACCAGCTCCTTCGCCTATCTCGGCGATTACGGCGGCACCGGCTACGCAGCCGGCAAAGGCGCGGTCAACAGTCTCACCCTCGCCATTGCCGCCGAACTCGCCGAACACGAGGTCCGCGCGAACGTTGTCTGCCCGGGTGCGAAAACGCGACTGTCCAGCGGGTTCGCCTACGAGGCCAAGATCATGGAGCTGTATCGCCGCGGCATGCTCGACGAAATGAGCAAGGACGCCGCCCTCGACGCCCCACCCGCCGAATACGTCGCCCAGCTCTACCTCTACCTCGTCGGCGCGGATGCCCGGGATATCACCGGGCAGATCTTCGTCGCCGCCGGTGGGTTCGTCGGCCGCTACGACCGGCCCACCCCGAGCATCCTCGGTTTCCGCGACCACAACGACACCCCGCCGTGGACGACCGAGGAACTGCACACAATGATCAGCGGCAGCAGTGAACAGGCCGGGCGGGCATGAGCGGACCGGTGCGGAACGTGAGTAACCAGGGAGAGCCGGCCGTCATACCGGGCAGTCACCGTCCGAGCGAATTCCCCGAACTCGGCTGCTACGGGCTCGCCGGCCACGCCACCGACCCGCACACCCTGCTCGACGAAGCCCGCACCGCCGAACAACTCGGCCTGGGCACCTTGTTCCTATCGGAGCGTTTCAACACCAAGGAAGCCTTCACCCTCGCCGCCGCCGCGGGCGCGGTCACCACCGACCTGCGGATCTGCACCGCCGCCACCAACCACAACACCCGCCACCCGCTGGTCACCGCGGCGGGTGCGGTCACCCTGCATCGCCTCACCCGCGGCCGCTACAGCCTCGGCCTGGGTCGCGGTTTCGACGCCCTGTTCGATGTGATCGGCCTACCCCGCATCACTTCCGCGCAACTCCGCGACGCTGTCGGTATCTACCGCCGCCTCTGGGGCGGCGAAACCGTACTCGGCCACGACGGCCCCGCCGGGAAATACCCGCTGCTGCAACTGGACCCGTCCTACGACGAGAACATCCCGATCACCCTCACCGCCATCGGCCCTGCCACCTTGCGGCTCGCCGGGGAGATCGCCGACTCGGTTGTCCTGCACACCTTCTTCACCGACGACACCACCGCACGTGCGGTGCGCACCATCCGCACCGCCGCCGAAACCGCCGGCCGCGACCCTGCCGCAATCCGGATCTGGTCCGTGCTGGCCGTCGTGGACGAATCGCAGGGCGAACTCGCGCGGCTACGTAAACTTGTCGGCCGCCTCGGAACCTACCTGCAGGGGTACGGCGATATCCTCGTCCGGGTCAACGGCTGGGAGCAGCGAGTACTCGACGACTTCCGCGCGCATCCGCTGGTCACCGGAGCCGGTGGGGCGCTGGACGCGGTCGCGAGCCCGGAAATCCTCGCCGCCGTCGAAGAGCTGCTACCGGCCGAATGGCTCGCCGCCTCGGCGACCGGCACCGCCACGCACTGCGCCTCGAGGATCGCCGATCAGTTCCGGGCCGGGGTCGACGGCGTCATCCTGCACGGCAACACACCTGCCGAGCTGACTCCCGTGCTCGCTGCCTGGCGGGAGTACCGCCGGAACGAGAAATCCACGGGCCCGGCGGACCGATTCCCGGAGCAGTGATCGATGACCCTCCCCACCACCATCGCCGAGCTCACGCCCGAATGGCTCACCACCGCGCTACGTGTCCCTGTCGAGCAGGTCGTCGCGGAACCCGTCGGTACCGGCCAGATCGGGTCGGTGTACCGGCTGCGGCTCACCGGCGCCGGCGTCCCGGAGCAGCTCCTGGCCAAACTCCCCGCCGCCGACCCCGGCACCCGCGCGATGCTCGCCGGCGCCTACCGGCAGGAGGTCCGGTTCTATTCCGAGGTCGCGGACACTGTCGCGATTCGTGTGCCGCGCTGTCACTACGCCGAAACTCAGGGTGACGGCAGTGAATTCGTACTGCTGCTCGAGGATCTCGCACCCGCCCGCCAGGGCGATCAGATCACCGGATGCCCGGTGACGCACGCCCACCAGGCCGTCGCGAACCTTGCCGGCCTGCACGCTCCGCGCTGGTGTGACGAGTCCCTGCTGGAAATCGAAGGATTCAGCCGCAACGGGCCCGAAGAAGCCGCGACACTGGGCGAACTCTACGACCCCACCACCGATCTTTTCCTCGACCGCCTCGGCGATCGCCTCACGCCGGAGGACTGCGATACCGTGCGTGCCTGCGGTGCGGTGATCGCCGACTGGCTGGTCGCCCGGCCCGAACGGTTCGGCCTGGTGCACGGCGACTACCGCCTGGACAACCTCCTGTTCGGTGCCGGGGAACCGGCGGTGGTGACCGCGGTCGACTGGCAGACGGTCAACCTCGGGCTGCCCGCCCGCGACCTCGCCTATTTCGTCACCACCGGCCTCGATCCGGAGATCCGGCGAGCCGAAGAAGAGGAGCTCCTCACCACGTACCACCGGCGTCTGCTCGAACTCGGGGTCACCGGCTACTCACTCGACGACTGCCGTCAGGATTATCGGTTCGCGGCCCTGCAGGGCCCGCTGGTCGCGGTCTTCGGCGCCGCCTACGGCACACCCACCGAACGCGGTGACGCCATGTTCGCCACCATGATCCGCCGCAGCTGCGCCGCGATCCGCGATCTGGATTCGCTCACCGCCCAGCCGGCACCCGTGCGCACCCCGCGCTCCGGCGCAGGGTAGGTGCCGAAACGGTTATCAGGGGCCGGGCTGCGGCCGAACCCATCGAGGTCATCATCGCCTCGGACGGCTCCACCCGCCCGCACCCTCGGCCGGGTGACGGCATTTCTTGCGTGGTGGATCTGTGTGGCGGCTGCCTGCCGCTACCGCGCGCTGGTTCCGAAGGCGGCGCCGGCGCTGATGCGGGACGGCGGAGTGCATACCTGCCCCTGCAGCGGCTGTGAGCCGGGTCCCGTGCGCGGCACACACCGGAATAACCCGGCCGACCCCTCGGTTCAGGTAGATGCAAATGCATAGAACCTACGGCGGGAGTGACATCAATGCAGTTCGGAATCTTCTCGGTCAGCGATATCACGCGTGACCCCGTCACCGGCGTGACTCCCAGCGAGGCCGAGCGCATCGACGCGATCGTGCAGATCGCGAAGAAAACCGAGGAAGTGGGCCTGGATGTCTTCGCCATCGGCGAACACCACAATCCGCCGTTCCTCTCGTCCTCGCCGACGACTCTGCTGGCTCATATCGCCGCCCTCACCGAGCGGCTGATCGTCACCACGGCGACCACCCTGATCACCACCAACGACCCGGTGAAGATCGCCGAGGACTACGCGATGCTGCAGCATCTGTCCAAGGGCCGGATGGATCTCATGCTCGGCCGCGGCAACACCGGACCCGTCTACCCGTGGTTCGGTAAAGACATCCGAGCCGGTCTGCCGCTTGCGCTGGAGAACTACAACCTGCTGCACCGGCTGTGGCGCGAGGACGTGGTGGACTGGGACGGTAACTACCGCACCCCGCTGCAGGGCTTCACCGCCACCCCCCGGCCCCTCGACGGTGTGCCGCCGTTCGTCTGGCACGGTTCCATCCGCACCCCGGAGATCGCCGAACAGGCCGCCTACTACGGCAACGGATTCTTCGCCAACCACATCTTCTGGCCGACCGCGCATTCGCTGCAGCTCATCGAGTTCTACCGGCAGCGGTTCGAGCACTACGGTCACGGCACCAAGAAGCAGGCCATCGTCGGACTCGGCGGGCAGGCCTATATCGCGAAGAAATCCCAGGACGCGTGGAACGAATTCCGGCCCTACTTCAACGAGGCCCCAGTCTACGGTCACGGCCCCTCGCTGGAGGATTTCGCCGAGATGACCCCGCTGTCGGTGGGCAGCCCGCAGGAGATCATCGACAAAACCCTCACCTTCCACGACACCTTCGGCGACTATCAGCGCCAGCTGTGGCTGATGGATCATGCCGGCCTGCCGCTGAAAACGGTGCTGAACCAGCTCGATCTGCTCGGTTCGGAAGTGGTGCCGGTCCTGCGCAAAGAACTGGAATCGCGCCGCGACCCGGAATCGGCGCCCGCCCCGACGCATCAGGCGCGGGTCACGGCCGAATACGGCGACACCCCGTCCCGGCAAGCCCGGCCGGGTGCCAATCAGGGCGACAACCTCGCCGGCGCCAGCCCGTACCTGGATACCCGGGCATGAGCGAGTCCGGCCCGGAGGCGGTAGCGCAGCGTGCTGACACGGCCGGGCGGTCCCGAAGCCGGCCGTCGGGCGCGTCCAGAACCAGCAGCCGGCTGGCCAACGACGCCTGGGAGTCGCTGCTGACCGCGCATGCCGCGTTGATGAAGCAGTTCGCCGCCGAGGACGTCTGGCACGGGTTGACCATGCGGGAATACGACGTGCTCTACACGCTGTCGAAATGCCCGGAACCGATCCGGCCCGCCGAACTGAACCGGCACGTTCTGCTCACCCAGCCGGCACTGTCCCGGATGGTGGACCGGCTCATCGAACGCGGTTTCGTGCAACGCACCCGCGACCCGCACGACGGCCGCGGGGTCCGGCTCTCGCTCACCGCGGACGGCCGGGCCCGGCAGCGCCGGGTGGGTGGCCGGCACGCGGTCGGCGTGGCACGGGCGCTGACCGGCGCACTCACCGACGACGAGCTGCGCGCACTCGAACAGATCTGCGGAAAACTCGCCGACACCACGAACAGGAAACAGCCATGAAATCGAATGGACAGGTACAAGACCCCTACCGGTTGGTCGTGGTCAGCGGCGGCACCAGTAACCCGTCCTCGACCCGGATGCTCGCCGACCGGATCGCCGCCCGTGTCGGCGCCCTGGCCGCCCGCCGTGACGCCCGGGTCACCGTCACCGTCATCGACCTGCGGGAACTGGCCACCGAGATCACCACCGCCCTGGTATCGCAGCTGAGGGGACCGAAGATGACGGCGGCGATCGACACCCTCGCCGCCGCCGACGGGCTGGTGGTAGCGGCTCCCGTCTACAAGGCCGCCCCGAGCGGGCTGCTCACCTCCTTCTTCCATGTCCTCGACAACGATCTGCTGATCGCCAAACCGGTGATCCTGGCGGCGACCGCCGGCACTTCCCGGCACGCCCTGGTGGTGGACGAGCAGATGCGCGCCCTGTTCGCCTTCCTGCGCACCATGACCGTGCCCACCTCTCTGTTCGCCGCCTCCGAGGATTGGAACGACTCCGACCTGAACAAGCGGATCGACCGGGCCGCGCTGGAACTGGTGCTGCTCATGGAAAGCGAATTCGCGCACCGGGTGAAGGCCGAATCCTGGGACAGCTACCAGCACACCTTCGGCAGCGCGGGCGGCAGCGAAGTGGGTATCGAGCTCGATACCGACCTCATGCGCCTGGCGGCCGGCGGCGCGGGGTAGCCCGTACACGTCGCCGGCCGTATCGTCCCCACGGCGGCGCGGGCAGGGCCGTCGTGAATGTCTGCGGTGATGTATACGTGCGGCCTGCGTGCCCGCCGAGACTGGGCAACCGGTCTCGGCTGTGGCACGATTTCCGGCGTGACCAGCAAACCCGCCGCCGATCCTCGGTTACGCGACCTCGCCCTGCTGCGGCGGGTCCGGGACCGGATGGACCGCGAGTTCGCGCAACCCCTCGATGTCGCCGCGCTCGCCCGGGGCGTCAATATGTCGGCCGGCCACCTGAGCCGCCAGTTCCGCCTCGCGTACGGCGAATCGCCCTACGGGTACCTGATGACCCGGCGGATCGAACGCGCCAAGGCGCTGCTGCGCCGGGGCGATATGAGCGTCACCGAGGTCTGTTTCGCGGTCGGCTGTTCTTCGCTGGGCACGTTCAGCACCCGCTTCACCGAACTGGTCGGCGTACCGCCCAGCACGTACCGGCAGCAGGCGGACGGCGAAGCGGCCGGGATGCCGAGCTGTGTTGCCAAACAGGTGACAAGACCGATCAGGAATCGAGAAGCGCAGGTCACCGCGGCGCGGCTAGCGTCGTCGTCATGAACCTCACCATCCACTCCAGCTATCTCCCGCACGACGATGCGGACGCGGCACTGGCCTTCTACCGTGATCTCCTCGGCTTCGAGGTGCGCAAAGATGTCGGCTACGAGGGGCTGCGCTGGCTCACCGTGGGCCCCGTCGGCCAGCCCAGCACCTCCATCGTGCTCACCCCACCGGCGGTGGACCCCGGCATCACCGACGACGAACGCCGCATCATCAACGAGATGATGGCCAAGGGCACCTACGCCGGGATCAACCTCGCCACCGAGGATCTCGACGGTACCTTCGACCGGCTCCAGGCCGGTGACGTCGAAATCATCCAGGAACCCACCGATCAGCCGTACGGTATCCGCGACTGCGCCGTCCGCGATCCCGCCGGAAATATGATCCGTATCCAGCAGGCCGGCTGAAGCAACCCGGGCACGCGTCCACGTCGCGTGGTAGCGCCCGCAGTGAAACCGTCGATACCCCAGCGGGGGGACCGGATCAACGAGGGTCCGGCGCTCCCCGCGCGGGTACGCCGGCGGCGACCACGCGTGCCCGGCCCGGCGAACGAGAAATGTCACCGCGCTCTGGTTGGATCGACCGGACGACGACGGCGGTGGGGTCCGCGCGGGCGGCACGAGCACCAGAGGGAGACCAGGAGAGCAGATGAGTATGGCCACGAAGACCGGGAGACAGACGTCCGAGCCGCATCTCGCCGACAGTCACGATCTGATCCGCGTATACGGTGCGCGGGAGAACAACCTCAAAGACGTCAGCGTCGAGATCCCGAAACGCCGGTTGACCGTGTTCACCGGTGTGTCCGGGTCGGGGAAGAGCTCCCTGGTCTTCAGCACCATCGCCGCCGAATCGCAGCGGCTGATCAACGAAACCTACAGTGCGTTCATCCAGGGTTTCATGCCCAATCAGGCCCGCCCCGATGTCGATGTCCTCGACGGGCTCACCACCGCCATCATCGTCGACCAGGAGCGGATGGGGTCCGATCCCCGCTCCACCGTCGGTACCGCCACCGACGCCAATGCGATGCTGCGGATCCTGTTCAGCCGGCTCGGCACCCCGCATATCGGGTCACCGCAGGCGTTCTCGTTCAACGTCGCCTCGATCAGCGGTGCCGGTGCCGTCACCGTGGAGAAGGGCGGGCAGACCGTCCGGGAACGCCGCAGTTTCAGCGTCCTCGGAGGTATGTGCCCGCGCTGTGAGGGCCGCGGTTCGGTTTCCGATTTCGACCTCACCGCCCTCTACGACGAGAACCTGTCGCTCAACGAAGGCGCCCTCACCATCCCCGGTTACAGCATGGACGGCTGGTACGGCCGGATCTTCCGCGGCTGCGGTTTCTTCGACCCGGACAAGCCGATAAAGAAGTTCACGAAAAAACAGCTCAACGACCTGCTCTACAAGGAACCCACGAAGATCAAGGTCGAGGGCGTCAACGTCACCTACGAGGGCCTGATCCCGCGGATCCAGAAATCCTTCCTGTCCAAGGACCGGGAAGCGATGCAACCGCATATCCGTGCGTTCGTCGACAAGGCGATCACCTTTGACACCTGCCCCGAATGTGGCGGCACCCGCCTCAGCGCCGAGGCCCGTTCGTCGAAGATCAAGGGCATCAGCATCGCCGACGCCTGTTCGATGCAGATCAGCGATCTCGCCGCCTGGGTGCGTGAGCTGAACGAACCGTCGGTGGCGCCGCTGCTCACCGCGCTCGGGCAGACCCTCGACTCGTTCGTCGAGATCGGGCTCGGCTATCTGTCGCTGGAACGGCCCGCCGGCACCCTGTCCGGTGGTGAAGCGCAACGGACGAAGATGATCCGGCATCTCGGGTCCTCGCTCACCGATGTCACCTATGTATTCGACGAACCCACCATCGGCCTGCACCCGCACGATATCCAGCGGATGAACGAACTGCTGCTGCAATTGCGCGATAAAGGCAACACCGTGCTCGTCGTGGAGCACAAACCCGAAGTGATGGCCATCGCCGACCACATCATCGACCTCGGGCCCCGCGCCGGGACCGAGGGCGGGCAGGTGATGTTCGAGGGCTCCATCGAGGGCCTGCGCGGCAGCGACACCATCACCGGCCGCCATCTCGACGACCGCGCCGCCCTGAAACCGTCGGTCCGCACTGCTACCGGTGCGCTCGAGGTCCGCGGCGCCGATTCGCACAACCTGCAGAATGTGGACGTCGATATCCCGCTCGGCGTGCTGGTCGTGCTGACCGGTGTCGCCGGATCCGGTAAGAGCTCGCTGATCGATTGCGCCGTCGCCCGGAACGACGATGTCGCCATGGTCGACCAAACCCCCATCAAAGGGTCGCGCCGCAGCAACCCCGCCACCTACACCGGCCTGCTCGACCCGATCCGCAAGGCCTTCGCGAAAGCCAACGGGGTGAAACCGGCCCTGTTCAGCTCCAACTCCGAAGGCGCCTGCCCGGCCTGCAACGGCGCCGGGGTCGTCTACACCGATCTCGGGGTCATGGCCACCGTCGAATCCCCGTGCGAGGAATGCGAGGGCCGCCGCTTCCAGGCCGACGTCCTGGACTACACCTTCGGCGGCCGCAATATCGCGGAGGTCTTCGAGATGTCGGTCGCCGAGGCCGAGGAGTTCTTCGGCGCCGGTGACGCCCGTATCCCCGCGGCGCACAAGATCCTCGACCGCCTGGTCGACGTCGGCCTGGGCTACATCAAGGTCGGGCAGCCGCTCACCACCCTGTCCGGCGGTGAACGCCAGCGGCTGAAACTGGCGACCCGGATGGGGGAGAAGGGTGGGGTCTACGTCCTCGACGAACCGACCACCGGCCTGCACCTCGCCGACGTCGAAAATCTGCTCGGCCTGCTCGACCGGCTCGTGGACTCGGGTAAATCGGTGATCGTCATCGAACACCACCAGGCGGTGATGGCGCACGCCGACTGGATCATCGACCTCGGTCCCGGCGCGGGCCACGACGGCGGGCGGGTCATTTTCGAAGGCACCCCCACCGACCTGGTCGCCGGCCGGTCCACCCTCACCGGCGAACACCTGGCGGACTACGTCGGAAGCTGACCGAGCAAGGGAACTCATCCGGTCACCGGCGGCGAATCACGCTGCCGGTGACCGGGCTCGGCTAAGGGCTCCACGTTCCCGGTCAGCGGGTGAAAGTGCCGAATCCGTCGGAGTCGTAGAACTCCAGCCACAGGCGGTCGCCGTCGAAGCGCGCCTGCGATATCGTTCCCGGGTTCGCGGCCTCGCCGGTGGGGGTGAAGGCGAATGTATCGCCGTCCCAATGGCGCAGCGGTACGGTCACCTTTCCCGGGCCGAGGGTGAGATTCAGGTGGTCGCCCTCCACCGCGACCTCGGCCGGGCCGAAGTAGTCGTTTCCGTATACCCCCCGCATAATCGTCCAGTGGCCTCGCGGGCGCGGGATTCGGCGGGGGTTCCTTACCCACCAGCTCGCCGGTGGGTCCCTCGATCTGCGCGAAGGCCTCCTGGTACAGCCCCCACCAGTCTTCCCGCACCTCGCCGAATTGCACGAGATCGGCGAATTCGGCGTTGAGGGTTTCCGGCACGCCGATCGGCGCGGCGTTGGTCAGCGTCACTATGCCCACATTCGCCGACGGAATCAGCGTGAACGCGGTCGCGGCGCCCGCATTGAATGCCCCGGAATGGCTCAGCACCACCCGGCCCGCCGCCGAGGTGCCGACGTTGAACCCGAACCCGTACATGCCGGCGCGCGCGTCCGGCGTCTCCGGCGGTGACGATACGGCCTGTGGTGATACCGCGGGCAGCAGCGCGTCCGGCGCGACCACTTCCCGGCCTTCGTACGATCCGTTCCCGAGGACCATGGTCATCCAGCGAGCCATATCCACTACCGACGAGCTGACACCACCCGCCGGGGACTGCGCGTCCGGCTGTCGCGGGGGCTCGGTGCGCCGGTAGTCCTCGCCCACGCGGGTATGCCCCACCGCGCGATCGGGGGTTCCTGCGTAATCGGCGTAGCGGGAGCTGGTGGCCGTCATTCCCAGTGGTTCGTAGATCGCGCGTTTCGACAGGTCTGCCCAGTCCGTGTGCGCCGCCTCGGCGACCGCGGTGGCAGCCGCCGTCAACCCGAAGTTGGTGTATTCGTAGGAGTCCCGGAACGGTGCGAGCGGCAGCTGCCCCAGCCGCTCCAGGATCTGCGCCCGGTCGAAGCCGAGGTCCTCGAGCTGGTCCCCGGCGTGATCGGGCAGACCGGACCGATGCGCGTACAGGTCGCCGACGGTCGCGTTATCGCTGACGTAGGGGTCGTTCAGCGCGAACCAGGGGGCGAGCTGCCGGATCGGTGTATCCCATTCCAGGGGGCCGGCGCCGATCTCGCGGGCCACCACGGTCGCCCCGATCGGTTTCGACATCGACGCCAGCTGGAACACGGTATCGGGATCCACCTGCCGGTCGGTGCCCACCTCGCGGACCCCGAATCCTTCCTGGTAGACGACCTCGCCGTCGGCCACGATGGCGACTGCCATACCCGGGATGCCGGTGCCGGTCAGCAGCTCCTGCGCACGCTGATCGACTCGGTCCACGATATGTTCCACGCGCCCGTCGGGAATGGTGATTCCGGGGGCGCGGGCGGGCTGTGGTGCGGCGGCGCTGGTGCTGGTCGTGGCTCCGGGTACCGGTTCCTCGATCCCGCACCCGGTGGCCAGCGCGGCAACGGTCGCCACCGCGGCCCCGAGAGCCGTCAACCGACGTCTGTGCACAGCCGCCTCCGGGAGGTTGTCGCCGACACGAGCCCAGCTGCCCGAGCCTATCGCTGCCGGTGTCCGCTGCCCGGCAGCGCGGTCCGCGTGGCCGGGTTCGCCGCGCCCGGGGTGGATCGGTTTCCGGTGGCGGGAGCGGACGCAGTGACGGCGGGTGCCACCCGCCCGGCTAGTATCACCGCCGTGACCTCCCGCGGGGCCGAGTTGCCGATGACCACCGAATCGATGACTGCGGGCCAGCTGGGACGCCGCAGCCGGTTGGCCGACACGGTGATCGAGATGCTGCACGAGATGGAACCCGATCGTATTCAGATGCGGGAGGTTTCCGAACGCTCCGGAGTGGCGCTGGGCACTCTGTACCGCTATTTTCCCGCCAAACAGCAGTTGCTGGCGGCGGCGATGCTCGGCTGGAACAACCGGTTGTCGGAGAAACTGCAAGCCGAACGCTGCGCGCCCGGCCCGAAGGACGGCGGCAGTATCTGCGAACGCGTGCTGGGCCTGTACCGGCGGGAGATGCGGGCGTTCCAGCGGGGCCCGCATTTCGCCCGGCTGGAGATCGAGCTGTATTCGTCCACGGACGAATACGTGATCGAGACCCTGGATCAGCGCGCCACCGCCAACCGCGGCGCGCTGTTCGACCTTCTCGAGGGGGTGCCGCCGGAAACGGCGCGGGTGGCCTCGCTCGCCATCGGCGGCACCATGTTCACCGCGCTCACCTCGTGGACGTCGGGGCGGATCAGTTTCGCGGAGGCGCTGCGCAATGTGGAGGACGTGATCCGTCTCGTCCTCGCGGACTACGCCTGAGCCGAGCCGCTCAACCGGCGTGCGGCATCCCGGACGAGTTCCCCGGTCCGCGCGTACCGGTCGGGCGTGAGCCGGGTATCGGGCGCGCTCACCACCAGCGCCCCCTGGGGTGCTCCGGTGATATCGAAGATCGCCGCACCGATACTGGTCGACCCGTGCTGGACCGCGCCCTCGCACAGCGACCAGCCGCGGGTACGGATCCGGTCGTATTCCGTGGCGGAGGGCAGCGCTTCGGGCGTTTCGGTGCGGTCGGCGCGTTCGGCGGGGGTGAGGTGCGCGAAGATCGCGCGCCCGGCGGCGCTCGTCTCCGGCGGGTGGATCTGGCCGATCGGCAGGGCCGTGCGCACCGTATGGGTGCCGTCGGCGACGGTCGCGACCACGAGCTTGCCGCCTTCGAGCAGTGCGAGGTGGGTGGTCTCCCCGGTGGTATCGCGCAGCGCGTCCAGTACGGGACGGGCGCGGGCGAGCAGCGAGGAGGTGCTGTGCGCCTGTCCCGCCATCGTGACGATTTTCGCCGAGAGTTCCCATCGCGGTGGCGAATCGGGAAGCGGCCGGATCCATCCGGCTTCGTGGAGGGTCGCCAGGACGCGCTGCATCGCGCTCTTGTCCTCGCCGAGTGCCCGGCACAGTTCGGTCAGCCCGGCCGGCTGGTCCGCGGCGATCGCTTCGACCACCTGCAGGCCACGCAGCAGGCCGCTCAAAGTCTTGACCGGAATATGGATCACCCCTACCTTGGTATCAATAAGAGATAACAAAGTATCGCATAGAGATACTTGAGTCAAGGTGCGGGCCGTTCTCGGTGCCGCACCGCTGTGTGGAGGAGAACGCCGTGGCAGCACCGCAGCAGCAACTCGATCCCGAATTGTTCGATCCGGAACCCGAACCCGCAGAGGTCCGCTACACCGTGATCTCGGTCGACGATCATGTGGTCGAACCACCGCATCTGTTCGAAACCTGGATGCCGGCCGCGCTGCGGGAGCGCGGCCCGCAGATCCGGGAGACCGCGGAAGGCGCCCAGATCTGGGAGTTCGAGGGCAAGACCTACTCCCAGGTGGGCATGAACGCGGTGGCGGGGCGGCGTTCGGAATCGGTGAAGTACGAGCCGTTCCGCTTCGAGCAGATGCGCCCGGGCTGCTACGACATCCATGCCCGGGTGAAAGATATGGATCTCGGCGGAATCTGGGCGATGCTGAATTTCCCGTCCCAGATCACCGGTTTCTGCGGCCGGGTGTTCGCCTTCGCCGCCGATCGTGAAGTCGGCAAGGCGGCCGTGCGGGCCTGGAACGACTGGCTCTACAACGAGTGGTACCTGGCCTATCCGTCCCGGGTGATCCCCGGCGGTATCACCTACCTGGGCGACCCGGTGGAGGCCGTCGCCGAAATCGAGCGCAACGCCGCGCGCGGTTTCACCTCGGTCACCCTCCCCGAACGACCCCACGCGATCGGGCTGCCGTCGCTGTGGGAGCGCGAATACTGGGATCCGATCATCCGGGCCTGCGTCGAAACGGACACCGTGATCTCGTTGCACGTGGGCAGTTCGGGAATGTACTCCTACCCGCAGGGTGCGCCGGGGCTCCAGCTGGGCGCCACGATGTTCGGCCAGCTCTCGCTCGGGGCGTGCAGCGAATGGTTGTGGTCGGGATATCCGAAGGACAATCCCACGCTGAAAATCGCGATGAGCGAAGGCGGTATCGGCTGGGTACCGATGCTGATCGACCGGTTGAACAACATTATCGACCGCTCCGGTTACGGCCTGGGCTGGGACGAACGCCCGGCCGATATCCTGCGCCGCAACTTCTGGTTCTGCACACTCGACGATCCGTCCACGATCGCCCTGCGCGAGGTGATCGGCGTCGACCACATCATGCTGGAAACCGATTACCCGCACGGTGACGGCACCTGGCCGCATACCCAGGACGTGATCGCAGAGTACTGGGCCGGTATCCCCGCGCCCGAACTCCGCAAGATGTGCAGCGAGAACGCGGCTGGGCTCTACCGCCATCCGCTGCCCGATATCGTGCTGCCGCGGGACTGAGGAGGATCGGGATGGCTTTCCGCCCGAGTGCCGACCGGCTCGTTCCCGAGCTGACTCCCGCCGAGGAGATAGTGCTGCTGGCGCGCACCCTGTGGCGCGAGGGGTATCGCGACCACCTGGCCGGCCATATCACCCGCAATATGGGTGATGGCACACTGCTGTGCAATCCGTGGCTGCTGACCTGGCCGGAATTCGGCCCCGGCGACGTCCTCCGGATCGATCTGGACGGGACCCTGCTCGAAGGGCAGTGGCCGGTGCCGCTGGGTATTCCACTGCATCTCGCCCTGCACCGCGCCCGGCCCGATGTGCAGTTCGTGGTGCACAACCATCCGGAATTCGGGACCATCTGGGGCGATCTCGCCGAAGTGCCACCGGCCTACGATCAGAGTTCGAGCCTCGGTGGCGGGGAACTGGTCCTGGTCGACGAGTACGCCGGTGCGGTGAACAGTGCGCAGGCCGGCACCGCGGCGATCGCGGCGGTGGGTGACGCCGATCTGGCGCTGCTCGGTGGGCACGGTGTCCTGGTGATCGGCAGTACCGTGCGGGCGGTGTTCCTGCGGGCGGTGGCGCTGGAGCAGCGGGCGAAGAATGCCTGGATGGTGCGGGCGGCGCGCGGGCCGGAGAAGTCCGCACTACCCGATTGGTGGATGGATCGGCAGCGCCGCAGCGACGGGAACGGGTTCCACGGATTCTGGGAGGCGGCGGTCCGGGCGGAACTCCGTGACGATCCGGAGCTGGAACAGCAGATTCTGTCGTTACGGGAGTGAGCGCACGGTTTTGTGGCCTGTTCACGGTGGGGATCGGCGGAGATCTTCCGTGAACCGGCTACCAAACAAGTGCTTGGTTGGATAGAATCGCGTTTCAGCAGTCCTTATCGATCGAGAGGGCAGCACCGTCGTTTTTCGGTCAAGGAGGACACCTATGGGCAATCCGGTCATCGTCGATACCGCGCGCTCACCGATCGGCCGCCGCGGCGGTTGGTTGTCGAGCCTGCACGCCGCCGAACTGCTCGGGACGGTGCAGCAGGGCATCCTGAACCGGCTGGAGCTGGATCCCGCGCTGATCGAACAGGTCGTCGGTGGCTGCGTCACCCAAGCCGGTGAGCAGGCGTCGAACATCACCCGGACGGCATGGCTGCATTCGGGACTGCCCGAACGCACCGGCGCCACCACCATCGACGCCCAATGCGGATCCGGTCAGCAATCGGTGAACATCGTGGCGGCCCAGATCGCCGCCGGGGTGATCGACGCGGGTATGGCGTGCGGGGTCGAGGCGATGTCGCGGGTACCGCTGCTGTCGAATATCCCCGAGAACGTCGGCCGGCCCCGCCCCGACGATTGGTCGCTGGATCTGCCCACGCAGTTCGTCGGCGCCGACCGTATCGCGCACCGCCGCGGTTTCACCCGCGCCGACCTCGACGAATTCGGGCTGCGCTCCCAGCAGCGCGCCGCACTGGCCTGGCAGGAAGGCCGGTTCGACCGGCAGATCATTCCCGTCGAGGTACCGGGCAGCGACGGCGCCGAGGCCACCACGGTTTCCCGCGACCAGGGGCTGCGGGACACCTCGCTGGAGGCGCTCGCCGCGCTGGCTCCCGTTCTGGAAGGTGGCCTGCACACCGCCGGGACGGCATCGCAGATCTCCGACGGCGCGGCGGCCGCCGTACTCATGGACGAAGACCTCGCACGGTCGCTGGGGTTGCGGCCGCGCGCCCGCATCGTCCGCCAGTGCCTGCTCGGCAGTGAGGTCCCCTACCTGCTCGACGGCCCGGTCCTGGCGATCGAGCATCTGCTGGCACGCACCGGGATGTCGCTCGGCGATATCGACCTCGTCGAGGTCAACGAAGCCTTCGCGGCCGTCGCCCTGTCCGCGGCGCGCACACACGGAATCGACGAGGACCGGCTGAACGTCAACGGCGGGGCGATCGCCCTGGGACATCCGGTGGGGTCCTCAGGGGTCCGGCTGGTCGGGGCGGCCATCGACGAGCTCGAACGCCGCGACGGCGAACACGCCCTCGTCGCCGTCTGCGCCGGCGGCGCGATGGTCTCCGGTGCCATCATCGAAAGGGTCTGACACCATGCAGCTCACCGGGTTCGAGGGCAAGGTGGCCGTGGTCACCGGCGCCGGCCGGATGCGGTCCATCGGCCGGGAAACCGCGCTGGCGCTGGCCCGCGCCGGCTGCGATGTCGTCGTCACGGGCACCGGACGCACACCGGACCGGTACACCGGAGAAGAACGCGCCGCCGGCTGGCGCGATATCGATTCGGTCGCCGGCGAGATCCGCGAACTGGGGCGGCGCGCCGGTGCGGTGGTCTGCGATATCGCCGACGACCAGGCAGTGGATGCCCTGGTGCAGCAGGTGCTGGACGACTACGGGCGGGTGGATATCGTCGTCAACAATGCCGCCGCCGCACGCGCCGGGGACCGGGTTCCGGTGCTCGACCTGCCCACCGAGGCGTGGGATGCGGTGATGCGGGTCAACCTGCGGGGCACCTTCCTGGTGAGCCGCGCGTTCGCCCGCGTCATGGTCGAGCGCGGCGCCGGCGGCAGTATCGTCAACATCTCCTCGATCGCCGGCAAACTCGGCGGCGCCAACACTGCCGCCTACGCCGCCTCGAAGGCCGGTGTGCAGGCGTTGACCTCCTCGATGGCGAAAGAACTGGGTCCCGCCGGGGTCCGGGTGAACGCGGTCTGCCCTGGAGTGACCGGGACCAGCCGCCTCGACGACCTCTCGGCGGAGGCGTGGCAGAGCTATGTCGAGGCGAATCTGCCGCTGCAGCGGGTCGGGGACGCCCGTGAAGTCGCCTGGGCGGTGGTATTTCTCGCCAGCGAACAAGCCGGCTGGGTCACCGGCCAATCCTGGAATGTCGACGGTGGTCAGTTGACCGTTCGCTGACCGATCCGCCGTAGTACGTTCACCGCCCTGCGTGCGGTTTCCGAGGAAAGGGTTCTTCCCCATGTCCGATCGATCGACACCCGACCCCCGCGCGGCCGTCATGGCGCGCCTCACCGCGCCCGGCGCCGAGCTCGAAATCAGCCAGGAGCCGGTCCGGGGAATCCCGATGCCGGTGTTCCGCAACCGCAGGCGCGCCCTGCCGGAGCTGCTGATCGAATCGGCCCGCTACGGTGACAGCGAATACCTCGTCAGCGGCGAAACCCGGTG
>NZ_JARWNW010000071.1 GCF_029868325.1 Nocardia carnea
GGCGGAGGTCATGCGGTGGGACCTTTCGAATCGCATGCCGCGGTGGCGGCGGCGGGCTCCGCGGCGGCCGGGGTGGGGGCCTGCGGAATATCGTGTTCGGTAACCGGAAGCTCACCGTTGAGCGCGGCCGGTATCGCTGTGGCCAGCCGCGGCCGGACCTCGGCGACGGTGACCGTCCGGCCGAGTTCCTGGCTGAGGCTGGTGGAACCCACATCCCGGATACCGCAGGGAATGATGGCGCCGAACGCACCCAGGTCGGGGTCGCAGTTCAGCGAGATCCCGTGCAGGGTGACCCCGCGCTGCACCCGGATGCCGATGGAGGCGATTTTGCGTTCGGGCAGCAGACCGGACGCGGCAAGCCATACGCCGGACCGTCCGGGCACCCGCCCGCATTCCACACCGAGATCGGTGACCGCCTGGATCAGCGCCTGTTCCAGGCGCCGGACGTAATCGACCACGTCGATCGGTTCGGCGAGCCGGATGATGGGGTAGCCCACCAGCTGTCCCGGCCCGTGCCAGGTGATCTTGCCGCCGCGGTCGACATCGATCACGGGGCTGCCGTCGGTGGGGCGGTCGGCTTCCTCGGTGCGGCGGCCCGCGGTGTAGACCGACGGGTGTTCCAGCAACAACAGGGTGTCGGTGCCGCGGCCGTCGGCGCGCTCGGCGGCGAGTTCGCGTTGCAGATCCCAGGCCGGCTGATACTCGATGAGCCCCAGGTCGCGCACGTCGACGGGGGTGCTGTCGTAGCGTGCCGACCGGGTTGCGGTACGGGTGTTGTTCACGATCACGACGTTACGCTCATCTCGAGTGTGAGCTGCATCAGTGTCAGGTCCATCCAGCGGCCGAATGTGCGGCCCACTTCGGGTAGCTGTCCTACGGTGCGGAAACCGAACCGTTCGTGCAGCGCGATGGAGGCGGTATTGCGGGATTCGATCACCGCGACCATGGCGTGGATATCGCCGGCGGCCCGGGCGCGCTCGATCAGTTCGGCCAGCAGGGCCGCGCCGATACCGCGCCGCTGGAAGTGGTCGGCGATGTAGATGGAGTTCTCGGCGGTGTGCCGGTACCCGGATTTGGGCCGCCACGGGCCGTAACTGGCGTAACCGGCGAGCTCACCGTCGACCTCGGCCACCACGATCGGCCGGCCGTGGGCGGTGCGGTTGTCGAACCACGCTTGCCGGTCGGCCAGATCGACGGGTTCGTCGTCCCAGATGGCAGTGGTTTCGGCGATCGCCCGGTTGTGGATCTCCAGGATCGCGGGCAGATCACCGATCCGCGCATCGCGAACCAGCGTGGCCGTAGCGGGGTTCACCGGCCCACCGCGGCGGTGAGTGCCGCGCCGACCGTGGGATGGCGGAATTCGTAACCGGTCGCCTCGAGCACGCCGGGAAGTGCGCGGGGGCTGTGCAGGATCGCCTCGTCGGCGAATTCGCCGACCGCCAGTTTCAGGGCGAAACCCGGGACCAGCAGTGGGGTCGGCCGGTGCAGGGCCCGGCCCAGGGCGCGGGTGAATTCGGCATTGGTGACCGGTGCGGGACCGACCGCGTTCAGCGGGCCGCGGACCGACGGGGTGGTGAGCGCGTGGCGGATCGCGCCGATCTCGTCGTCGAGGGAGATCCACGGCTGATACTGCCGGCCGCTGCCGAGCCGGCCGCCCAGACCGAACAGGAACAGGGCCTTCAGCTGCGGCAGCATCCCGCCGGAGCCGGCGAGGACGACCCCGCTGCGCAGCAATACCGTGCGGGCGCCGGCCTCGGTGGCCGCGTAGGTGGCCGCCTCCCAGTCCACGCACAGGGTGGGCAGGAAACCGGTACCGGGCGCGCCGCTTTCGTCGACCGCGCGGGCGCCGGTGTCACCGTAGTAGTGCACACCGCTGGCGTTCACCAGCGTCGGCACCGCGGCCCGCGCGACGGCCGTCGCCAGCACATCGGTGGGGGTGATCCGGCTGTCGCGGAGTTCCTGCTTGTACGCACCGGACCAGCGTTTACCGCCGATCCCGGCGCCGCACAGGTTCACCACCGCGTCCGCACCGTCGAAAACGGCCGGGTCGAGTTCGCCGCGGGCGGGATCCCAGCGGCGTTCGTCGGGCGCGGCGGCCGGGCGCCGGACCAACCGGAGCACCTGCTCCCCGTCGCGGCGCAGTGCCGCGACGAGAGCAGTGCCGATCAGTCCGGACGAACCGGCCACCACAACCAGCATCTTCGTGACCTTACAGGCCGAGATCGGCCTCGAACGCCGCCTCTTCGAGGCGGTGCCGGATGGTGGTGAGGAACCGTCCGGCATCCGCGCCGTCGATCAGGCGGTGATCGTAGGTCAGCGGCAGGTAGCACATCGAGCGGACGCCGATGAATTCGCTACCGGAATCGTCGGTGACCACGGTGGGCCGCTTGACGATGGCACCGGTCCCGAGCATCGCCGACTGCGGCGGCACCAGGATCGGGGTGTCGAACAGGGCGCCCTGGCTGCCGATATTGGTGATGGTGAAGGTGCCACCGGCCAATTCGTCCGGCTTCAGGCCGCCGGTGCGGGCCCGGTTGGCGATATCGGCGATAGCGCGCGCCAGCCCGGCCAGCGAGAGATCGCTGGCATTGTGGATCACCGGCGAGAGCAGGCCCTGCTCGGTGTCCACGGCGATCCCCAGATGCACCGACGCGTGGTAGGTGATCTCCTTGGTGTTCGCGTCGTAGCTGGCGTTGATGTTCGGGTGCGCCCCGAGCGCCTCCACCACGGCCTTGGCGAAGAACGGCAGGAAGGTCAGGTTCACGCCCTCGCGCTTGGCGAACTCGGCCTTGGCCTTCGCCCGCAGGGTCGCGATCTTGGTGACATCGGCCTCGTGCACCTGGGTGAGCTGCGCGGTGGTCTGCAGCGATTCCAGGGTCTTGGTCGCGGTGATCTGCCGGATCCGGTTGGCCTTCTGCGTGGTCCCGCGCAGCGCCGCCAGCGCGGGACTGGGCGCGGGCGCGGCCGGAGCCTTCGCCGCAGGGGCGGCGGCCGGAGCCGCGGCCGGGGCAGCGGGTGCCTTCTTGGCCTCCGCGGCGGCGAGCACATCCTGCTTGCGGATCCGCCCGCCGACACCGGAACCGGTGACGGTGGACAGGTCGACGCCGTTCTCCTCGGCGAGTCTGCGGACCAGCGGGGTCACGTAGGGGGTGGCGCCGTTACCGGACGAAGCGGGAGCCTGCGCCGCGGGAGCAGGCGCGGGCTCCGGGGCAGGAGCAGGCGCCGGGGCAGCGGCGGCCGGTGCCGGAGCAGGTTCGGGTGCCGGAGCAGGTTCGGGAGCTGGAGCGGGCTCGGGCGCCGGGGCCGGTGCGGGAGCGGGCTCGGGGGCAGAGCTCGCGGCGGGTGCACCGGAGCCGATCACGCCGAGCTGACCGCCGACCTCCACCACATCGTCTTCGTTCGCGGTGATCTCGAGCAGCGTGCCCGCGACCGGGGAGGGGATCTCGGTATCGACCTTGTCGGTGGAGACCTCGAGCAGCGGTTCGTCGACCGCGACCTCGTCACCGATCGCCTTGAGCCACCGGGTCACGGTGCCCTCGGTAACCGATTCGCCGAGTTCCGGCATCTTCACCGGGGTCCCGGAGGCCGGGCCGGACGCCGCCGCGGGCTGCGCGGCAGGTGCGGGCTCCGGTGCGGGCGCGGCTTCCTGCGCGGGCGCGGGGGCCGGCTCGGGTTCGGCGGCAGCCGGTTCCGGAGCCGGCGCCGGGGCGGCGGATTCGCCGGCCTCACCGATAACACCCAGTTCGCCGCCCACCTCGACGACGTCGTCTTCCTGCGCGACGATCTTCGTCAACACACCCGCCGCGGGGGACGGGATCTCGGTGTCGACCTTATCGGTGGAGACCTCGAGCAGCGGCTCGTCGACCTCGACCGTGTCTCCTTCCTGTTTCAGCCACCGTGTCACCGTTCCCTCGGTAACGCTCTCACCAAGAGCGGGCATCTGGACGGAGAAGGCCATGTCCGTTGACTCCTCTAACTGCTCGACGGGTCTACAACAGTTCGTTCCGGTGGATCCCGTCGCGGGTCGCGACAGTGTTCCAGCCGACGTTCATTCTGCGCGGCGCCGGAGATCCGTGTGGTTGTTGTTCCGGGAACCATCCTTGCACCCGCCACCGCGCGCGGTTACCGGAGGGCATCCCATTCTGCTCTCCGGCACCATGGAATCACCGCCCTGTACGGCGGGTTCGGTAGCCAGCAGGAGGTCGGCCGCATGGGCTTACTCGATCGTTTCCGTCGCGTCGCACCTGGGCGTGGCCGTGTTTCCCGTGGCCGTTCGCCCGAAGCCGCGTACCTGGCGGACTGGGTGCGCACACATACCGGAGTAGAGGGTTTCGTCGAACCGAAGACAACTGTGACCGATGTCACCGTCGTGCTGGTAGCCGCGGATGGGGAGTGGACCCGGCGGATCGTCGGCGAACGCGGCGCCCGGCGACTCGCCCGCGATCTGGGTATCCCGGTGTACGACGTCGGCAAGACCGGTTACCCGCAACGAATGCGCGACTACGATGCCCGCCGCCGGATCGAACGCAAACACGCGATCGAACGCGAACTCGGCGAGGATTGATCCGCGCGACCGCCGGCGAACGGCCACTGCGCCCACCCGGTATCGGTCGCCGCTGTGGCGTCCCAGGGCGGTCGATGCTCCGATCGCGCGTTGTGGTCGGAAACTGTCGTCGGCGCCGGCGGAAAGCTGTGGCAACTCGGTAGCCGGTCATCCCAGCGGGTGAGTCGCGCCTGGGCGCCGGATCCGGCCGGGCGGCGGATCGGTGCGGTATCCGGCGCCGCCCGCGGACGGCGCCGGATGTGGCTCGTTACCTGCCCGGCTGGGCCTTCGACCTATTCGGCGGCGATATCCTCGAGTACCGCGATGAGCGTGCGGACCGGGACACCGGTACCGCCCTTGCCGATATAGCCGAACGGCCCGCCGGTGTTGTACGCCGGGCCCGCGATATCGATATGCGCCCACTGCACGCCCTCGGGCACGAATTCCTTCAGGTAGGTGCCGGCCACCAGCATGCCGCCCCAGCGGTGCGAGGTCGCGTTCACCATATCGGCGACCTTCGAATCGAGGTCGGCGCGCAATTCCTTGGGCAGCGGCATCGGCCAGCCGTGCTCGCCCACCTCACGGGAGATGCGGGCGACGCGGTCGCGGAAATCGTCGGTGCCCATCACGCCCGGGGTGCGGGTGCCCAGCGCGACCATCTGCGCGCCGGTGAGCGTGGCGACGTCGATCAGGTACTGCGGCTCGTCCTCACCGGCGCGAACCATGGCGTCGGCCAGGATGAGCCGGCCCTCGGCGTCGGTATTGGTGACCTCGATCGTGGTGCCGCCGTATTGGGTGAGCACATCGCCGGGACGCTGCGCGGTATCCGACGGCATGTTCTCGGCCATCGGCACGGTCGCGATCACGGTGACCGGCAGGCTGAGCCGTGCCGCCAGCAGGGTCGTCGCCACCACCGCCGCCGCCCCGGCCATATCCGAGGTCATGTTCTCCATATTCGCGGCCGGTTTGATGGAGATACCGCCGGTGTCGAAGGTGATGCCCTTGCCCACCAGCGCGACCTTCTTGTCGCCGCCCCGGTAGGTGAGCCGCACCAGGCGCGGCGGCCGCGAGGATCCCTTGCCGACGCCCACGACACCGCCGTAACCGCCGGCCTCCAGCGCTTTCTCGTCGAGGATTTCGACCTCGAGCCCGGCGCCCTCGGCGAGCAGTTCGGCGCGGCGCGCGAATTCGGCCGGGAAGAGGTGGCTGGGCGGGGTGTTCACGAAATCGCGTGCGGTGGCCACGGCCTCGGCCGTCAGCTGCGCGCGCAGCAGCGCGTCACCGCCGAATTCGGGTTCGGGAACGAGGAGTTCCAGCCGGGCCAGTGGCGCGGCCTCCGGTTTCGGCGCGGATTTCGCGGACCGGAACGGGGTGAAGGAGTAGGCGCCGAGGTAGAAACCCTCCACGGCCGCGCCGATATCGAGGCCGGACAGGGTGGTGACGGCCCGCGTGACCCCGGTCAGCGAGCGGGCGGCGACACCCGCGCTGCGGCGGATCTGCTCGGCGTCGAGATCTTCGGCGCTGCCCAGTCCGACGGCCAGCACGCTGGTGACGTTGTCCAGCCCGGCCGGTGCGGGCACCCGGATCAGCTGTTCGGCCTTACCGGTGCCGCCGACCGCGGTCACCTGATCGAGCAGCCGGGTGCGCAGGTCGGCGTCGAGCACATCGCCGAAGAGGTCCTCGGGCACCAGGACGGGCCCGTCGTCGGTGGTGGCCACACCGACGACGAGGACGTCGGTGCCGGGCTCGATGGTCTGGGTACGTGCCAATTCCGGTCCGAGCGGACGATCTGCGACAGCTGTCATGGCTTTCAGGCTATTCGGTGGTGGTCCGCTGCCGTACCGCGACACCGTCGAGAAGCATGTCCACGCCGTAGGAGAGCAGCGCGTCGAAGTCGAGTTCCGGCGGCGGCACGGCGTGCGGATCGAAGACCCGGTACAGCGTGGGCCGCGCGGTCGCGTCGATGAGGTCGGCCAGGCCCGGCGGAGCCGCCGCCGGATCGTCCGCCCCGCCGAACCGGTCGGCGCGCTCCGAGCTCCACAGCAGGGCGAGCCCCTGTACCAGCGCCGAATAGCTCAGATAGGCCGACATCAGCTCGGTGCGCGGCAGGTCCACTTCGCCGAAGGCGGACAGCGCGCGTTCCAGGGTGTCCAGCAATCCGGGGCCGAGCGGTGGCCGTACCCGCGACAGCACCGGCAGCACCCACGGGTGCTTGCGGTAGAGCTGCCATTCCCGCTGCGCTTCGTAACGCAGGCGCGCCCGCCACCCGGACAGCTCGCGCGGCGGTGGCGGGGGAGCGTCGACAACCAGATCGACCATGGCGGCGAGCAACTGTTCGCGATCGCCGAAATACCGGTAGAGCGCCGCGGTGGCCACCCCCAGTTCCCCGGCCAGCCGGCGCATGGTGAGGCCGTCGAGGCCGGTGCGGTCGGCGAGATCCACAGCGGCCCGGGTGATCACGATCGCCGACAGCCGGCGCGGCGCCGGGCGTCCGCGTACCGGGGCCGCGGTCTGCCGGGCGCGGTAGGCGCGGGCCTGGCAGGAACGGGAGCAATAGATCCGGCGCCGGCCCCGGGCGGGTTGCCGTAGCTGGTCGCCGCAGCGCACACAGTGGGTCACGGATTCGATTTCAACACACGAAATACCGTGACGAAATAGTGGTTGTCCAGTGGTCAGCCGCATAAGTTCGCTTACAGGAACACCATTCACAAGGAGGCGACGTGGGTACGGAACTGGTTGTGCGGCGTGCGGGCAAGAGCGATTTCGACGCATTGATGACCGCGCTCCGGGCAGCGACCCCGGACGAGGCGGTGACGGAGTGGATCATGCGCGATCACCCGATGGACCAGTTCCTCGATATCTACCTGCCGGAGATCGTCGAACGCGGGCTCGACGGCGACGAGATCTGGGTGGCGGGCGCCGGGGACGAGATCTGGGCCGTCTCGATCTGGCAGGCCGTCGATTCGGTCGACCGCTTGATCGCCGAGGCCACCATCGCCCGCGAATATGCCGAGCGGGCGCCGGATGTGCGCCCCCTGCAGCGCTCCGCTTATGTGACCGATCTGCTGGCCAAAGAGCATCCGCGGCGGTTTCCGCACCGCTATCTGGAGTTGATCGTCACCGTCGCGGAGTTCCGGGGGCGCGGCGCCGGCGCGGCGATCCTCCGCAACCGCACCCGGGCGCTGGCCGCCGCGGGGATGCCGGCCTATCTGGAGGCCAGCACCGAGCGGTCGTCGCGCCTGTACGCGCGGGAGGGGTTCGTGCGTATCGGCGAAACCCTCACCCTGCCGGAAGACGGCCCGACGCTGATCCCGATGTGGTTCGAGGCCTGAGGGTCGGCGCGGGGCCTGCCGGGGTCGCCCGGGCCCGGGATAAGCTCGCCGGGTGAGTGACGCCGGGCTGAAACAGGGACCTGTCCATGGAGTTCACGTCGAACTCGGGGCGAAATTCGCGCCGTTCGGCGGCTGGGAGATGCCGGTCTCCTATGCGGGCACCGTGGCCGAGCACACCGCGGTCCGGGAATCGGTGGGGCTGTTCGATGTGAGCCATCTCGGCAAGGCGACGGTACGCGGGGCGGGGGCGGCGGAATTCGTGAACTCCGCGCTGACCAACGATCTGGGCCGCATCGGCCCGGGTAAGGCCCAGTACACCCTGTGCTGCACCGCCGACGGGGGAGTGGTCGACGATCTGATCGCCTACTTCGTTCGCGACGACGAGATCTTCCTGGTGCCGAATGCCGCGAACACCGCCACGGTGGTGGAGCTGCTGGCGGCCGCCGCACCGCCGGCGATCACCGTGACCGACGAGCACCGCGACTACGCGGTGTTCGCGGTGCAGGGACCGCAATCGACACAGGTCCTCGACGCGCTGGGACTTCCCACGGACCTGTCGTATATGGCGTTCACCGATGCCGACTGGCGCGGACAGCCCGTCCGGGTCTGCCGGACCGGCTACACCGGCGAACACGGATACGAACTGCTGCCCCGCTGGGCCGGGGCCGAGGAACTGTTCCGGGCCCTGGTCGAGCAGGTGCGGGCCGCCGGGGGCGCGGTGGCCGGGCTGGGCGCACGCGATACCTTGCGCACCGAGATGGGCTATCCGCTGCACGGGCACGAGCTCTCCACCGAGATCACGCCCGTCCAGGCCCGGGCGTCGTGGGCGGTCGGCTGGGCGAAGCCGGATTTCTGGGGGAAGGCGGCGCTGGAGGCCGAACGCGCGGCCGGTGCGCGGCGCATCCTGCTCGGCCTCGAGGCGCTCGACCGCGGGATCCCGCGGGAGAACCAGACCGTGCGCCACGACGGCCGCGAGGCCGGCGTGACCACCTCGGGAACCTTCTCACCGACCAGGCAGATCGGGATCGCCCTGGCCCTGCTCGACCCGGCGATCACGCCGGGGAGTGAGGTGGAGGTCGATGTGCGCGGGCGGGCCTTGCGCTGCACCGTGGTGCGGCCGCCGTTCGTGAAACCGCGCACCAGCTGATCCGGGCCGGGTAGCGGGGCGAAACCGCGTCCCGGGATGCCGGAGAACCGACCACCGCGTATTCTGCCCGACCGCAGGACATAGACTGCTGGTCATGACCGCTGCTGCACAGTTCGCCCGTATCCCTCATCCTGCGCCCACCCCGGCGCAGCGGGTACAGGAGATTCTGGCGGCACCCGGTTTCGGCCGGTTCTTCACCGACCATATGGTCACCATCGACTACACCGAGGCCGACGGCTGGACCAACGCCGTCGTCGAACCCTACGGTTCGCTCACCCTCGACCCGGCGACCATGGTCTTCCACTACGGGCAGGCCATCTTCGAAGGTCTCAAGGCCTACCGGCAGCCGGACGGGCAGGTCGCGTGTTTCCGGATCGACGCGAACGCGGCCCGGTTCCGCCGTTCCGCGCGCCGGATGGCGATGGCCGAACTACCCGAGGAACTGTTCATCGAATCGGTGCGCCAGCTGCTCGAGGTCGATTCGGCCTGGGTGCCCGCCGCCGGCGGCGAGGAATCGCTGTACCTGCGGCCGTTCATGTTCGCCACCGAATCGGGTCTGGGCGTGAAACCCGCCTCCGCGTACAAGTATCTGGTGCTGGGCTCGCCCGCCGGGGCCTACTTCCCGCGCGGCGTGAAGCCGGTGCGGGTGTGGCTGTCCACCGAATACGTGCGCGCGGCACCCGGCGGTACCGGTGAGGCGAAGGTCGCCGGGAACTACGCGGCCTCGCTGCTCGCCCAGGCCGAGGCCACGGCCAAGGGGTGTGATCAGGTGGTGTGGCTGGATGCCGTCGAACGCCGCTACGTCGAGGAGATGGGGACCAACAACCTGTTCTTCGTGTACGGCTCCGGCGCCGACGCCCGGCTGGTGACCCCCGAACTGTCCGGGTCGCTGCTGCCGGGCATCACCCGCGATTCGCTGCTCACCCTGGCCGCCGATTCCGGTTACCCGGTCACCGAACGCAAGATTTCGGTGGAGGATTGGCGCGCGGGCGCGGAATCCGGGCAGATCACCGAGGTTTTCGCCTGCGGTACCGCGGCCGTGATCACACCGGTCGGCTCGGTGTGCGGGCCGGACGGCGAATTCGTGATCGGCGGCGGCGAACCCGGCGAGGTGACCATGGCGCTGCGCGAGACCCTCACCGGAATCCAGCGCGGTACGTTCGCCGATGTGCACCAGTGGATGCGGGTGCTCTGACCGCTCGTTACCTCCCGTGCACACCGGGTACCGGTGGGTGTCCGGTACCCGGAGGGCGGGTCAGCCCGGCATGAGAGCGTGCCATTCGGCCAATGACCGCGGGCGCAGCACGTAGTTGTTGTCGCGGATGGAGTCCAGCGAGGCATGCGGGTCCGCGGAATACCAGTGACCCGGATACACCTCCGGATTGATCGGCATATCCGCCAGCGACCGCAGGCTGGCGAACATGGCCGCGGAATCGCCGCCCGGGAAATCGGTGCGACCGCAGCCGTCGATGAACAGGGTGTCCCCGGCGATGAGTTTGTCGTCCACGAGGAAGCATTGGCTACCGGGCGTATGCCCGGGGGTGTGCAGGAATTCGATATCGAAGACGCCGACACTCAATTTGTCGCCGTGCCCGTGTCCGGTCAGTTCGCTGGGCGCGATCCCGGTGACATTCGCCACCCAGGATTTCTCCTCGTCGTTCACATGAATCGGGACGGTGGCCTCTTCGAGCAGCTCCTTCACGCCGCGCAGCGTGAAACCCATCATCGAGCCGCCGATATGGTCGGGGTGATGGTGGGTGACCAGTACCCCGGACAGTTTCAGCCCGTCGTTCTCGGCGATACCGGCCAGATCGCCCGCGGCGTAGGCCGGGTCCACGACGACGCATTCACCGGTGTCCCGGTCACCGATCAGATAGGCGAAATTACGCATCTGGGTGGCGATCGGGTCGCCCACGGCGAAATCCCGGCCGGCCAGCAGTTGACGGAAGTAGAGGCGCTCGGCTGACATACCTCCCACCTTATGGGCAGTGGCGCAGCGGTGAGACGCTGCGTTCGCAATATTGAGGCGGGGTGACATCAGGACGTCTCGGCGTTGTGGTGTGCAACGTGTCTGGGCCACCCCGCACCGAGGATCCGGCGCGCCGGAGCGATACGGGAAACGAACCGGTCAGCCATCGCCGCGTTCGAATCGCAGCGGTCTCGCCAGTCCATTCTTTTCGGGAGGCGTGGTCACGTTCAGGTAGCGTTCACAGCGACGGCGAACCCGAGTGCGATCAACGCTGTGGTGAGTTCTACGGCGGCGCCGAGCAGGTCGCCGGACAATCCACCGATCCGGCGTACCCCGTGATCGGCCAGCCGCACGGCCACCAGCAGCGCGAACACCGCGACCAGCGGGCCGGCCCAGGCGAGGCCGGGTACCGCGAGAACCGCCGCTGCCGCGGCCACGACACCCCACACCGCGACCGTGGCCCGGGACTGCGTTCCGGCGACCAGCGCGCCGAACCGGGTATCGGGCGCGGGTTGGATACCGCGGCGGCAGGCGGCCACCACCGCGACCCGGCCCAGCGCTACTGCCAGGACCACCGCATACCAGTTCCCGGAACCGGCGAGAGCGGTGAACGCACCGGCCTGGATACCGGCGGTCATCACGATGGCGGCCACGCCGAACGGTCCGGCGCCGCCGCTCTTCATGACCTCCCGCGCGCGCTCCGGCGGACCGTACACACCGAGGCCGTCGAAAGTATCGGCCAGGCCGTCCAGATGCATTCCCCGCGTCAGCAGCGCCAATACCGCGACCGCGGCGAATCCGGCCGCGGCACCCGCCGGTTCCAGTAGCCACAGCACGGCCGCCGCTGCGAGCCCGAGTGCCAGTCCGGCGACCGGTGCCAGTGCGAGGGCGCGGGCGGCCGCGCGGCGGTCGACCTCGTCCGGGCCGCGGACGGGTAGCACGGTGAGCCAGGAGAAGGTGAGCCGGAGACTCAGCACGGCCCGGCCTCCGTGCGAGGTGCCGTCACTTCCGCATATCGATGGCGGCGGTGCCGGCTGCGCCGGCGGGGGTATCGGCCGGTCCGGTGGGCGCGCCGGCCGTGCTGACGCCGGCGTCGGCGAAGGTTGCCATCTCGGCGAGCACTGCCACGGCCGCCCGTAACACGGGCAGCGCGGTGAGCGCGCCGGACCCCTCGCCGAGCCGCATATCGAGGCCGAGGATCGGGTCGAGCTTCAGTTTCGTCAGCGCGGCGGTATGCGCGGGTTCGGTGGAGCGGTGCGCGGCCACCCACCAGGCCGACGCTCCGTCCGCGAGATCCTCGGCCACCAGGGCCGCGGCCGTCACGATCACCCCGTCGAGCAGGACCGGCGTGCGGCGGGCCGCCGCCTGGGCGAGGAAACCGGTCATCGCCGCGATATCGGCGCCGCCGGCCACCCGCAGCAATTCGATCCCGTCCCGAGCGACCGGCCGGGCCCGCCACATGGCGTCGCGGACAGCCGCGACCTTGCGCATCCAGCCGTGATCGTCGACGCCGGTACCACGCCCGACCGCCTGCACCGGTTCGCTACCGGTGAGGGTCGCGATCAGCACCGTGGCGGGTGTCGTATTGCCGATCCCCATATCGCCGGCGACCAGCAGATCGGCGCCCGCATCGATCTCCTCGTCCGCGATGGCCCGGCCCGCGGCGAGCGCGGCCGTGACCTCCGCGGTGGTCAGCGCATCCGCCCGATCGATGGCGCCGCTGGACCGGCGGACCTTGTGCGCGCTGACCGCCGGGTCGGTCTCGCTCGCGACCGCGATATCCACCACCCGCACGCCGGCATCGGCCACCCGGGCCAGCGCGTTGACCGCCGCCCCGCCCGCCTGGAAATTGGCCACCATCTGGGCGGTGACCTCGGTGGGAAACGCCGAGACACCGTGCGCGGCCACACCGTGATCACCCGCGAACACCACCACCCGGGCCCGCTCGAACTGCCGCGGCGGGCACACCCCCTGGCAGGCGGCGACCCAGTTGCCGAGTTCCTCCAGCCGCCCCAGCGACCCCGGCGGTTTGGTCAGCGACGCCTGCCGCTGCTCGGCCGCCGCGCGGGCACCGGCATCCGGCGGAGCAACGGGCGCGAATCCCTCTGACACTGGTGGAGCCTTCCGGTCGGGTAGCTGGCACGCCGGGGAGCCGTACCGGGGGCCGTGGCCGGGCCCCGGCAGCGGCGGCCGGTCTCCCGACAATATTGCCCGCCCGTCCCGGTCACCGCGCGAGGCACCCGCCTGTCAGCGATCGTCCGACGGTCGGCACACCGGACCGGTCGCGGGCCATCGTGCACCGCGAGGCCCAGCGTGTCAGACCGCGCTCCGGGACCGCAGCGCGGGAACACCCGGCCCGGTCAGGTCGGCGCAGTAGTCGGTGCGGCCGGCGAGCGCCATGACCAGCGCCAGTGTGTTGCCCCGGACCTCCGGGCCCGTGCCGATATCGAACGGCCCGTCGGTGGCGACGAGGTGCAGGCCCTCGCGCACGGTGCGACCGGCCACCGTGAAATCGCGTTCGGCGAAGAACCGGGCGACCTCGGTGACCGCGGTGAGATCCGGCTCCCCGGACAGCCCGAGGGGCCGGCGGATGTCCTGGCCGTGCACCACGACCTCACCAAGCCACGCGGGGGTATGGCCGGAAGGAGCGGTTGTACTCGTGGCCACCGCCCGGAAGCGGGCCAGCGTCTCGTCGGGACCTGCCCCGCGATACTCCAGCATCCGCCGCTGATTGTGCACGTCGGCATCGAAGCGCGCGCCGGCCATACTGCGAATCCACCGCCACCGGCCGATACTCGCAGCGGCAGTGAGATGTGCGACGACTTCTTCGACCGTCCACTGCCCGCACAAGGACCGGGCGGCCCACTGATCCGGTGTCAGCGCGGCGAGTTCATCGGCCAGTGCGGCCCGTTCCCGATGGATTGCGGCCCAGACCTCGGCTCGCGGCATGTTCTGCACGCCGATATGGAAACACGGGCCTGTGACATAAAGGCACCGGGCGAAGCCTGCCCAGACCGTACCGCTGCGGGACCGTGTTCTGCCCGGGCTTATTTCAAGCGCATCGGCAGTCCGGCGACGACGAAGTAGGCGTCGTCACAGACTTGGGCCAGGCGTTGGTTCAGCGCGCCGATCTCGTCGCGGAAGAGGCGGCCGGAGCGGGTCGCGGGGATGACGCCGAGTCCGGCCTCCGGGGTCACCAGCACCAATCGGCCCGCATACTGCGCGACGGCCTCGACCAAGCCGTCCATATCAGGGGTGATCGTGCCGCGGGGCGCGTCCCAGGCCGCGCGGGCGTCGAGGCGGGCGGTGAGCCAGGTGCCGATATCGTCGACGAGAGTGGGCCCGGGGTAGGTATCACGCAGCGCTGTCGCCGGATCGGCGCCGTCGAGCACCATCCAGCCGGCGGGGCGGCGGGCGCGGTGCGCGGCGATCCGGGCCGCGAAATCGGTATCGGCCGGGTCGGGGATCGCGGTGGCGATATAGCGGACCGAACCCGTGCCGGCCAGGGATTCGGCGTAAGCGGATTTCCCCGACCGGGCGCCACCGAGCACCAGCGTACGCAACCGGCCACCGGCCGGGCGCGCCGCGGGATCGGAGTGCGACACCGGCCGGTCAGATGGCGTCGCCGGGACCGACGCGCGGTTTCGGCGCCCGCATCTTGCGCATCTGCGAAGCACGCACGAACGCGTACCAGCCCAGCCGGTAACCGGTATCGGTGCTCTTGGGGAACCGTTCCCGGACCCGCCGGTTCACGATCCGGCCGAGCAGGAAACCCTCGGCGATCATGAACGCCATCATCACGAGCATCGCCAGAGTGACGATGGACTGCCATGCCGGGGCGGCGAACATGGACAGGATCAGCAGCAGTGCCATCGGCATGAACAACCCGACCAGATTGCGGCGGGCGTCGACGATATCGCGCACATAGGCGCGGAGCTCCCCCTGGTCGCGTGGCAGCAGGTATTTGTCCTCGCCGGCGAGCATCCGGGCGCGGCGGTCCTGCGCGGCGGCCCGGCGTTCCGCGGCGGCGGCCTTGCGATCCGCTTTGCTGCCGCGGGTCTCCTTGCGGCGGGCGCGGGCTTCCTTCGCGGTCATCGGCGGTGGCGCGACGGGGCCGCGGCGGCGGCCCTCGGCTTCGCGCCGGCTCGGCGTCGGCCGGCCTTTACCGGCGGTGGGGATGGCTTTCGCCGGTGCCGCGTCGGCCTCGGTGGCGGTCGCGGCCCGCGAGCTGTCGGCGGGTACGTCGGTACCGCTGGACTCACCGCGTCGGAACAACTTCACGGTTACCAGGCTAATCGGTCGGCTGACCGGCCCGGAAGCCGGGCGGTAGCCGGGTGGGAACGGTCACCGCCCGGCCCGGTCGTGGCGGCCCTCACGGGCGACGGGTCCGGATACGATTCCCGAACGGACCCGGGTGCTGTGGCGGGCCGGGCCCGAGATGGCAAGATGGGGAATAGCAGCCCGTCCGAGGGTGTTGACACCTGAACCGTGCGCTGTTCACGGACCGACCACGCTGTCCATAGGAGAGTTCATGACTGTGCAGAACGAGACCGCCACCGAAACCCACGGCGTGAAGCTGACCGATACCGCCGCGAGTAAGGCCAAGGCGCTGCTCGATCAGGAGGGCCGCGACGATCTCGCGCTGCGGATCGCGGTACAGCCGGGCGGTTGCGCCGGGCTGCGCTACCAGCTCTTCTTCGACGACCGCACCCTCGACGGTGACCTGACCGCCGATTTCGGCGGCGTCACGCTGACCGTCGACCGGATGAGCGCCCCCTACGTGCAGGGTGCCGCCATCGACTTCGTCGATACGATCGAGAAGCAGGGTTTCACCATCGACAACCCGAACGCCACCGGTTCCTGCGCCTGCGGCGATTCCTTCAACTGATATTTGCGGCGCC
>NZ_JARWNW010000072.1 GCF_029868325.1 Nocardia carnea
GTCGCCGGTCGCGGTGGAGGGTATCGACGCACGTCTGGTCGATATGGTGCGTGCCCACGGCAGGCGGGTACCGGATCTCCCGCGCGGCCAGGGCTGGTTGTTCGTCGAATTGGCCGGCGAGAGCCGGGCCGCCGCCCGGGCAGCGGCCGACCTGCTGTGCCGGACCGCCGGTGCGCTCGACAGCCGTGTCATCGACGACCCCGGCGCGGCCGCGGCACTGTGGCGGATCCGCGCCGACGGCGCCGGCCTGGCCGGACGTACCCGCGATGGGCAGCCCGCCTGGCCCGGCTGGGAGGATGCCGCCGTGCCGCCTGCTCGCCTGGGTGCCTACCTGCGGGATTTCGAGGAGCTGACGCGGGAGCACAAGGTCGACGGTTTGCTCTACGGGCATATCGGTGACGGTTGTATGCATGTGCGGCTGGATCTGCCCATCGCCGGCGCGCCCGGCCGCTTCCGTGCCTTCCTCACCGATGCGGCACATCTGGTCGTGCGTCACGGTGGTTCGCTGAGCGGCGAGCACGGTGACGGCCGGGCCCGTTCGGAACTGCTGGAGATCATGTACTCGCCCGAGGTCCGCGCCGTTTTCGCGGGATTCAAGGCGCTGTTCGATCCGGCAGGTGTCCTCAATCCAGGAGTGCTGGTGCAGCCCCGGCCGCTGGACGCCGATCTCCGGCTGCGCGGGCTGGGCCCGGTGGCGTCCGCCGGTGGTTTTGCGCTCGACGGCGACGGTGGAGACCTGTCCACCGCGGTGCATCGCTGCGTCGGTGTGGGTAAATGCCGGGCCGATCCCCGCGCTGCCGGCGGCTTCATGTGCCCGTCCTATCTCGCGACGGCCGACGAGAAGGACACCACCCGCGGCCGGGCCCGGGTGCTGCAGGAGGTGGTCCGGGGCGAACTGGACTGGTCCGCGCCCGCGGTGGCCGAATCCCTGGATTTGTGCCTGTCCTGCCGGGCCTGCGGTACCGACTGCCCGGCCGGCGTCGATATGGCGACCTACAAATCCGAGACCCTGTACCGCCGCTACCGGCGCCGTCTCCGCCCGCGCGACCACTACGCGCTGGGGATGCTCCCGCGCTGGCTCGCCGGAGCGACTCGCCTACCGCGTCTGGTGAATGCCGCCGCGCGGGTGGACCCGCTGCGCCGCTTGGGTATGCGCGCGGCGGGGGCCGATCCGCGGCGCGCGGTGCCGGAACTGGCCCGGCGCCCGTTCCGGCGGATATGGCGAAAGGAATCGTCGCAACAGCAGGTGCGGGGCCCGGCGGCGGGGACCGTGATGCTCTGGGTCGATACCTTCACCAATGCTTTCGACCCGGAGATCGCGCAGGCCACCGTAACGCTGCTGAATTCGCTGGGGTACCGGGTGGTACTGCCCGATCGGCAGGTGTGCTGCGGGCTGACCTGGATCAGCACCGGGCAATTGGACGGGGCGCGTGCCCGGCTACGGCGTACCCTCGACCAGCTCGAGGCCCATGTCGCCGCCGGCGGCCTCGTAATCGGCCTCGAACCGTCGTGCACGGCCGCGCTGCGGGCCGACCTACCGGAGCTGCTCCCCGGCGATCCTCGCGCCCGCCCGGTCGCCGCTGCCGTGCGTACGCTCGCCGAGTTCTTGCTGGCCCAACCGGATTGGTCTCCACCCCGCCGCCCCGAACGCTCGATCGTGGTGCAACCGCATTGCCACCACTATTCCGTTCTGGGCTTCGAGCCGGATCGCCGGATATTTGCCCGGATGGGTGTGAATGTGACCGAAATCGCAGGATGCTGCGGACTTGCCGGGAATTTCGGAATGCAGCAGGGCCACTACGAAATATCGGTGTCGGTGGCCGAAAACGGATTGCTGCCGGCGCTGGCCGGCGCACCCCCCGACGCCGTGTTCGTGGCCGACGGCTTCTCGTGTCGTACCCAGGCAGTCCAGCTGGCAGCCGGACGCGGCCGGCACCTAGCGCAGATCCTGTTGGACCACTGGTGATTTCACGGTATCGAGGCGATGGGCCGGGCATGCGGGTAACCGAGCGATGGGCTCGGTCACCCGCTACCGGGGATCAGCTTCCGGACGGCAGAGTGCCCGGCTGGATTTCGTAACCGGAACTACCGGCGAAAACGCTGCCCCACAGATCGAGCAGCCAATTGAGTGCCTCGGTGATCATGAAACCCTCCAATCGTGGCGGCAGCCACATATTTGCTCAACTCGGTTCGTATCGTCCCGCAAACCACCGTCGTTACCGCGGAAGGAAACGACTGCGTCTCTTCTGCGGGCACAGTGTTCTCTGTTTTGCGGGCACAATGGCGGAGTGCCTTCTCGATCCGCAGGATCCCCGGCCGAGTCCCCGCCGATCACGCGCGTGCTGACCGCCGGTGGGCCCATCCACCTCGCGCATACCCTGGCGCCGCTACGCCGCGGGCCCGCCGACCCCTGTCATCAGATCGACGGTGACGGTGCGCACTGGCGGATATCGCGGATGCCGGCCGGGCCCGTGACCTACCGGTTGACCCAGACCGCACCCCACACCATCACCGCGGACGCCTGGGGCCCGGGTGCCGCGGAATTTCTCGACCAGCTCGATTCGATGTTCTGCCTGGACGAGAACGTGGACGATTTCGTGCCCATCCACCCCACCATCGCGGCCGCTCATCAGCGGAATCCCGGTTTGCGCATGCTGCGCACCGGCCGGGTGTTCGAGGCGCTCGTCCCGGCGATCCTGGAGCAGAAGGTCACCATCGTGTCGTCGCATGCCGCCTGGCGGGCGCTGGTGCATCGTTTCGGTGATCCGGCGCCGGGCCCCGCGCCGGAGGGTATGCGGGTTCCGCCGGACGCCGCGACCTGGGCGCGCATACCCTCGTGGAGCTATCACCGCGCCAACGTGGGGCCGCAGCGCTGGCAGACCATTGTGCGGGCGGCGCGGGTGGCCGATTCGCTGGAGCACACGGCGGGACTCCCGCCGGCGGAGGCCGCCCGCAAATTACGGACCATCCCGGGTATAGGGGAGTGGACAGCCGCGGAAACCGCCCAGCGCGCGTTCGGTGATGCCGATGCACTGTCGGTCGGCGATTACCACCTGGCATCGGTGGTGGGCTGGACCCTGCTCGGCCGGGATATCGACGACGCCGAGATGGTCGAGTTCCTCGAGCCGGTGCGTCCGCATCGCTATCGGACGATCCGGTTACTGGAGGTCAGCGGTCAGGCCCGGAAACCACGATTCGGCCCACGCGCTCCGATCACCGACCACAGCCGGCGCTGAATATATGGCGCCGCCTTCGGCGTCGCGGCTGCGGCGACCTATTGGAGTGCGCGGTTGTCCAGTACACAGCGGCCGGAATCCACCAATGTTGCCCGGGCCCGGCGGCGTACCCGGCACATATCTACGGTGCAGTCCAGGTGCAGTTGCATTGCCGAATGAGCTTGTTCGGCGGTCATATCGCCCGGATCGTCCCCGCAGTCGAGCAGGGTCGGGATCTGGGTACTCAGATTCAACCGCATCACACACAACCTCCTTGTGAACCCGCGGCGATCCTGTTGTCCGCGGTGGGTTTCCGGGTGTGCACATACGACCAACAGCTCACCATAGGCCGAGAACCATCCGGAACGTGTGATTTTCGGCGGTTTTGCCCACATCGAATTCGTATTGCACCGGTACGCCACCGGTATCCGGCCCGGTGTGTCCGTCCGTGCGCGTAGCATCGCGCTCGGTGCCGGCGCGGGCGGCGCCGCCCCTCGACGGAACATAGTGCGGCTGATGGAGGAGAACCCGAATGAGTGTCGACAACGGTACGAAGGTGGACCTTTCCGGTGCCGAGTGGCTGAGCAGCCCCCCGGACGGTGCCCCCGGTTCGCACAGTGTCGAGATCGCGATGCTCGCCGACGGTCATGTGGGTATGCGGGACGGCAAGGATCCCGACGGTCCGGTGCTGGTTTTCACCCCGGGTGAATGGGCGGCGTTCACGGCCGGTGTACGGGACGGCGAATTCGATCGCCCCTGACCTCGTCCGGGCTCTGCGACCGTCCGATACGACCGGGTCACGGCGGGTTTACCAGGTCGTATAACGGGTAGACAACGATATGTGGACCGAGGGATCAAGAATTCTCATCCTCGGCTGCGCAAGTTGGGGCCCGGCGACGGTGTGGCGTGGCTGATCGTCGGGCTGCTCTTCGCGGCGGCCGCGGTGGGGGTGTTCGTACTCACCGGATCGGTGCTTTCGGCACTGTTCGTCGGTGTGCTCGTGGCTTTGGTGGCCACGGGTGTGGTCACGATGCTGTGACCACACCCGGCCGGCCGTGAACCCTGCCGCCGCGTACTTCACTCAGCGGCGGAACAGTTTGTTGCCGAGCCAGACGATCGGGTCGTACTTACGATCGGCGACCCGTTCCTTCATCGGAATCAACGCATTGTCGGTGATCTTGATGTGCTCCGGGCACACCTCCGTGCAGCATTTGGTGATATTGCAGTAGCCCAGGCCGTGCTGCTCCTGCGCCTCGTCGCGGCGGTCGGCCACATCGAGCGGATGCATTTCCAGCTCCGCGATACGCATCAGATACCGCGGCCCCGCGAACGATTCCTTGTTCTCGTCGTGGTCACGGACCACATGGCAGGTGTTCTGGCACAGGAAGCATTCGATGCATTTGCGGAATTCCTGCGATCGCGCGATATCCACCTGCTGCATCCGGTACTCACCCGGTTTCAGATCCGCCGGTGGCGTGAAAGACGGGATTTCCCGCGCCTTTTCGTAGTTGTAGGACACATCGGTCACCAGATCGCGGATCACCGGGAAAGTCCGCAGCGGTGTCACAGTGACAACGTCTTCGGGCGTGAAGGTCGACATCCGTGTCATGCACAACAGGCGCGGCCGGCCGTTCACCTCGGCCGAACACGACCCGCATTTCCCCGCCTTACAGTTCCATCGGACCGCCAGATCGGGCGCCTGGGTTGCCTGCAGCCGATGGATGATGTCGAGAACCACCTCGCCCTCGTTCACCGGCACCGTGAAATCCCGGAGCTCTCCGGTCTCGGAATCGCCGCGCCATACGCGGAACTGGGCGTCGTAACTCATCGCCTCACGCCTCCTCGGTCTTCGCTTCGCGGCCCGGCGCGGCCGAACCGCCCTGGGCCGCCGGATGCCCGGCGAGTTCGTCCGGGGTGTAGTACTTCTCCAGCTCCCCGAGGTCGAACAGGGCCAGCAGTTCGGGCCGCATCGGCGTTTGCTCGCGTTCGGTCACCGAGACATCGGGGACACCGGATTCGGCCGATTCGCCGTCGATCGCGCAGACCAGCAGTTTGTTGCGCCATTGCGGGTCCATGCCCGGATGGTCGTCGCGGGTATGGCCGCCGCGGCTCTCGGTGCGCAGTAGCGCGGCCTGCGCCACGCATCGGCTGACCAGCAGCATATTGCGCATATCGAGGGCCAGATGCCAGCCCGGATTGAACTGCCGGTGCCCTTCGATCGTGACGTGGGCGAACCGTTCGCGCAGCTCATCGAGCCGGGCAATCGCCTCGCGGACCTCCTGCTCCTTGCGGATGATGCCGACCAGATCGTTCATGGTCTGCTGCATATCGGTATGCAAGGTGTAGGGGTTTTCCCCCGAACCGCCTTCGGGCGGATCGAACGGTGCGAGCGCGATCTCCGCCGCTGCCGCGATATCGGTCTCCGCTACCGCCGGCCGGCCGGGCAGTTGCCGGACGTACTCGGCCGCGCCGAGCCCTGCCCGGCGGCCGAACACCAGCAGATCCGACAGTGAGTTCCCGCCGAGCCGGTTGGAGCCGTGCATACCCCCGGAACATTCCCCGGCGGCGAACAGACCCGGTACGTGCGCCGCACCGGTATCCGGGTCGACCTCGATACCGCCCATAACGTAGTGGCAGGTCGGGCCCACCTCCATGGGTTCTTTCGTGATGTCCACGTCCGCCAGTTCCTTGAACTGGTGGTGCATGGACGGCAGCCGCCGGGTGATCTCCTCGGGAGTCAGCCGGGAGGCGATATCGAGGTAGACACCGCCGTGCGGGGTGCCCCGGCCGGCTTTGACCTCCTCGTTGATCGCCCGCGCCACCTCGTCGCGGGGGAGCAGATCGGGGGTGCGCCGGGCCGAATCGTTATCGCGCAGCCACTGGTCGGCCTCCTCCTCGGTTTCGGCGTACTGGCCTTTGAAGACCGCGGGAATGTAGTCGAACATGAAGCGTTTGCCCTCGGTGTTCTTCAACACCCCGCCGTCCCCGCGCACCCCCTCGGTCACCAGGATGCCCTTCACACTGGGCGGCCAGACCATCCCGGTGGGATGGAACTGCAGGAACTCCATATTGATCAGCCGCGCACCGGCGCGCAGGGCCAGCGCATGCCCGTCACCGGTGTACTCCCAGGAGTTCGAGGTGACCTTGTAGGACTTGCCGATACCGCCGGTGGCCAGTACCACCGCCGGGGTTTCGAACAGGATGAAACGCCCGGATTCGCGCCAGTAGCCGAATGCGCCGCTGATCCGGTCGCCATCTTTCAGCAGGTCGGTGATGGTGCATTCGGCGAAGACTTTGATCCGCGCCTCGTAGTCACCGGTTTCGGCATAATCCTCCTGCTGCAGCGAAACGATCTTTTGCTGCATGGTGCGGATCAGTTCCAGGCCCGTCCGGTCACCGACATGGGCCAGTCGCGGATAGGTGTGACCGCCGAAATTGCGCTGACTGATCCGGCCGTCGGCGGTCCGGTCGAACAGGGCGCCATAGGTTTCCAGCTCCCAGACGCGGTCCGGGGCCTCCAGCGCATGCAGTTCGGCCATTCGCCAGTTGTTCAGGAATTTCCCGCCGCGCATGGTGTCGCGGAAATGGGTTTGCCAGCTGTCCTTCTCGTTGGCGTTTCCCATGGCCGCCGCGCAGCCGCCCTCGGCCATCACGGTATGTGCTTTGCCGAACAGTGATTTGCATACGACCGCCACCGAGAGGCCGTGTTCGCGGGCCTCGATCACAGCACGTAGTCCGGCACCTCCGGCACCGATCACGACCACGTCGTAGGTGTGCCGTTCCACTTCGGGCATAGCCGTCCAAACTCCTCAGTCGATGATGCGAAGATCAGAAATCGTGCCGCTCGCCACCAGCATCACGTAGAAGTCGGTGAGCACGAGGGTGCCGAGCGTGATCCAGGCCAGCTGCATATGCCTGGTGTTGAGCTTGGAGACCTGGGTCCAGAACCAGTACCGCACGGGGTGGGCGGAGAAATGCTTCAACCGGCCGCCCGCGATATGCCGGCAGGAATGGCAGGACAGGGTGTAGGCCCACAGCAGGATCACGTTCCCGGTGAGGATCAGGCTGCCCAGTCCCATTCCGAACCCACCGGATTTCCCGTGGAAGGCGCCGATCGCGTCGTAGGTGTTGATCACCGAGATGATCACCGCGGCATAGAAGAAATAGCGGTGCGCGTTCTGGATGATCAGCGGCAGCCGGGTCTCCCCGGTGTACTTGGCGTGCGGTTCGGCCACGGCGCAGGCCGGCGGGGAGAACCACACCGACCGGTAGTAGGCCTTGCGGTAGTAGTAGCAGGTGAGCCGGAACCCGAGCAGGAACGGCAGCACCAGGAACCCGAGCGGAATGAACATCGGGAGGTCGCCGAACGGCGTGCCGAAATGGCTCGCACCCTCGACACACGAAGTACTCAGGCAGGGCGAGTAGAACGGCGTCAAGTAGTGATAGTCGGGCACCCAGTACGCGGTGCGCACGAACGATCTGACGGTCGCGTAGACGACGAAGGCGCCGAGCCCGATCACCGTGATCAGGGGCGGTAGCCACCATCGGTCCGTGCGTAGGGTGCGGGCGCTGATCCGGGCCCGGGTCTTGCTGAAAACACCTGTTCCCGATTCGGGAGCGGTCGTGGTTGTCGCGGCACTCACTGGTCGATGCCTCACTGATCGGCGGTGCGGAAAGCCGGAAGACCTCCGCGATCGAATGTGATGCTGAGCACCATACGGCAGGGTCGCTATCGGTCGAGCGGGGTCCGCGCAATCTCGAGCCCCTCCGGGCATAGTGATTTGCGACACATTTACTGCCGATCTTGTCGGGTGAATACACCGCAAACACGAGCGGGGGGGGGCCCCCGCCGGGGGCGCCCGCCCGCGGGGGCCCCCCCCCGCGGGCCCGGCGGGCGCGGGGCGCGCCCATCACCGGCACACCGCCGCGTGCGGCCGGCGAACCGGCCGGGGTCTTGGCGCCGGGGGTGGGCGCCGGCGCCCCGGCCGGTGCAGGTGCACCCGATAC
>NZ_JARWNW010000073.1 GCF_029868325.1 Nocardia carnea
ACGCTATATGGCCCCGATCCTGATCGGACGCCGCGTCGACGACATCACCGCCATCATGGCCGATATCGAGCGGGTCGTGGGGGGGGGGCCCCGGGGGCCACGCCCGCGGGCCGGGGGCGGGGGCCGCCCCGCGGGGGCGCGCGGGCGCGCCGCCCCCCCGCGGCGCCCCGCCGCCGCCCCCCCCCCCCCCCCCCCCCCCCCCCCCCCCCGAAGGTGGTTGTCATCCCCGCGTCCTCAGCCACGCAACGCCGAATGCAGTTCCTGCAGGGAGCGCACGCCGAGACCGCCGGCGATACTCGCCTCGATCCCCTGGACCGCCGCCGCGGCGCCCTGCACGGTGGTGATGCAGGGGATGCTCACACCCACCGCGGCACTGCGGATCTCGTAACCGTCCACGCGCGGCCCGGAATTGCCGTAGGGCGTATTGATGACCATATCGACTTCGCCGTCGCGGATCTGTTCCACGATGGAGGCCGCGGGCACCTGGTCGTTACCGGCCGCGGGCACCGGATCGGAGTGCTTGCGCACCTCTTCGCAGGGGATTCCGTTGCGCCGCAGCATTTCCGCGGTCCCCGTGGTTGCCAGGATCCGGAAGCCGAGGTCGTGCAGCCGTTTCACCGGGAACACCATGGCGCGTTTGTCACGGTTGGCGATCGAGACGAAAACGGTGCCCTCGGTCGGCAGCGAACCGTAGGCCGCGGTCTGGCTCTTGGCGAACGCCGTCCCGAAATCGGTGTCGATACCCATCACCTCGCCGGTGGATTTCATCTCCGGCGACAGCAGCGAATCGACCTGGCTGCCGTCCGGGCCACGGAACCGATGGAACTGCAGCACCGCCTCTTTCACCGCGACCGGCGCGTCCAGCGGAACGTGCCCGCCGTCGCCTTCGGGCAGCATGCCCTCGGCGCGCAGTTCGGCGATGGTGGCACCCAGCATGATCCGGGCCGCCGCCTTGGCCAGCGGTACCGCGGTGGCCTTGGAGACGAACGGAACGGTGCGGCTGGCGCGCGGGTTGGCCTCGAGCACGTAGAGGACATCGTCCTTGAGCGCGTACTGCACGTTCAACAGGCCCTTGACGCCGATCCCCTTGGCCAGCGCACTGGTGGAGCGGCGTACCGCTTCGATATCGCTGCGGCCCAGGGTGATCGGCGGGAGCGCGCACGCGGAGTCACCGGAATGGATACCGGCTTCTTCGATATGTTCCATGACCCCGCCGAGGAATACTTCGTCGCCGTCGCAGAGCGCGTCGACGTCGATCTCGATGGCGTCTTCGAGGAAGCGGTCCACCAGCACCGGATGTTCCGGGCTGAGTTCGGTGGCGCGGGAGATATAGCCTTCGAGGGAATCCTCGTCGTAGACGATCTCCATACCGCGTCCGCCGAGCACATACGACGGCCGCACCAGCACCGGATAGCCGATATCGGCGGCGATCTTGCGGGCGTGCTCGAAGGTGGTGGCGGTGCCGTACTTCGGAGCCGGCAGGCCCGCCGCGACCAGGACGTCACCGAATTCCCCGCGGTCCTCGGCGAGGTCGATGGCGGCGGCGCTGGTGCCGACCACCGGCACTCCCGCGGTGGTGAGCCGCTGCGCCAGCCCCAGCGGTGTCTGCCCGCCGAGCTGGACGATCACACCCGCGACCGTGCCCGATTCGGTTTCCGCGTGGTACACCTCGAGCACGTCTTCGAACGTCAGCGGTTCGAAGTAGAGCCGGTCGGCGGTGTCGTAGTCGGTGGAGACGGTCTCCGGGTTGCAGTTGACCATCACCGTCTCGTAGCCGGCGGCCGACAGCGTCTGCGCGGCGTGCACACAGGAGTAGTCGAATTCGATCCCCTGCCCGATCCGGTTCGGACCGGAACCGAGGATGATCACCTTCTCCCGATCGGGCTGCGGGGCGACCTCGGATTCGGCAGCCGGGTCGAGTTCGTAGGCCGAGTAGTGGTACGGCGTCTTGGCCTCGAATTCGGCGGCGCAGGTGTCCACGGTTTTGAACACCGGACGCACCCCGAGCCGGTGCCGCAGCGCGCGGACACCGCCCTCGCCGGCCAGTTCCGGTCGCAGCGCGGCGATCTGCCGGTCGGACAGGCCGTGGTATTTGGCCCGGCGCAGCAGCGCTTCGTCGAGCACCGCGGTGTCGAGCAGTTCGCGGCGCAGGTCCACCAGCCCGGCGATCTCGGCGACGAACCACGGGTCGATACCGGAGGCCTCGGCGACCGCTTCGATACTCGCCCCGAACCGCAGGGCCCGCTCCACCTGGTAGATACGGCCCTCGGTGGGGGTCCGCAGATCCGACAGGATCGCCTCGATCGCGGCGTCGATATCCGCCTGATCCGTGGACGCCGGCGCCCACTTCCCGTCCTCGGCGGTCCAGAAACCGGTCGCCTTGGTTTCCAGCGAGCGCAGCACTTTACCGAGCGCCTCGGCGAAGTTGCGGCCCAGCGACATCGCCTCACCCACCGATTTCATGGTGGTGGTGAGCGTCGGGTCGGCACCCGGGAACTTCTCGAACGCGAACCGCGGCGCCTTGACCACCACATAGTCGAGGGTGGGTTCGAAGCTGGCCGGGGTTTCCCCGGTGATGTCGTTGACGATCTCGTCCAGCGTGTAGCCGATGGCGAGTTTCGCCGCGATCTTCGCGATCGGGAAGCCGGTGGCCTTGGACGCCAGCGCCGAGGACCGCGAGACGCGGGGGTTCATCTCGATGACGATGAGCCGGCCGTCGGCGGGATTCACCGCGAACTGGATATTGCAGCCACCGGTATCCACCCCGACCTCGCGCAGGATGGCGATACCGAGATCGCGCATCTTCTGGTATTCGCGGTCGGTGAGGGTCAGCGCGGGGGCCACCGTCATCGAATCGCCGGTGTGCACGCCCATCGGGTCCACGTTCTCGATGGAGCAGACGATCACGACATTGTCGCGGCCGTCGCGCATCAGCTCGAGCTCGTATTCCTTCCAGCCCAGGATGGATTCCTCGATGAGAACGTTCGCGGTGGGCGAGGCGGCCAGGCCGCCGCCGGCGATCCGGTCGAGATCCTCGTCGTTGTAGGCCATCCCGGAACCGAGCCCACCCATGGTGAACGACGGCCGCACGACCACCGGGAAGCCCAGATCGGCGACGGTATCGCGGACCTCGTCCATGGTGTAGCAGACCCGGGAGCGCGCGCTTTCGCCGCCGACGCTCGCCACGATGTCCTTGAACTTCTGCCGGTCCTCACCGCGCTGGATGGCATCGAAATCGGCGCCGATCAGTTCGACCCCGTACTTTTCCAGCACGCCGCGCTCGTGCAGTGCGACCGCGGTGTTCAGTGCGGTCTGTCCGCCGAGGGTGGCCAGCAGGGCGTCGGGACGCTCCTTCTCGATGACCTTTTCGACGAACTCCGCGGTGATCGGCTCGACATAGGTCGAATCGGCGAACTCCGGATCGGTCATGATGGTCGCCGGATTGGAGTTCACCAGCGAAACCCGCAGGCCCTCCGAACGCAGGACCCGGCAGGCCTGGGTGCCCGAGTAGTCGAACTCGCACGCCTGGCCGATGACGATCGGGCCCGATCCGATGACCAGAATATGTTCGAGATCGGTACGGCGAGGCATCAGGCTCCCTTCATCAGACCGGCGAACCGGTCGAACAAGTACGCGGCGTCATGGGGACCGGCGGCCGCTTCCGGGTGGTATTGCACGGAGAAGGCGCGACCGTCCACCAGCCGCACCCCTTCCACCGTGCCGTCGTTGGCGCAGACGTGACTGACCTCGGCCTTGCCGAACGGGGTGTCGAACTGTTCGCCGCGCTCACCGTCCAGCGCGAACCCGTGGTTCTGCGCGGTGATCGAGACGCGGCCGGTCTCGTGCTCGACGACCGGGATATTGATCCCCCGGTGCCCGAACTTCATCTTGTAGGTGCCGCGGCCGAGCGCGCGGCCCAGGATCTGGTTGCCGAAGCAGATACCGAACAGCGGCAGCCCCTTGTCCAGGATCCCCTGGGTGAGCGCGACGGCGGTATCGGCGGTGGCCGGGTCGCCGGGGCCGTTGGACAGGAACGCCCCGTCCGGTTTCAGTTCCAGGATTTTGTCCAGGCTCGTCGCCGACGGCACCACATGCACCCGCATCCCGCGCTGGGCGAACATGCGCGGAGTGTTGGATTTGATGCCGAGGTCCACCGCGACCACCGTGAACCGGGCCTCTCCCTCGGGCTCGACGGTGTAGATCTCGTCGGTACTGACCTCACCGGCCAGGTCGGCGCCGAGCATCGACGGCTGCCCGGTGACCCGGGCGAGCAGTTCCGCGGGCTCGGCCAGCGCGGCACCGGAGAAGATCCCGGCCTTCATCGACCCGCGGCTGCGCAGATGCCGCACCACCGCGCGGGTGTCGATCCCGGCGATACCGACGATGTTCTGCTGTTCCAGCTGCCCCGGCAGGGTGCCGGTGGCGCGCCAGTTGGAATGCCGGCGAGCGGGGTCGCGTACGGCGTAGCCCGCGACCCAGATCTGTTGCGATTCGTCGTCCTCGTCGTTCCAGCCGGTATTCCCGATCTGCGGGGCCGTGGCCACCACGATCTGCCGGTGGTAGCTGGGATCGGTGAGGGTTTCCTGATAGCCGGTCATGGCGGTGCAGAACACCGCTTCACCGAGGGTCTGCCCGACCGCGCCGTAGGCGGTGCCGCGGAAGATCCGCCCGTCCTCGAGGACCAGGGCCGCGGCTGCTGTCGTACTCGTCATTCGTCATCTCCCGTCGTTGCCCGCGCCCAGGCCGGATACACCGATTTGTCGTCGCCCCGGAACCCGGTATCGATTTCGGTTCCGGTCGGCAGGGTCCAGCGGATCACCAGGACACCGCCTTCGGTCATCACCTTGCCTGCGTGCCCGCGTTCGGTCCGGATGGCGGTGATGGATTCCTCCGGTATCCAGATCGTGGTGGCGCCCTCACGTTCCAGCAGGATCCCGTGCTCGTAGCGGGTCAGTCCCGCGGTGGCGCGGTAGCCCAGATCGCCGACCGCTATGCGGTCCTGCCAGCTCGGCGCCATGGTGCTGCCGAGGTAGAGACCGGTGGTGCGTTCCAGAACCTGCGGCCCGGTTTCGGCAGGCACCGGCGGCAGCTCACCGATCCGGTCCTGCTGCCGGGCGGCCCGGTTGCGCCAGCCCCGGTACATCAGGAAAACGGCCAGCACCCACAGTACAACGCAGAGGATGACCCACAGTGCCCGTTCCATCAGCGGCCTCCCACCGGTACACCCGGCGCGGTGGCGACACCGTCGCGGGCGGTGAACCGGCCGCGCAGCAGTGTGCCGACGACCCGGCCGGGCAGCGTCATCGACTGATAGGGCGTATTGCTCGCGATACTGGCGAGGTGTTCGCCCTCGACCGTCCAGGTCGCGTCCGGATCGACCAGTACGAGATTGGCCGGTTCGCCCACCTCGATCGGCCGCCCCTGGTCGTCGAGTCCGACGATTTCGGCGGGCCGTTCGCTCATCACGCGCGCCACCCCGCGCCAATCCAGCAGTCCGGGCCGCACCATGGTCTCCACCACGATCGACAACGCGGTCTGCAACCCGAGCATGCCGGGCCGGGCCGCCGCGAACTCGCAGCATTTGTCCTGTTCGGCATGAGGTGCGTGATCGGTGGCGACACAGTCGACGATCCCGGCGGCCAGCGCCTGCCGCAGAGCCTCGGTATCGGAGCCTTCGCGCAGCGGCGGGTTCACCTTGTTCACCGCGTCATAGGTTTCCAGCCGGGCGTCGGTGAGCAGCAGATGATGCGGCGTCACCTCGGCGGTGACCGCGATCCCCTGGTCCTTGGCCCATTTCAGCAGCTCGACCGTGCCCGCGGTCGACGCATGGCAGATATGCACGCGGGCACCGGCGTCCCGGGCCAGTAGTGCGTCCCGGGCCACGATGGATTCCTCCGCGGCCCGCGGCCAACCGGCCAGACCCAGCCGCGCCGCCGTCGGTCCCTCGTGCGCGACCGCACCGCGGGTCAGCCGCGGTTCCTCGGCATGCTGGGCGATCAGCACATCCAGCGAACGCGCGTATTCGAGGGCCCGCCGCATGATCAGCGGGTCGTGGACGCAGTGCCCGTCGTCGGAGAACATCCGGACCGCGCCGGCACCGGCGGCCATCGTGCCCATTTCGGCGAGCTGCTCGCCCGCGAGCCCGACCGTGACCGCGCCCACCGGGTACACATCGACGAGCCCGACCTCCTGGCCGCGCCGCCACACATGGTCGGTGATCACGTGGGAATCGGCGACCGGTGAGGTGTTGGCCATCGCGAACACCGCGGTGTACCCGCCGAGCGCCGCGGCGGCCGAGCCGGATTCGATGGTCTCGGTGTCTTCCCGGCCCGGTTCGCGCAGATGCGTATGCAGATCCACGAACCCGGGCAGCAGTATCCGGCCCTCGCCGGCGACGATCTCGGCGTCGTCCGCGTGCAGGCCGGTCCCGATCTCCTGGATCACCCCGCCGACGATCAGCACATCGACGGGGTCGCCCGCACCGTAGAGCCGTACCCCGGTGATCAGAACGCTGTCACTCACGCTGTGTCCATCGGGCGTGTGCGGGGCCCCTCCGTGGTTACGGTGCGCTGCCGCCTCCGGGCCCGACCCGCTCACGCCGCGGCCTCCTGTACACCGACCAGCAGGCGGAACAGCACCGCCATACGCATATGGACTCCATTCGTCACCTGTTGCAATACGGCGGCACGCGGTGAATCCGCCACCGAGGACGCGATCTCCATACCGCGCAGCATCGGCCCGGGATGCAGCACCACGGCATGCTCGTCGAGCAGCGCGACCCGCCGTTCGGACAGTCCGTAGCGCACCGCGTACTCCCGCGCCGACGGGAAGAATCCGCCGTTCATCCGTTCCGCCTGGACCCGCAGCATGAGCACCGCATCGGCGCCGGGCAGTTCGGAATCCAGATCCACCGAGACCCGCACCGGCCAGTCCTCGACCCCCACCGGCAGCAGCGTCCGCGGCGCCACCAGTACCACTTCCGCGCCCAGCGTGGACAGCAGGAAGGCATTGGACCGCGCGACCCGGCTGTGCAGGATATCGCCGACGATCACCACGCGCCGCCCGGCGATATCGCCGAGCCGCTGCCGCAAAGTCAGTGCGTCGAGCAGGGCCTGGGTGGGATGTTCGTGCATACCGTCACCGGCGTTGATCACCGCCGGAACCGCGCTGCCCGAGCGCCGCGACCAGTCCTCGAACCAGTGCGCGATCTGATGCGCCGCACCGGAGGCGGGATGTCGCACGATCAGCGCGTCGGCCCCGGCGGCATGCAGCGTGAGCGCGGTATCGCGCAGCGATTCCCCCTTGGCGACCGAGGAACTACTCGCGCTGACATTGATCACATCGGCGCTCATCCATTTCCCGGCGACCTCGAACGAGACACGGGTCCGGGTCGAGTTCTCGAAGAACACCGTCATCACCGTGCGGCCGCGCAGGGTGGGCAGTTTGTGTACTTCGCGGCCCAGCAGCGCCTGTTCGAAACGTTCCGCCTCGTCGAGCATGGCGTCGGCGGCCGCGCGGTCCAGGTCGGTCACCGTCAGCAGATGTCTCACTGTCCCTCCCCCTGGTGCAGGAAAACGCCGTCGCGGCCGTCGTGTTCGCTCAGCAGCACCGATACGTCCTCGGTACGTGCGGTGGGCACGTTCTTACCGACGAAATCGGCGCGGATCGGCAGTTCGCGATGCCCCCGGTCGACGAGAACGGCGAGCTGAACGGCGCGCGGCCGGCCCAGATCGCGGAGCGCGTCGAGCGCGGACCGCACGGTGCGGCCGGAGAAGAGCACATCGTCGATCAGGACCACCAGCGCGTCCTCGATCCCGCCCTCCGGCACCGAGGTCCGCTCCAGCGGGCGATGCGGTTTGGTGCGCAGGTCGTCGCGGTAGAGCGTGATATCGAGGGAACCGAGGGCCGGGCGTACACCCGAGAATTCCTCGATCTTGTCGGTGAGCCGAGCGGCGAGAGTCGTCCCGCGGGTCGGGATACCGATGAGCACCACGCGCGGGGTTCCGGGCTCGCCGGAATCGAGGGCGGTGCGTTCGATGATCTGATGCGCGATCCGCGCGACGGTCCGGCCGACATCGGAGGGGGACAACAGTTCCCGTCCCGCCGCCACCCATTCCGGCGTATGCCGCGCAACGGGTGGCGCCGCCTCGGCAGCGCCGGACGTGGCGGCCCGTTCTTCGGGCACAGCCATACCGACCTCCTTCCCCGCCTCACCGGACGGTCCGTTAAAGGATGTCTTACGCCGAGCAGCCTATCAGCCCGTGGACGGCACTTTTCACCAGGTGAGGGCACTGAACCGGTTGTGAGCGCGCCCACTCACCACCGAAGGGCCGGCCGTTGTGAGCACGGTTACTCATATCGCGGAGTACTCATTCGCGGACTGCCACAACATGTCCGACCGCCGGATCGCCACCCAGGACACCGGGCCGCCTGTAGGGTGCGACGAGATCGTCCCAGGCACGGAAAGTGGTCGACCACCCGTTCTCGGCGAACCACGATTCGCCGTCGGGACCCAGCCCATTCACCGGGGGCTCTCCCGGTGCCTCCTGGACCAGTTCGCGCAGAGCGCGGTACTGCGGCGCGGCCGTGTCGACCTGGAACCGTCCGATTCCGAACCTGCTACCCGGCGCCGAGAGCCGCGTCACCGTCTCCGCCATCGCATAAGCCGCAGCGCGCGGGACGTAGCCGAGCACCCCCTCGTCGACCCAGGCGGTCGGCAGATCGGCGCGGAAACCCTGTTCGAGCAGGACCCGCTCCCAGTCGCCACGCAGATCCGCGGCGACCGTGTGACGGATGCAGACCGGGTGCGCCCGGTGGGCCGCCAGGACCGGCTCCTTGAAGTCGAACAGTTCGGGGAGGTCCACCTCGAAGAAGTGAGTTTCGGGCGGGAGGTCGAGGCGGAAGGCCCGGGTGTCCAGGCCCGCGCCGAGCAGGACGATCTGCGGACAGTCCGACCGGGCCACCGCCTGGACGTGATCGTCGACGGCCTTGACCGCGAGCGTGCGGCCTTCATAGAACTGCTCGGCCAATTTCTCCAGGCGCGCCCAGCGTTCGGCATCGAATCCCGGCCGGGCAGCGTTGAGGAAAACCTCGGCCAGCGGGTCCGCATAGAGACGATCTTGCCGCGCGGTCTCACTGACCCGGATGAGCGCAACCCCGAGGGCAGTCATCGCGACGCCGGCGGTCGGGATGGGCGTGGAAGTTCCGGTCATCGGGTAACCCTCCTCACAGTAACTTACTTGTCGCCCGGCAAGTAAACCACGCTCCCCGGTCGGCCGCCCGAGTTCCGGCCGTTCCAATCGGTCGGCCGATGGGCTTCGCCACCGTGGGCCCATTAGGCTCCCTGCGGCAGACCGTCGAAAACCCGTGCAGACCGTCGAACCCGAGGAGATACCGTTGGCCGGCCGGCGCAGCGATACCCGCGACCGCATCCGTGCGGTGGCGATGGAACTGTTCTCCGAACAGGGCTACGAGAAGACCTCGTTGCGTCAGATCGCCGAACATCTCGGCGTCACCAAAGCCGCGCTGTACTACCACTTCCGGACGAAGGAAGATATCGTCGCCAGCCTCTCCGACGATGTCCGGCGCGGTATCGACGAGCTGATCGAATGGGCCGAGGCCACTGCACCCGGCCCCGCCCGCACCACCGAAATCCTCGACCGCTACGGAGCCCTGCTGCACAGCACCGGCCGCGACATGGTGCGGTTCATGCACGAAAACCAGCCCGCTTTCCGCGAATTGGGCTTCGGCGTCAGCCTGCGCTACCAATTCCGCGTGATCGCCGATCTCATGACCGAACCCGAGCGCGCACCCCTGGACGTCTTCCACGCCCGGCAGGCGCTGCTGGCGATCAGCTGGAGTACGGCGATGATGGGCGATCTTCCCCTGTCCGACGACGAGTGTTTCCACGCGGCAGTCGCTGTCGCCCAGGACATTCTGCACAGAAACTGATTCGACACCCACATATCGCGCCGCCGCGACGAATACAGGCCGGCGGTTCCGGACGGCCCGGTTCTGCCCTCCCGCAAGCTGCACCTGCTCACCCATCCACGCTGCCACCTCAGCGCGGGCACCAACGGCCGTCTGCGCAGAACTGCGGCGCCATCGGGAGGCATAGCTCCCACCGGGCGCAGGATCTGCGCGCTACTCGAAACCCATCGCGACCGGTCGCGCCATTCACGAGCTCGATCGCGTAGGCCGCGGGCGTCGCGGCGTCACGCAGTTCGGTCAGGTGATCCGACCATCGGCACGGCGATATCGCCGCGTGGCGAACACCCGGCCGGCACCAGCCGACCCCAGTCGAACATACGTTCGCATACTGGATATACTGACACCATGCCGGCACCTTTCCAGGGATCGCTGCTCAACGGCTTCGGTGCGATCGAGCTCGAACCGCTCACGAATATCCGCCGGACACACCTGTCCGACGGTGCATGGGTCGACCTGCGGCCCGGCTGGCTGCGCGGTGCCGACGAACTCTTCGACCGCCTCGCCACCGCGGTGCCGTGGCGCGGGGAGCAACGGCCGATGTACGACCGCGTCGTCGATGTACCGAGACTGCTCTGCTTCTACGGCGAATCCGCGCCCTTACCCGATCCCGTTCTCACCCAGGCGCGGGAGGCATTGAGCGAGCATTACCGCGCCGAACTCGGCGAGCCGTTTCGGACCGCCGGACTGTGCTTCTACCGCGACGGCCGCGACAGCGTGGCCTGGCACGGCGACACCCTCGGCCGCGGCGCCGTACAGGACACCATGGTCGCCATCCTGACGCTCGGGGCGCCGCGGCCGCTACTACTCCGACCCCGCACAGGCGGCGCCGGCCTGCGGTTCCAGCCCGGGCACGGCGACCTTTTCGTCATGGGTGGTTCATGCCAGCGCACCTGGGAACATGCGGTACCGAAATCGCGGCGGGCGACCGGGCCGCGGATCAGCATCCAGTTCCGCCCACGTGGCGTCCGGTGAGCCCGCTACCTCTACCTCGATAGGGCTGAGCACGAACACCATGGCTCGGCAACGGGTTTCCCTGACGTCCGGAATGTCAGGGAGATCGCAGCACCGAATCCACGAGTTCCCGGACCGACCGGAGCAGCCGGTCGGCCTGTCCGCATCGGGCCAGTTCCGGCACGGTCGCACCGGCCAGCGAATCCAGCAACAGCCGGCCGACGATCTCGGCATCCACATCCGGCCGCGCTTCTGTGAGCAGAGCCGTGAGGTGCTCGTGCCAGAACCGGTGCAATTCCTCGGTACGCGGATGCGGAGGCTCGGCCCGCAAGATCGTCATGAGTTCCAGATTGCCGATCACCAACCCGGCCATGGCATCGAGGAATGCGCGCAGCCGATCGCCCGCCGGAGCTCCGGGCCCCAGCGGCGGCGGGCCGTCGACCACCCGCGCTCGCAGCGTGAACGCGCTCTCGGCCACCAGCTCGTGCAGTAGCCCGGCTCGATTGCCGAAGCGATGGAAGATCGTGCCCTTGCCCACCCCGGCAGCCGCCGCGACCCGATCCATGGTGACCCCTTCGGCACCGTGTTCGGCGAGCAGCGCGACGGTGGCGTCGAGAATGGCGCGCCGGTTGCGGGCCGCGTCCGCGCGTTCCCTCACTGGGGGCATGGCACCACCTTCGTTGACAAGTTGACCGCCGGTCCATATCTTGACTGAATAAATGGACCGACAGTCAAGTTATGGAGTTTCCGATGCAGGCAATCGTAATGACAGGTAGCGGCGGGCCGGAAGTCCTGGTACCGCGCGAGGTTCCTACGCCACAGCCGGACCCCGGAGAGGTACTCATCCGCGCCGCGGCGATCCCGATCCTCTTCCCCGAGACCCTGCTGCGCTCCGGAGTCTTCCCCATGGTTACGCCCCCGCCGGTGGTGTTCGGCTACCAGGTCGCCGGGGAGATCGTCGATGTGGGCGCCGGCGTCGACCGCGACCTCGTCGGCCGGCGCGTTGTCGCCGCAACCGCCGGGTCGGGAGCTTATGCCGAATTCGTCTGCGCACCCGCCGGGAACACCACGCTCGTTCCGGACGATGTGGCGGCCGACGACGCGGCGGCCACGATGATGAGCGGTTCGATCGCGCTGGCCCTGCTGGAAACAGCGAATCTGACCGGCACCGAGACGGTCGTCGTGGAAGCCGGCGCCACCGGGGTGGGCAGCTACCTGGTTCAGCTGGCCAAGGAATTCGGCGCGGCGCAGGTCATCGCCACCGCGGGCGGCTCCGCCAAGACCGAGCACGCCCGCGCACTGGGAGCCGACCAGGTCATCGACCACCGGACGGAACGGTGGACCGATACGCTCACCGCGAGCGCGCCGGGCACCATCGACGTCGTCTTCGATTCCATCGGCGGCACCGCTGCGACGGACCTCCTGGGCGCCATGACCCCGGGATCCGGCCGGATGCTCAGCTACGGCTGGCTCTCCGGCACACCCGCCCAGGTATCGGCTGCCGACCTGATCCCGGGCGGGCTCACCCTCACCGCCTGCGCGGGCCCCGCCTGGCAGCAGCGGGCCGACCGCGCCCGAGCCGATATCCTCGCGCGGATACCCTCACTGGCCCGACCGGTAGAGACCGTATTGCCACTCGAGGCGGCCGCCCGCGGACACGAACTGGTGGAATCGCGGCGGCCGCTGGGCAAGGTCATCCTGCGGCCGGGCGCGACCGCTTGATCGTGTGACAACGCCTCGGCCTACGACCAACTCTATGACCGAACGGGCGCAGTCAGCGCCGCAGGACGAAGAAATAGGGTTCGGCCATCCCGCGCATATCCATCACGCCGAGCAATGTGTTGTCATCGACCCGCCGGAAATGGTCGATGATGGGCAGATGGTCGTAGACCATGGCAGCGCTCACCACACCCCGGTACTCGATATCGCGCAGCCGCGCCGTCGGCTTCCGGGTACGCAACAACGGAGCGAAGGCGCGCAATCTGTTCCGCACGGGCCGCAGCCAGTGCGCCGGAATCTTTCCGGCCAGCGATAACGGAACCCGGCGCGGATCCACCGCGAACACGGTGCCGCGCTCATCGGTGAACAGCAACGGGTGCACCTCGTCTGCGGCGTCGAACTGCTTACCGTACCAACCGGATTCGGTGAGAGTACCGTCCATCGGATGCCCGGTGGGCAATTCGCCGCCGCGCCACCGGCCGGTAGTCACCTCGGCTACCGGAGCCGCGGACAGGCTGTCGAAGATCTCCCAGGCCTGCGCCACGGTGCAACCACCGGCCGACAGGATGGTGCCGTTCTCGGTCATCGTCCGCACTCCTCGATATCAGGGACGTTGCGAGAAATAGCCTATCGTTCTCTCATGCCCGACCGTCGGGGCGGTCAGCCCGTGATCTCCCACTCGTACACGGTCAGCTCGGCTGCGCCGGTGGTATGCAGTGGATCAGTGAACACCACTGCCTCGGCCGCCGGACGTGATTCCGCGAGCACGATGTAGGCACCTCCGGTGCTATCGGTGAACGGCCCGCTTTCCTGCAACATGCCCCGGGCACGGAGGTCGACCAGGAACTGCCGGTGAGGTTCGCCGACAGCCGGGTCGTACGCGCGGGTCCGGATCGCCAGAACCAGATACTTCCGCACGTCAGTCGTCGGCTTCCGGTTCGGCTGCCCGGGTGGCGGAGGCGGCGGCACGAATCTGCGGCGCCACCAGCACCACCTGGCCCAGTACCCCGTTGACGAAACCGGGGGAATCGTCGGTCGACAACTCCTTGGCCAGTTCCACCGCCTCGTCCACCGCGACGATCGGCGGGACGTCGGTGGCGTACAGCAGTTCCCAGACGGCCACACGCAGAATCGCGCGGTCCACCGCGGGCAGCCGGGACAGTGTCCAGTCCTGCAGATACGACTCGATGGTGCCGTCGACCCGGTCGAGGTCCTCGGCGATACCGTCGACCAGGGTCCGGGTGTAGGCGTGCACCGGAGCCACCGCCTGATCCCGGGCCGCGAGCTCGATCCGCTCATCGGCCAGATCGGACGGGTCGATATCGCGGGCCTCGGCCTCGAACAGCAGGTCCACCGCGCGGCGCCGGGCCTTGTGGCGGGCGCCGAGTTTCTTGTAGGCGGATTTCTTGTCCGCGGACTGGTCGGCCACGGTCAGGAGTTGACTCGGCCCAGGTAGCTACCGTCGCGGGTGTCGATACGGAGTTTGTCACCGGTGTTGATGAACAGCGGGACCTGGACCTCGGCGCCGGTCTCCACGGTGGCCGGTTTGGTGCCACCGGTGGAGCGATCGCCCTGCAGGCCGATATCGGTATGGGTGACCTCGAGCTCCGCGGTGACCGGCAGCTCCACGTACAGCGGGGCGCCCTCGTGCATGGCGACCTGCACCGTCATGTTCTCCAGCAGGAAACGGGCCTGCTCGCCGATGGTCGGCTCGGCGATGGGGAGCTGGTCGAAGGTCTCACCGTCCATGAAGACGTAATCCGAACCGTCGTGGTAGAGGTAGGTCATATCCCGGCGGTCGACGGTGGCGGTTTCCACCTTCACACCGGCGTTGAAGGTTTTGTCGACGATCTTGCCGGACAGCACGTTCTTCAGTTTGGTCCGTACGAAGGCAGGACCTTTGCCCGGCTTGACGTGCTGGAATTCGACGATCTGCTGGAGATTACCGTCGATCTTCAGCACGAGGCCGTTCTTGAAGTCGCTGGTGTCCGCCACTGTGTTCGGGTCTCCTCGGTTCTCGGGCGACCGGCGTCATCCGACGACGGTCAGGTCTTTGCTGGTGTTGGTGAGCAGTTCGGGGCCCCCTTCGCGCACCACGAGCGTGTCCTCGATCCGGACCCCGCCGCGGCCGGGAAAGTACACACCTGGTTCGACGGTCACCGCCACGCCAGACAGCAGTGTACCCGTGCCCGTTTTCGCGATGCCGGGCGCTTCGTGGATACGCAGTCCCACCCCGTGCCCCAAACCGTGGACGAACAACGAACCGTGTCCGGCGGCGGCGATCACCTCCCGGGCGGCGGCGTCCACATCGGCGCACGGGATACCGGGGCGTAACGCTTCCCGGCCGGCGCGCTGCGCGGCGTAGACCAGATCGTAGACCTCGCGTTGCCAGTCCGCGGGCTCGCCGAGCACGAAGGTCCGGGTCATATCGGAGTGGTAGCCGCCCACGACGGCACCGAAATCGATCTTCACGAAATCACCGGCGGCCAGCACGGCGTCGGTGGGCCGATGATGCGGAATCGCGGAATTCGATCCGGCGGCGACAATCGTTTCGAAGGCGATTCCGGCGGCCCCGCGTTCGAACATGGCCCATTCGAGATCGCGGGCGACCTGACGTTCGGTGCGCCCCGGCCGGAGTTTCCCGGTCTCCAGTAGTGCGGCCAGCGCCTGGTCGCCGACCGTGCAGGCCGCGCGCAACCGGTCCACCTCGTATTCGTCCTTGACCATGCGCAGCTGCTCGACCAGCCCGGGGGTGGCGACGAAATCGAGCCCGGTACCGAGCTCGGCGAGACCACGATGCTGGTCGACGGTGACGATATGGCTTTCGTAGCCGAGCCGCCCGAACTGCCATTCCCCGGCCAATTCCGCGACCCGGCGGGTCGCCGCGCGGGCGATCTCCGCCCGCAGGTCGGGAACCTGCTCGGCCACCTGGGTGTCGTAGCGACCATCGGTGGCGATCACGGTGCGGTCCTCCACCCCCGCCGCATCCCAGGAATGCACCAGCAGTGCGGCGTTGGAACCGGTGAAGCCGGTCAGGTAGCGGATGTTCACCAGATCGGTGACCAGCAGGCCGTCGATTTCGTTCTCGACCAGCAGGTTGCGCAGCAGCCCCCGCCGCGCGGCGTAATCGGGCCGTTTCTGGGGGCCGCGGCCGGAATCAGCAGACATGGGACAAAAGTACCGCCGACCCGCACACGCGACACAGGCCCCGGCCGGACCGAGCTCGGCGGACCGGATCCGGAATGCACGGTATTCACAGTGCACGGCAAACACCCGTGGTTGTCCACAGATCACCGGGGAGCCGCCGATCGGGCCGGAATCCGCGGAATCGTGGACGGTGTGACGGCACTCTTCTACCTCCTGCTGGCCGGCTGGTGCGGGTTACTCGCCGGCTGCGATATCCGAAGCCGGCGCCTGCCGAATCCGCTCACCGTGACGGGAGCACTCGGCGTGCTGGCGTACGCGGCATGGGCCGGACAATTGGGCGCCGCGCTCCGGGGCGCGGCACTGTTGGCACTCCCTTACCTGATGGTGCATCTGTTCCGGCCCGCGGCGCTGGGGGCCGGTGATGTGAAACTTGCGGTGGGACTCGGCGCCGCTGCCGCTCTCGGTGGTGCGCAGACCTGGCTGTGGTCGGCCCTCGCAGCGCCGCTGTTCACTGCCGCGGCCGCGCTCGGTCTCCTGCTCGGGCAGCGCATCACGGCACCGGCGTTCGGGAACACCCGCAGATCCGGCCCTCCACAGTGCCCGGCACGTGCGCGCTCCCCCGGCGGCCCGATCGCCGTCGTCCCGCACGGACCCTCCATGTGCGCCGCGACACTTCTGGGGCTGGCCCTGTGGTGATCACCCGGCAACCCGATACCGGTGCGCGCGGCAGGCCTGATCAGCACCGCCGACCGCCTGCCCCGGGCGCGGCGCCGACATGGGAAGATGGTCGGCGTGCTGCGCTGGATAACTGCCGGAGAATCCCACGGACCCGCCCTCGTCGCCCTTCTGGAAGGAATGGTCGCCGGAGTCGAGGTGACCTCGACGGAGATCTCCGCTCAGCTGGCGCGCCGCCGGCTCGGTTACGGTCGCGGCGCCCGGATGAAGTTCGAGGCCGACAAGGTCACCGTGATCGGCGGCGTCCGGCACGGGCGCACCATGGGCGGTCCGGTCGCGATCGAGATCGCCAATTCGGAATGGCCCAAATGGACCACGGTGATGTCGGCCGATCCGGTGGACGAGGCCGAACTCGCCGATCTCGCCCGCAACGCCCCGCTGACCCGGCCGCGCCCAGGCCACGCCGACTATTCGGGAATGCTGAAATACGGTTTCGAGGACGCCCGTCCGGTACTGGAACGGGCCAGCGCCCGGGAAACCGCGGCCCGGGTCGCGGCCGGCACGGTGGCGCGGGCATTCCTGCGCCAAGCGCTCGGGGTCGAAGTGATTTCGCATGTGGTCGCCATCGGCACCGCGGCGAACACCACCGGAGTGGTGCCCACTGCGGCCGATCTGGCGGCAATCGACGAAAGCCCGGTACGGGCCGCCGATACCGCGGCGGAGGCGGCCATGATCGCCGAGATCGAGGCGGCGAAGAAGGACGGCGATACCCTGGGCGGTGTCGTCGAGGTGGTCGTCGACGGGCTGCCGATCGGCCTGGGCTCGTTCACCAGCGGGGAGAACCGGCTGGATTCGCGGCTCGCGGCCGCGCTCATGGGAATTCAGGCCATCAAGGGTGTCGAGGTCGGCGACGGTTTCGAGACGGCCCGCCGCCGGGGCAGCCAGGCCCACGACGAGATGCGGCCGGGGCCCGACGGTGTGCTGCGCTCGACCAACCGCGCGGGCGGTCTCGAGGGCGGGATGACCAACGGGGAGGCGCTGCGGGTCCGGGCGGCGATGAAACCGATCTCCACCGTGCCGCGGGCCCTGTCGACCGTCGATATGGCCACCGGCGCGGAAGCTTCGGCGATCCACCAGCGCTCCGATGTCTGCGCGGTGCCGGCGGCCGGGGTCGTGGCCGAATCCATGGTCGCGCTGGTGGTGGCCCAGGCAGTGCTGGAAAAGTTCGGCGGCGATTCGATCGCCGAAACGGTGAGCAACCTCGACGGCTACGTGAAGCGGATCAGCGCTCGCCCGCATCTGAACCCGGGCGAACACGTCGCCGACCCGGCGTAATGTCCGCGCACACCGATCCGCACGGCCCGCGGGTGGTGCTGATCGGGCCGCCGGGCGCGGGTAAGACGACGATCGGCCGCAAACTGGCCCGCGAATTGGATGTCGAACTCTACGACACCGATGCCGGTATCGAGGAGGCTGCCGGGCGCGGCATTCCCGAGATCTTCGCCGCCGACGGCGAACCCGGGTTCCGGCGCCTCGAGGAAGAGGTGGTGGGCCGGGCGCTGCGCACCGAACGGGGTGTCGTCTCCCTCGGCGGTGGTGCGGTGCTGTCCGAGAAAACCCGAGCCCTGCTGCGCGAATGCACGGTGGTATATCTGGAGATCAGTATCGCCGAGGGCCTGCGCCGCACCGGCGCGACGAACACCCGGCCGCTGCTCGGCGGTGCCGATCCGGGTACGAAATACCGGGAACTCATGCGCATCCGGCGACCGCTCTACCGCGAGGTCGCCTCGGTACGGGTGCGCACCGACGGACGCAGCCCGGGCCGGGTCGTCCGCGCGATCCTGGGGAAACTCGGCCTCGAGCCGGTTCACCCGGAAACAACGGAAACCGGGCTCCCCGCCGACGCGACCCCACAACGTTCGAGCCGCTCGCGGGCACGGCGCCGCGCCCGCGCACGAGCCCGGCGGGCCGCCGCCGCACAGCAGAAGACAACCGGAGCGCCCCCCGCGAACCCCCCTGCGGCGGGTACCGCGGATACCGGCGCGAAGAACGAGACGAAGCGGGCGGCACCGGCCGAAGGTAAAGGTTCGGGCACGCCCGGCGCACCGGCGGGCCGCACCGAAGCCACCGATACCGGTCCGCGCACCCCCGGCCGCTCCCGGCGCGCACGGGCCAGGCGCGCGCGGGCCCGCCGGCAACAACGTGAACAGGCCGAGCAGACCCAGGCCGAACAGCAAAAGACAGGAACGGAGCAGCCCAGGTGACAGAACCGACGCGTATCGAGGTCCGCACCGCCCAGCCCTATCCGGTGATCATCGGCCGCGGTTTGCTCGGTGATCTCGTCGAGGCCGTGACCGGCTCCGGCGGGGTGCGCACCGTCGCCCTCTTCCATCAGCCGTCACTGGTCGAAACCGCCGAGGTGGTGCGCACGACGCTGGCCGAGGCCGGGCTCGACGCGCATCGGGTCGAGATCCCCGACGCGGAGGCGGGTAAAGAACTCGCCGTCGCCGGGTTCTGCTGGGAGGTGCTGGGCCGGATCGGCCTGACCCGCAGCGATGTGGTGATCAGTCTCGGTGGCGGAGCGGCCACCGATCTCGCCGGTTTCGTCGCGGCCACCTGGATGCGCGGGGTGAAAATCGTGCATGTGCCCACCACCCTGCTGGCGATGGTGGACGCGGCGGTGGGCGGTAAAACCGGTATCAACACCGAGGCCGGGAAGAACCTGGTGGGCTGCTTCCATGAACCGTCGGCCGTCATGGTCGACCTGGTGACCCTGGAAACGGTGCCGCGCAATGAGATCGTCGCCGGGATGGCCGAGATCATCAAGGCCGGTTTCATCGCCGATCCGGTGATCCTGGAGCTGATCGAACGCGATCCGGAAGCCGCGCTCGACCCGACCGGCGAGGTGCTACCGGAACTGATCCGGCGCGCCGTCGCGGTCAAGGCCGATGTTGTGGCCGCCGATCTCAAGGAATCGGCGCTGCGGGAAATCCTCAACTACGGACACACTCTCGGCCATGCCATCGAGCGCCGGGAACGCTACCGCTGGCGCCACGGCGCGGCAGTCGCGGTGGGCCTGGTTTTCGCCGCCGAATTGGGCCGGTTGGCCGGTCGGCTCGACGATGCCACCGCCGACCGGCATCGCAGCATTCTGGAAAGCGTGGGCCTGCCCACCACTTACGATCCCGACGCCCTGCCGCAGCTCCTGGAAGGTATGCAGACCGATAAGAAGACCCGCTCGGGGGTGCTGCGGTTCGTCGTACTGGACGGCCTGGCCAAGCCGGGCCGCCTGGAAGGCCCGGATCCCGCGCTGCTCGCCGCGGCATATTCGGCGGTCGCCGGGGCCGGCTCCAGTGGTGGCAGCGCCGTCCTGCTCTGACAAGCCTGCGGGTGTGCTGCCCCCATCCCGCGACCGGCACGGTACGTAGAAATACGTAACCGATTCGCGCGCACAGGTCGATGTCGAGTCGAGATATCCACGCCTAGCGTCGCCGGTATGCGAAAGATTGCTTATTCGACGGTCGGGCCCGCGCTGTTTGCGGGCCTGGCTGTGCTCGCGTTCGGCGGGATCGGGGTGGAGACGCTGATCGTCTACCCGAATGTGTTCCACGACGTACCCGGTTCGCTCGCCGAGGCGAGCGAATTCTTCGACGTGGTCGGGCCCGGGGATGTTCTGCCGCCGCTGGGCGCACTGACCGTCCTCGCGGCGCTGGTGGCTGTCGGTACAGCCTGGCGGGTGCCCGTCGCCCGGGGATGGCTGGGCGCCGCGCTGCTCGCCCTCCTCGGTGGCGAGTACTTGTTCTCGGTACTGTATTTCTGGCCGCGCAACGAGATCATGTTCGACGAAGGCGCTGCGGTACACAGCGTGGATTTCCTCCGGCAGACAGCCACCGAGTTCGAAACCGCGCACTGGTTCCGCCTGGCAATCAGCGGCCTCACAGCGACCCTGGCAGTGATCGGTTTCCTGCGGGCCTACCGGGAGCACGTGCGACGGCAGGTGCCGGCATGATGCGCCGGCCTGTCATCGGTATGCATCCCTGGACCGTCGTTGCGCTCGCAAGCCTCGGTGTTCCGCGGGTGGTGGCACACGATCTCGGCCTCGCGGGGCCGGTCGCGAACTCGGTATTGGTCTTTGTTCCGCTCGCCATATGGGTCGGCTGGGTGTTGTGGCGGCGAGTTCCTCCCATGCCTGGCCTGGTAATAGTCGGTGTCGTCTACGGCATTCTGCTGGCGATCACCCACCAACTGTTGTGGCTGGAAGCGTTCGACGGTAACCCGCCGGAGCTCGGCGGAAACCTCGCCGGGCGTTTCTCCCCCACGGCGGAGCAGGTCATCTTGCGGCTGGCGTCGGTGGGCAGCAGCATTGTCACGGGTGCGCTTCTCGGAACGGTCACCGGAACAGCGGCCTGGGTGCTCGCCCGGATCGCCGGACGCACCGACCGGAATGCGGATAGCGCCCGGCGGTGAGCCGGACACTGCGTCCGCGACGCCTCGATGCCTGCGCGGACCGAGCCGTCCCCCGGAAGGAGATCTCGGTGAACCGAGCCGGTGATCCGGAAGCTGCCATATCGCGGACCGCCGCCGTTCGGGACGCTGTGCGGGCGCGCTCATCGTCATCGGCCGCCCAGCCCACGCCGCTCGCAGGGCAGGGGCTTCCCGACGACCGATCCGCGAGGCTGGTCGATATCGTTCTGGCGATGGCTGTGCTGGTCGCGGTCGGCGCAGCGATCACCGCCGACGTCGGCGGCCCCGGGGCGGTACCCGTGCCGGCGTACCTGTTCGGTGTGCTGTTCAGCGCCCTGATCCTTGCGCGGCGACGCCGGCCGGTGGCCGTTCTGGTGGTCTCCGCGATTGCACTGGTGGGCTACTACATGCTCGGCTACCCGCCGATCGGGCTGGCCCTTCCACTCGCTGCCGCGCTGTTCTCCGCGGCCGAGTGTGGACGGTTGTACTGGGCGGCAGGCACCGCGATCGCCCTGCTCTTCGTCTCCACGACCGTTCGTCTCCTCCATGGTGACGATCCCGGCTTCGTCCTCGGCTTCGAGTTACCGGCCTCGGCCGCGCTGATGGCGGCGGTCATCGCGCTCGGCGACAGCATCCGGTCACGCCGCGGCTGGCGTGCCGAACTGGCCAAACAGGCCGCTGCTGCCGCCACGGAGCGAGAGCAAGAAGCGCGCAGGCGGATCGCGCAGGAGCGGCTGCGGATCGCTCGCGACCTGCACGACCTGCTCGCGCATACTGTGTCGGTGATCGGCCTGCACACCGACGTAGCCCGGGAAGCGCTGCATGAGGACCCCGCGACCGCCGAGAACTCGCTGGCGGCGGCGGGGGGGCCCGCGCCCCGCGCGGGGGGCCCGCACGAGGGGGCCGCCGGGGACGCAGCGGGGACAAGGGCGCGACGCGCACCGCCCCCCCGGA
>NZ_JARWNW010000074.1 GCF_029868325.1 Nocardia carnea
GCTCAGCGACGCCTGCTCGGTCGGAGTGAAGGTCGTCGATCGATACCACAGCAGGTAACCGGCGCCGATGATCACGATGATGAGCGGTTCGAACCAGACATCCAACGGTATGCGGCGCAGCCGCGAGCATCGAGTGCGGAAAGCAGGGACCAAAGGGGGCCGAAACCCGCGGCGCCGAAGGCGCCGCAAAAAGACACAGCTCAGCTGAAGTTGTTACCCGGGCCGACGTTGCGGCTGTTGCGGGTGCGCAGGGCGTGTACGTAGTCCGCTGGGGCACCGGCCTTTTCGGCGGCATCGGCCATCACGCCCAGATAGCGGGCCGAGGGGAGTCCGCCCTCGTAGGCGTCCAGAACGTACAGCCACGCCAGGATGGGTTCGGTGCCGCTGCCGGGGCTGGGAGTGACGCGGAGGCGGATCTTGCGGTGGATCCCGAAATCCGAACCCTCCCACCGGTCCAGTCGCTGCTCGTCTTCCGGCGAGACGTCGTAGAGCACCACGAAGACCCGGGAACCCGGTTCTTCGACGACGGTGGCCAGTGGGCCTTCCCAGCCGATGTCGTCCCCGCTGAAGGTGAGGCGCCAGCCCTCCAGCCAGCCCGTCCCGAACATGGGGGAGTGCGGACAGCGCTCGAGCATCTGGGTCGAATCCATATTGGACCCGTAGGCAGCGTAGATCGGCACACCGGCAGCTTAGTTGTGTTCCGGCCCGCACCGGTACGGGGCGTCGTAATTGGTGCTGTGGGATCTGCTTCGAGGGCGTTTACGGGTGCCTCCGGCCGTGCCCGGACTGTCGCTGAGAACCGCTGAACAGCACCGACTAGGCTTGTCTCGGCGAGTGAGGGCCGCGACGCTGCCGCGCGCCGGGCGCGGGTGATCAGGACAGGGGAAGTTATGACCCGCATTGCAATCATCGGTGGCGGACCCGCAGGCTACGAGGCGGCGCTGGTGGCGGCGCAGCACGGCGCGCAGGTTGTACTGATCGATTCCGACGGTATCGGCGGGGCGTGTGTGCTCTGGGACTGTGTCCCGTCCAAGACGTTCATCGCATCCACCGGGATACGCACCGATCTGCGGCGGGCCCGCAATCTGGGGATAACGCTGGATCCGAGCCAGGCCGAGGTGCGGTTGCCGGAGGTCAACGAGCGGGTGAAGGCGCTGGCGCTGGCGCAGTCGTCGGATATCCGGTCCAAGTTGCAGGGCGCGGGAGTCCGGGTGCTGCCCGGCTGGGGCCGGTTGGCGGGCCCGGGGTCGGGCCGGGCCACGCACCGGGTCGAGGTGACCTGTCCGGATGCCGCCGAGGAGACCGTGGAGGCCGAGGTGGTGCTGATCGCGACAGGTGCCTCGCCGCGAGTGCTGGCCGGCGCCGAGCCCGATGGGGAGCGGATCCTGAACTGGCGCCAGCTCTACGATCTGGCCGAACTGCCGGAAACCCTGGTGGTGGTCGGCTCGGGTGTCACGGGCGCGGAATTCGTCTCCGCGTATACCGAAATGGGTGTCCGGGTGGTCCTGGTCTCCAGCCGGGACCGGGTGCTGCCGGGCGAAGATGCCGATGCCGCACTGGTTCTCGAGGATGCTTTCGCCGAGCGCGGTGTGGAATTGGTCAAACACGCCCGCGCCGACAAGGTGGAACGTACGGCCGACGGTGTGCTGGTAACTCTTTCCGACGGTCGCACAGTTACCGGTTCGCACGCACTCATGACCGTCGGCTCGACACCGAACACCACCGGGCTCGGGCTGGAGGAGGCGGGCCTCGAACTCGACCGCGGCGGATACCTGCGGGTCGACCGGGTCTCGCGCACTCCGGTCCCGGGCATCTACGCGGCCGGTGACTGCACCGGCCTGTTGCCGCTGGCCTCGGTGGCCGCCATGCAGGGCCGGATCGCGATGTACCACGCGCTCGGCGAGGGCGTGAGCCCGATCCGCCTGAAAACGGTGGCCTCGGCAGTGTTCACCCGCCCCGAGATCGCGACGGTCGGAGTGAGCCAGACCGCCATCGACAACGGCGAGGTACCGGCCCGGACGGTGATGCTGCCGCTGAACACCAATCCACGCGCCAAGATGTCGGGATTGCGCCGCGGTTTCGTGAAGATCTTCTGCCGCCCGGCGACCGGCGTGGTGATCGGCGGTGTGGTGGTCGCGCCCATCGCCTCGGAACTGATCCTGCCGATCGCTCTGGCGGTGCAGAACAATCTCACGGTCAACGATCTGGCGCAGACGTTCTCGGTCTACCCCTCGCTCACCGGTTCGGTCATGGAAGCGGCCCGCCAGCTCATGCGCCACGACGACCTGGGCTGATCCCTGATCCCTGATCGTCCCGCCCCCGTCGTATTCGGCGAGGTCCACAGCTTCGTGCGCACCACCGGCGACACCGCGGCCCTCTGCAGTGCTGAGCCCGCCGAACCCGAACTGCCCAGCGACGCCACCGAGCTGAGCGAGATGCTCGGACTCGGCCACCCCCGCGGGCCAAAAGTGACCAGCCGTGGTGCCGAGTCTTACGAGGCCCTGAAAGGTTTTGGCCCGTCGCGGGGGTTTGGGGGCCGGGGGGGGGGGGGGGGGGGGGCGGGGCGGCGGGCGGGGGGGCCGCGCCGGCCGGCGGGCCCCCCCGCCGCCCCCCCCCTGGCCCGTACCGCCAAACCGGTGCGACGCTTGTTCGCCCGTACCTGAGGCAATCCTGCAGCTTCCGCCCGTCCGGTATCGCACCGGGCGGGCGGTTTTTGTTTGCGCGGTGCGAATTCCGTCCGGGTAGCTA
>NZ_JARWNW010000075.1 GCF_029868325.1 Nocardia carnea
CCCGGGGGGGGGGGGGGGGGGCGCCCCCCCGCGCCGCCCCCCCCCCCCCCCCCCCCCCCCCCCCCCCCCCCCCCCCCCCCCCCCCCCCCCCCCCCCCCCCCGGCGGCCTCAACCCTTCGAGGGCCTCGCTGGACTCGGCGCCGCGGTGGTGCCGTTCCGAGGGAACAGCCTACGGGGGATTTCCAAGGGACCTGTGAGAGGTGTATGCCTTCCTGCCCGGGAAGCCGCGCGTTGTATGACTCGTCTCACGATGACAGAGCTCCGCGGGAGGCCGCCGGGCTTTCGGAGCGCGGATCAACACAGCTGTTCGCGGGCGAAGTCCAGGGTGCGGGTCAGCATGGCCGCGCGGGCCGCGGTGGTGCGTGCTTCCTGGGTGTTGATCTCGGCGACCACGTGCCCGGTGAAACCGTTGCCGACCAGTGCGGCGCAGACCTCCGCGCAGGGCTGCGTCCCCTCGCCGGGGATGAGGTGTTCGTCGTGGGCGGCGCCGCGGCCGTCGGCCAGGTGCAGGTGGACCAGGCCTTCACCCATACGTTCGGCCAGGTCCAGCGGGTCGGTGCCCGCGGTCGCGGTATGCGAGAGGTCCAGCGTGTAGTGCTGGAAACCGATCTCGGTGGGGTCGTAGCCGGGGCTGAACGCGGTCAGGGCCAGACCGGGGCCGCCGCGGCGTTCGAGGCGCCGGATATCGCCGGACCGGCGGCCGAACAACTTATCGGCACGCATCGGGAACATGTTCTCCACGGCGACGGCCACCGCGCTCTGCCGCTCCAGATCGGCCACCTGTTCGGCGAACCCCTCGGCATAGCGGCGCTGCCACCGGAACGGTGGATGCACGACCACGGTATCGGCGCCGAGAACTTCGGCGGTGCGCACACTGCGGGCGAGTTTGGCGACCGGGTCGGCACCCCATACCCGCTGCGAGATGAGCAGGCACGGCGCGTGCACCGCGAGGACCGGAACCGAGTACTTCCGTGAATAGCCGCGCACGATATCGATACTCTGGCTGGCCGGTTCGGCCCACACCATCAATTCGATGCCGTCGTAACCCAATTCGGCCGCATAACGGAAGGCGGCCTCGGTGTTCTGCGGATAGACAGAGGCAGTCGACAGACCGACCTTGATCCCCCCGTCCCGCGGCCGGGCCGCGGGAGTGTTGCCTGCCATCGTTGCCCTCGCTCAGCCCGTACTGAGTAGAAATGCCAACGGTCCCAATGTCACGAACACACCGACGACCACGGCGATCACGGTACTGAACATGTCGTCGGTGCGGCGCAGGATCCGTACCAGGGCCACGAGGCCGAGGATCACCACGACGGCCAGCGCGAGCGCTGCCAGTGGCTGCATCTCCCACAGCATTTCGAAACCCTTGAACATCAGCATCCCGGCCAGGGCCGCGCCGACACTCTGGACACCGAGCATGACCCATTGCTTGCGGGGATCCGCCGCTTCGGCATCGTCACCTTCCCGGCCACCGATGGCCAACCGCGCGCGGGCGGCGGCGAGTTTGCCACTCGCCGCACCGAATTTCGTGCTCGCAGTGCCCGGTTTACCGAAACGGGAGAGCCGGTTGCGCCCCTTGCGGGGTTCGTCGCCGGGCTCGTCCTCGGGAAGAGCGTAGAAATCGGAATCCGGATCGAAATCGCCGGTGTCGGTGCCCTGTTCCCTCGGCATGGGGCCGGGCACCGGCGGCATGGGGCCGTGCACATCCGTGACATACATATCGGTATTGCGGAAACCGTCGTCCGCCGCGAACTCCGGGGGCGGCGGGCCGGGCTCGGGGAAACCCGGTGCCGGGGCGCCGGGGCGCTCGTTGCGTTTCCCGCGGCGCCGGTCCACCTTCTCGGGCGGCGGGGCACCGAGAACCGGTGGGCCCGACGGTGCCCCCTGGTTCTGTTCGGCCAGCGACCACACCGCAGTCGCCTGGTCCGCATTCGCCGGATCGCCGGGTTGCCCCGGAGCGGGTTCCGGCCAGGGTGCCGGTTCGGGTAGTGGGCGCGCACCGCGGCGGCGGCGTTCGAGCTTGGGCCGCGGATCGTCGGCGGGTGCGGGTGCGGGCGCGGGCCAGGCTTCCGTGGCAGGCGCGGGCGCGGGCCAGGCCTCCGTAGCGGGTGATGGCGGACCCAGGCGTGGGGGACCGCTCTCCGGCGCCGGCCAGGGCGGACCCATATCGGGATGCCCGAACTCCGGCGGCGCGGTCGGTGCGGGCGCGGGGAACGGGTCGAAACCACCGGCGGCCGGAGGTAAGCCGTATCCCGCCGGGGCGTCCGCAGCAGGGGCCGGGGAATCCTCCACCGCTGCGGCCTCGGCGGCTTCCGCCGCCCGTCGGCGCGCCGCCCGGCCGCCGCTGGGCAGCGGTGGGCCGGTCTCCCAGGGCTGATTCGCCGCGGCCGGATCGGCGCCGGCCGGAGGCTCGTCGTCGTCCGGTTCGGCCCGCCGGCGCCGGCCGCGCCGCGGTGCGGCCTCGTCGGCCGGGTACGAACCCGGCTCCCCCAGGCGCGCGGGCGGTCCGTCGTCCGGGTGCGGGGCCAGCGGGTTGTACACCGTGATCGGCCCGGACATCGGCGACTGGCTCGGCTCTCCGCCCGAAACCTGTTCACCCGCATAGTCGTGCGGCGCGTACCCGTTACCGGCGGACGAATAGCCCGCAGGTGTTCCGGCCGGATCCTCGTCCTCGTCGGCGGCCGCGTGCGCGGTACCCCCGTCGACGACCGGAAGGTCACCGGTCAGCTCGGAAACCGAAACACCGCGGCCGCCGCGCCGTCTGCGTCCGCCGCCGCCGGAGCTCGGCTGCTGGCCGTTGCGGGCCAGGAGTTCGGCGACCGACAGTTGATTGGAGTTCCTGCTCATGAAGGCACCGTTTCGACCGGGCCCGCCGACGTACTGCCGCCGGGCGCCCAACCGTTAGCGGCCGCCGCGTTCGGAGCATTCGTTGTCAGTGGTCCACCATCCATATCGGTATCCAGTTTGCGCAGGATCAGCCCTTCGCGCAGCGCCCACGGACAAATTTCCAGCGTATCGAGGGAAAGTGCGCGCATGGCGGCCTCGGCTACGAGGGCCCCGGCTACCAATTGCTGCGAGCGATCGGCGCTGACCCCTTCCAGTTCCGCGCGGTCGGCGGCGGTCATCCGGGAGATGAATGCGATCAGTTGCCGCAGTCCCGAACTGGTCAGCGTCCGCCGTACCCGCGGCCCCGCACCCGAGGGGGCGGCACCGGTGAGCCGGGCCAGCGATCGGAAGGTTTTGGACGTGCCCACTGCCAGATCGGGCTTACCGGGCACCAGCAGCTGTTTGGCGGGATCGACCAGTTCGGCGGCGAGCCAGTCCCGCAGGATGCCGATTCGCCGCTTACTCGGCGGGTCCTCGGGCAGCCATTTGCGGGTCAACCGGCCGGCCCCCAGTTGCAGCGACAGCGCGACATCGGCTTCCTCGTCGACACCACTGCTCATCTCGAGCGAACCGCCACCGATATCGAGATTGAGAATCCGGCCTGCGCTCCAGCCGTACCAGCGGCGAACGGCCAGGAACGTCAGGCGCGCCTCGTCCACCCCGGCCAGCACCCGCAGATCCACGCCGGTCTCGGTGCGGATCCGCGTCAGTACCTCATCGGAATTCGTTGCCTCGCGGACCGCCGAGGTGGCGAACGCCATCAGTTCCGCGCAGCCCGAAGTGATCGCCAGATTGGCCAGATCGGCCACCGTATCGACGAGTTTCTGCGCCCCTTCGGCCGTGATCCGCCCGGCGTCGTCCATGCTCTCCGAGAGCCGCAGCGACTCCTTCGTCGAGCTCATCGGCATGGGATGACCACCCCTGTGCGCGTCCACCACCAGTAGGTGAACGGTGTTGCTGCCGACATCGAGGACACCTAGACGCACACGGACACGGTACTTGGTCAACCTGAACGGCAATCGTCCTGGTCGTGGTGTTAGCGTTAGGGGTTGTGACGTCTGGCGCAGCCACGAACGACTCGGTGCCCGCCCCCGCAGGGCACACCCCGACCGATCTTCCGATGCCGAAGATGCGGCCGAGCCGGGAAGTGCCGCTCGACTTCCCGCGAGAGTGGCTGGAGTTCGTGGATCCGGCCGACGAGCAACACCTGATCGCCGCCGATCTGACCTGGTTGCTCTCTCACTGGACTTGTGTTTTCGGCACGCCGGCCTGTCAGGGAATCCTCGCCGGACAACCCGACGCCGGCTGCTGCACACACGGCGCCTTCCTCTCCGACGACGACGATCGCAAACGACTGCGCAAAGCGGTGAAGATGCTGACCGCCGACGACTGGCAGCTGATGGACGAAGCCCGTAACGACAAGGGCAAGATCAGCCGCAAGTCCTATCTGGAAACCGATGAACTCGACGGCGAGTCCGCCGAACGGACCCGGCGCCACAACGATGCCTGCATCTTCCTCAACCGGCCGGATTTCCCGGGCGGGGCCGGATGCGCCCTGCACATCATGGCCGTACGCCGGGGCCTGGAACCGCATACCGTCAAACCCGACGTCTGCTGGCAGCTCCCGATCCGCCGGACCCAGGAATGGGTGACCCGGCCGGACGGTGTGGAGGTCCTGCGGACGGTCCTCACCGAATACGATCGGCGCGGCTGGGGGCCCGGGGGGATCGACCTCGACTGGTACTGCTCGGGCTCCCCCGACGCACATATCGGCGAGCGGCCGGTCTGGCAGGCCTACCGCGCCGAACTCATCGAATTGCTGGGCGAACCCGCCTACCGGGAGCTGGAGCGGCAGCTGCGCCGGCGCGAGGGCACCCCGATCATCGCGGAACACCCCGCGACCACCGAGGCCCGGGCGCGTCACAACGGTTTACCGCCCGCGCCCGATAAAATCCGGGGACTCGAGCTGCGATAACCCCCACCCATCGGAGGCCGCGCCATGAAAGCCGGGCGATTCGCTGCACTCCACACCAGGCCAGTTCACCACGATAGAAAGTCTCCGCCCTACCCAGGCGGGCACCAGCCGCATACGGTCGCGGGTAACGTCGTGAAACCGCGGCCTGCTCGCCGTACGACGGGAGATGGCCGCCCGGCACGACAGGTTCGTGCCGCACGGCGACCGGCGTGGCCCCCTGCGGCACCAGCTTCGGCCGACCGCAGGAAACACAGCGCGTCGGCTGCCTCGGTAACCCGCGCCTTGTTCGCTGTCGTCCTCGTCGCGGGCGGCCTGACCGCCGTCGCGGCCGGGGCATACGCACAACCGGCCGCGGACCCGCATCAGTTCTCCGACCACACCGCCGAATTCATTCCGCTGGGTGCCCCGAACGCGCTGGCCGCTCGCGATACGGGCAAACAGCTGGTACTCAGCCCGCACGGAACCCGGCGCAGTATCGTGTGCCGCGGCAACGGCACCACCGTGCCCCTCTACGACTGCAGCCAGGAGGACGGCCTGGGCTGGGCGCCACTCCACCGCAACGACACACCCGTGGGCGAGGTCTGGATCTACTTCCCCTGAGGGTTACCGCAGGACTGCCGGGGGCGGGCCCGCTCGCTCAGGCTTCGAGCTTGTACCCCAGGCCGCGCACGGTCACCAGATGTTCGGGCCGGGCCGGATCGGATTCGATCTTCGACCGCAGCCGTTTGACGTGCACATCGAGAGTCTTGGTATCGCCGACGTAGTCCGCACCCCACACCCGGTCGATCAGCTGGCCGCGGGTGAGGACCCGCCCGGAGTTGCGGAGCAGGTATTCGAGCAGATCGAATTCCTTCAGCGGCAGGGTTACCGGGTTGCCGTTCACCAGCACCGTATGCCGGTCCACATCCATCCGTACCGGACCGGCCTCCAGCACACCGTTCTCGCTACCGGCATCCAGTTCGTCACCGGCGCCGCGACGCAGCACCGCCCGGATGCGGGCGATCAGTTCGCGCGCCGAATACGGTTTCGTGACGTAGTCGTCGGCACCGAGTTCCAGCCCGACCACTTTGTCGATCTCGCTGTCACGCGCGGTGACCATGATCACCGGGACACCGCTGCGGGTGCGCAACTGTTTGCAGACATCGGTACCGCTCATCCCGGGCAGCATCAGGTCCAGCAGGACGATATCGGCGCCGGAACGGTCGAACTCGGCGAGCGCCGAAGGGCCGTCGCCGACCACCGTGACCACGAAACCTTCCATGCGCAGCAAGAAGGCGAGCGGCGGAACGATCACCGTCGTCGCCAGCGCCAGCAGTGGAGTCATGAGCATGCCGATCATGCCCATATCGTGATAGAGCGGCAACCAGCTGACGCCCACCCATACGG
>NZ_JARWNW010000076.1 GCF_029868325.1 Nocardia carnea
GCCCTCTACGTTCCTCCACCGCCGGAAACCGTCGACGAATACCTACAAGACCTCATCCGGTACGCCAACCGGGACGACATCCCCGCGCTGGCCCAAGCCGCGATCGCGCATGCCCAGTTCGAATCCATCCACCCGCGCCCCCCCCCAACCACTCTTGGGCCAAATGCTGGCACCAAAGGGCCAAAAACCCGCGCGCCGAAGGCGCGCAAAACAAGCACAGCAAGCGCACCTGTGCTTAGCATGGGGCATGCAGCTTGTGCTCCGGTTGATCGGAACCGCATTCGCCATCTGGCTGGCCGCACTGTGGGTCGGCAAAATCGAGCTCGTTTCCCCGCCGGATCAGGGCAACGGTGCAAAAATCGTTGTCCTGCTTGCGGTGGCGGTGGTGTTCACGGTCGTGAATGCTTTCGTGAAGCCGATCGTGAAACTGTTGTCGCTGCCGTTGGTGATCGTGACCCTCGGTTTGTTCCTGCTGGTGATCAACGCGTTGATGCTGTGGCTTACGGCGTGGATCACCGAGGCCACCGATTATGGTCTGCGTATCGACGGTTTCTGGGCCGCGCTGCTGGGGGCGATCATCATCACCATCGTGAACTGGGCGATCGGCATCATCTTGCCGGACGACTGAGTGGTCAGGCGCCGAACCCCAGGGCCAGGGCGCTGAGCACCGACCAGGCCAGCATGGCCAGACCCGAATCGCGGAGGGCGGGGATGAGCTCCAGTCCGCCCTTGTCCGCCCGGACCGGGGCGTTGGCGCGGACGGCCAGGGGGACGGCCAGCAGTCCGACCAGCGCCCAGGGGGTGCGGGCGGCCAGTATCAGGGTCATCACGAACGGCGCGGCCAGCAGCGCCAGATGCAGCGTGCGGGTGCGGGTATCGCCGAGTTTCACGGCCAGGGTCGTTTTCCCGGTTTCGGTATCGGTCGGGATATCGCGCAGGTTGTTCGCCACCAATACCGCGCTGGAGAACGCCCCGATTCCCACCGCGAGCGCGAACCCCGCCCAATCGACCCGCCCGGCCTGGACGAACTGGGTGCCGAGGACCGCCACGAGCCCGAAGAACACGAAAACGGCGATCTCCCCGAAACCGCGGTAGCCGTACGGTTTGCTGCCGCCGGTGTAGAACCAGGCGCCTGCCAGGCAGACCGCACCGATCAGGATCAGCCACCAGGCCGACAACACGGCCAGGACCAGGCCCAGGACCGCGCCCAGCGCCAGGCTCGCGATCGCCGCGCCGCGTACCGTTGTGGGCGAGGCCACGCCGGAGCCCACCAGGCGTAGTGGGCCGACGCGTTCGTCGTCGGTGCCGCGGATTCCGTCGGAGTAATCGTTGGCGAAATTCACCCCGATGATCAGTGCTATCGAAACTCCCAGCGCCAGCAGCGCTTTCCACCAGACCGCACCGTCGATGGCGGCCGCGGCGCCGGTTCCGGCGAGAACGGGGGCGATCGCGTTCGGCAGAGTCCGGGGCCGGGCGCCCTCGATCCATTGTGCTGCGGTAGCCATCCCCGAAGCCTAATCCGGTGCGCCGCCGGAACGGTACTTGCCGGATCGGCCGTACGAGGGCATTGTCGAGATCGTTGGACTGATCTTCCACTCGGCGGGTAGTCGCCCGTCGAGGCCATAACGGAGGAGAGGAGCCACTATGGCGGAGCGCAAGCTTTCCCGGACGGCCGAACCGGGCACGTTCGAGGCGGTGCCCGAGGCCGATCGTGCCGAACAGGACGCACCGGCCTACCCCGACGACGCCCCGTACACCGATATCGACCCGCGTTCGGTCCCGGACGATATCCCGGTGCCGGAGGAGGCGGTGACGCCTCCGGGGAGCACCCGGGACGTCTGGAGCGCGGATCCCGTCGATATCGCCGAACAGTCCATCCCAGTGCCGATGGGTGATGACTACGACGGTTCCTACGCCGACGAGGAGCCCTGAACGGGCTGCGCCGGAGACGCTGAGCTGTGTACATCGCGCGCCGCCGGGCGGGAGCCGGCACGGTGGGCGAACGGCGGGCCTCGTTGCGTGCCTGCCGGGCTCGGCGGGTACGCAAGGCAGCGCCCGGACGGGCTACGACGCCATCCGTCCAGTAGTCCGGGCTCCGTATCCTCGGCGAGATCCGCCGTAGGGCTGCTCGAACGTCCGCCGTGCGCAGAGGACCAGGCGATCCGGGGCACCGAGACGGCGCGGAGCCACATTTTTGGGGTGGTGCCGATCCGGCGGCCGAACTACTGACCCTGGTCGCCGACGGCCTGGTTCCGGGTGGGCGGCCCGTGAACCGCCGGCGATCAGCGCAAGACCGGCTGCGCGAGCCGTCGCGTTTCAGCTCGGTACGCCGTGCGAACCGGTCCGCTCAGGACGCTGATCCCGCGAGCAGGTATTTGCGGAGCCCGGCGCGGTCGGGTTTACCGGGACCCAGCAGTGGGATGTCGTCGACGAGCGCGAGTTCGCGGGGCGCGGCGGCGGTATCCAGTTCTGCCAGCACGTGGTCGCGGAGTTCGTCGAGCGTGGGCGCGGCACCCGGTACCGGTACCACCGCGACCACGACCCGCTGCCCCAGGCGTTCGTCGGGCAGGCCCAGAACCACGCATTCGGAGACTGCGGGATGGGTCGCCAGGACCGCCTCCACGACCTGCGGTATCACCAGCAGGCCGCCGGTGGAGATCGCTTCGTCCAGCCGGCCCTGCACCTGCAGGACACCGTCGGTGTAAATGCCCGCGTCGTCGGTGCGGAACCAGCCGGGTTCGGCGAAGGCGGGGTGATCGGGCATATTGCGGTAACCGGCGGCCAGCATATCGCCGCCGAGCAGGATACGACCGCTCTCGATGCGCACTCGGGCGCCGCGCAGCGGGACACCGTCGTAGACGCAGCCGCCGCAGGTTTCGCTCATCCCGTAGGTGCGGACGATATTGATTCCGGCGGCGCGGGCCCGCTCGTAGAGCGGCAGCGGGGTGGCGGCGCCGCCGATCAGCACGGCGTCCAGTTCGGCCAGTGCGGCGGTCGCGGCGGGGGCGTCGAGTACCTTGACCAGCTGGGTCGGTACCAGCGAGGTGTAGCGGCGTTCCCCGCGCATACTCGCGATCGCCCCGGTGAGGGCTTCGGGGAGGAAGCCGCCGGAGACGTCCACGACGGTCGGTTCCGTACCCGCCAGCAGCGAACGCAGCACTACCTGTAGTCCGGCGATGTGATGGGTGGGCAGCGCGAGCAGCCAGCTACCCGGTCCGCCGAGCCGTTCGTGGGTGGCGTCGCCGCTGGCGCGCAACGCGGACGCGGTGAGCATGGCCCCCTTCGGTACACCCGTGGTGCCGGAGGTCGTGACGACCAGGGCGATATCGTCGTCGATCGGTTCGCCGGGCGCGAGCGCGTCACTCAACCGGCGGGCCTCGCGCCGATCGCTGGCGGGCACCGGCAGCCAGGCGGCCGAACCGCTGTCGTCGAGCACCTGCCGCAGGTGCGGGAGCACATCGCTGACTCCACCGCCGGTGGGTATGGGCAGGGTACGCAGGGTTTTCGTCACGGCCGCGCCTTGTCCCCGGTAAACCGGAAAACCATGGTGCGCTCGCTGTACTCGCTCACGGCTGCGATGGTGTCACGTCGGCCGGGCCGCGGACAGAAGGGGCCGGTGCTGCCGGTGCAGGGCGCCGGAGCCGGATGTCGGTATGGGGCTGGGCCAGGCATGGAACTGCGATTCACTCGTCGGACGGTACGAAAGCGGTCGCACCGGGCGTCGGTGATCGGGCGGCCATCCGATCGTATCGTCGCTCGGTGGGCCATGGGTTCGCAACCCGGCAGAAACCGGAGCCGGTCCCGGTCACCGGTTGTCCCGCCGTAGCGGATGCTCCTCCGGGATCTCGACCAGCACGATCGGCACGCCGTCCGGATCTTTCAGCCACATCTCGATCAGTCCCCAGGGTTCGGTCACCGGGGCCCGCTCGATCGCGACCCCGCGCAACGTCAACTCCACCGCGACAGCGCCGAGGTCACGGACCTGCAACCAGATCGCCCCCGCGAAACCCTGCGGATCGGTCTGCGCAGCGCCGTGGCCCGCCACCTCGATCAGCGACTGCCCGGCGAAGAACACCGTGCCGCCCGGGTACTCCCGGAAGGTCGCCAACCCCAGTGAGTCGCGGTAGAACGCCAGGGTGGTGGCGTAATCGCGGGGGCGCAAGATTATCCGGCTGCTGAGGATGTCCATCACCGGCAAGTCTAGGGGTAGACCGGCCGTTGCCGCCGGACCTCACGCACATGCGGGTAGGCCACCGTCCGGCCCGAATGCCCTGCGTGCCGCAGGTTCAGAAGTACCAGGGGTAGGGGCTCCAGTCGGGGGCACGTTTCTCCAGGAAGGAGTCGCGGCCTTCGACGGCTTCGTCGGTCATATAGGCCATCCGGGTGGCCTCACCGGCGAAGAGCTGCTGGCCGACCAGTCCGTCGTCGGCGAGGTTGAACGCATATTTGAGCATGCGCTGGGCCTGCGGCGATTTCCCGTTGATCGCCGCGGACCATTCGAGGGCCACGTCCTCGAGTTCGGCATGGTCGACGACGGCGTTCACCGCGCCCATGGCATGCATTTCCTCGGCCGTGTAGGCGCGGCCGAGGAAGAAGATCTCGCGGGCGAACTTCTGGCCCACCAGTTTGGCCAGGTAGGCGCTGCCGTAGCCGCCGTCGAAGCTGCCGACGTCGGCGTCGGTCTGTTTGAACCGGGCGTGTTCGCGGCTGGCCAGGGTGAGGTCGCAGACCACGTGCAGGCTGTGCCCGCCGCCGGCGGCCCAGCCGTTGACCAGGGCGATCACCACTTTGGGCATGAACCTGATGAGCCGCTGCACTTCGAGGATGTGCAGGCGGCCGGCGCGGGCCTTGTCGACCGTTTCGGCGGTCTCGCCGCTGGCGTACTGGTAGCCGCTGCGGCCGCGTATCCGCTGGTCGCCGCCGGAGCAGAAGGCCCAGCCGCCGTCCTTGGGGCTCGGACCGTTACCGGTGAGCAGGACCGCGCCGACATCGGAGGTGGTGCGGGCGTGGTCGAGTACCGCGTAGAGTTCGTCGACCGTATGCGGCCGGAAGGCGTTGCGCACTTCGGGACGGTCGAACGCGATCCGGACGGTGCCCTGTTCGGTATGCCGGTGGTAGGTGATATCGGTCAGGCCCTCGAACCCGGCCACGTCGCGCCACAGCGTCGGATTGAACGTCATGGGGGTGATTACATCAGGCGCGGCGGGGTCGCCGGCGCTGCGTTGACTTCACCACAGTTCGGCCGAATTGTTTGGACGCCGTAAAATCCCGGGTTACGGTGCCTATATGACCGAGCAGACCCGACCGAGGATCGACGAAAGCGCTGTCGACGAGGATCGGTACGAGAGGCACGGGGGTTTTCCGAAGATCACCCCGGCCCAGGTCGGCCCGGAGTTCGGTGAATTCGTGGCGGGGATGCGCACCCTGCAGGACCTGACGGTCTCGGTCGACGCCCCGGACGAGGTCTATCGCGAAGCCCGCGACCGGGTGAACGCACTGATCGAACTGCTCGAACCGTATCGCGCGCCGGAACAGCAGGGTCCCGCCGGCCGCGCCCGCCCACGGGCCCGCCGCCGCCCGCGGCGACCGCAGGCCCGGCGATGTCCCGGAGACCGGCAACGTGCAGCACAGCGGCACCTCGCGGCCCGCAGCCCGGACGGGCTACCGCACCCGGCGACGCCGCGCTCACGACCCGCGCCCTCACGGTGGGCGGATCCGCCGCGTGG